>NZ_SMKH01000025.1 GCF_004348515.1 Actinomadura sp. KC345 | reverse complement strand
GGATCTCAAGGGGCAGGAGATCGCGAAGGCCGCCGACATCCCCGTCGGCGGCGGGAAGGTGTACGGCGACGACAAGGTCGTGGTGACCCAGCCGAGCGAGGGCGTGTTCAAGGCGTTCACGGCGGTCTGCCCGCATCAGGGCTGCACGGTCGGCAGCGTGCGGAACGGGCTGATCAACTGCGCCTGCCACGGCAGCGAGTTCAAGGTCGCGGACGGCTCGGTGCAGAAGGGCCCCGCGGAGGAGCCGCTGCGGGAGTACCCCGTCCAGGTCCGCAACGGCGGCATCGTCGTCACCTGAGCACGGTCACCCGGCGAATTGGTTCTGGTTTGAACCATCGCGGTCGCGCATCCGTGCTCCCTGGTGACACACAGGAACCGAATGAGGTCACCGGAGGGGTGCACATGCCACAGGAGTCCGAGACGCGGGTGGACGAAGCGGAGCAGGCGCCGGGGGACACGCCGGCCGGGGGCAACACCCGCCGGGGCGTCCTCCTCGGTGCGGGGCTCGCGGGCATCGCCGGGCTGGCGGCGGCGTGCGGCGGGTCCGACGACGGCGGTGACACCGGCGGCTCCGGCGGCGGGGACTCCGGCGGCGGAGGCGCCGGCGCAGGCGGGGCCCTCGCGTCCGCCAGTGAGATCCCGGTCGGCGGCGGCAGGGTCTTCGAGGACGCGAAGGTCGTGGTGTGCCAGCCGGCGCAGGGCGAGTTCAAGGCGTACTCCGCGGCGTGCACGCACAAGGGGTGCAGCGTCGACTCGGTGTCGGGAGGCATGATCAACTGCCCCTGCCACGGCAGCAAGTTCAAGATCGCCGACGGGTCGGTGGCGAGCCCGCCGGCGGACAAGCCCCTGGAGGAGAGGCAGATCACCGTCCAGGGCGACCAGATCATGCTCGCCTGAGCGTCCCGGTGCACGGCGGGCCGTCCCGGTCCGGGGCGGCCCGCCGGTCCGGGCGGGAACGGTGCTCGCGGACGTGGAGATCTCCGTCACCCCGGGACGGGACGCGCGGGCGCGCGGCGTGTCGGTACGGCCCACTAGGCTTCTGAGCGTGGCAGATCCGGCGACCTACCGACCCGCACCGGGCTCCATACCGGAGTCCCCCGGGGTGTACCGATTCCGCGACGAGCACGGCCGGGTCATCTACGTTGGCAAGGCCAAGAGCCTGCGCCAGCGCCTGAACTCCTACTTCGCCGACTTCGCCGCCCTGCACCCCCGCACGCAGACGATGGTGCAGACCGCCGCCCGGGTCGACTGGACCGTCGTCGGCACCGAGGTCGAGGCGCTCCAGCTCGAATACTCCTGGATCAAGGAGTTCGACCCGCGGTTCAACGTCCGCTACCGCGACGACAAGTCCTATCCGTATCTGGCCGTCACCCTGAACGAGGAGTTCCCGAGGGTGATGGTGATGCGCGGTGCCAAGCGCAAGGGCGTGCGCTACTTCGGGCCGTACTCCCACGCGTGGGCGATCCGGGAGACGGTCGACCAGCTGCTGCGCGTGTTCCCGGTCCGGACGTGCAGCGCCGGCGTGTTCAAGCGGCAGCACCAGCTCGACCGGCCCTGCCTGCTCGGCTACATCGGCAAGTGCTCGGCGCCGTGCGTCGGCCGCGTCTCCCCGGAGGAGCACCGCCTCCTCGCCGAGGACTTCTGCGACTTCATGGCGGGCCACACCACCCGCTTCACCAGGCGCCTCGAACGCGACATGCGCGAGGCCGCCGCGTCCCAGGAGTACGAGCGCGCCGCCCGGCTCCGCGACGACATCCGCGCCCTGGAACGCGCCCTGGAGAAGCAGACGGTCGTCCTCGCCGACTCCACCGACTGCGACATGATCGCCTTCGCCGAGGACGAGCTGGAGGCGGCCGTCCAGGTCTTCTACGTGCGCGGCGGGCGCATCCGCGGGCAGCGCGGCTGGGTGGTCGACAAGGTGGAGGACGTCACCACCTCCGACCTGGTCGAGCACTTCCTCATCCAGATCTACAGCGAGAGCGAGTCGGTGCCGCGCGAGGTGCTCGTCCCCGCGCTGCCGCCGGACGAGGACGCCATGGCCGAGCTGCTGTCCGAGCAGCGCGGCGGGCCCGTCCGGGTGCGCGTCCCGCAGCGCGGCGACAAGAAGTCCCTGCTGGAGACCGTCGCCCGCAACGCGCACGAGGCGCTCAAGCAGCACAAGACGCGCCGCGCGTCCGACCTGACCACCCGCAGCCGGGCGCTGCAGGAGATCCAGGAATCGCTGGAACTGGACGACGCGCCCCTGCGCATCGAGTGCTACGACGTCTCCAACCTGCAGGGCACGAACGTGGTCGCGTCCATGGTCGTGTTCGAGGACGGCCTCGCCCGCAAGAGCGAGTACCGCCGGTTCACGATCAAGGCCGTCGAGGGGCAGGACGACGTCCGCTCCATCCACGAGGTCATCACCCGCAGGTTCAAGCGCTACCTCGCCGAGAGCGAGAAGATGGGCGAGCTCGATCACTTGGGCGACCCCGACGAGGATGGCGCCCACCAGCCGATCGACCCGGAGACCGGCAGGCCGCGCAAGTTCGCCTACCCGCCCAACCTGGTGATCGTCGACGGCGGGCCGCCGCAGGCGGCCGCCGCGCAGCGGGCGCTGAACGAGCTGGGCGTCGACGACATCGCGGTCTGCGGGATCGCCAAGCGGCTGGAGGAGCTGTGGCTGCCCGGCGAGGACGACCCGGTGATCCTGCCGCGCAACAGCGAGGGCATGTTCCTCGTGCAGCGGGTCCGCGACGAGGCGCACCGCTTCGCCGTCACCTTCCACCGGCAGCGGCGGTCCAGGTCCATGACGGTGAGCGAACTCGATAACGTTCCGGGTCTGGGCCCGGCGCGCCGCGCGGCGCTGCTGAAACACTTCGGCTCGGTGAAGCGGCTGAAGGACGCGACGCCCGAGCAGGTCGCCGAGGTCCCGGGGATCGGCATGCGCAGCGCCGAGGGAATCGTCGCGGCGCTGCACGGCGCCGCCGCCCCGCCCGGGAACTCCGGCGGGGACTCCCGGGACCGGGACGGCGGCGCGGGCACGGGCGGAGACGGGGAGCACAGGGGGAGACGGCCATGACCACTGAGACGAAGATTCCGGACATCGTGATAGTCACCGGCATGTCCGGGGCGGGCCGCAGCACCGCGGCCAAGTCCCTGGAGGACCTCGACTGGTTCGTGGTCGACAACCTGCCGCCCGGGCTGCTGGCGACGATGGCCGACCTCGGCGGCCGGGTGAAGGACGCCGTCCCCCGCATCGCCGTCGTCGTCGACGTCCGCAGCCGCGCCTTCACCGAGGACCTGCACTCCTCGATCGCCGAGCTGGAGGCGCGGGGCGTCCACCCGCGCGTGGTGTTCCTGGAGGCCGGCGACGACGACCTCGTGCGCCGCTTCGAGAGCGTCCGGCGCCCCCACCCGCTGCAGGACGACGGGCGCCTCGTCGACGGCATCGCGCGGGAGCGCGAGCTGGTCCGCGAGGTCCGCGCCGAGGCCGACCTGGTGATCGACACCAGCGGGCTCAACGTGCACGAGCTGCGCAACAAGATCATCGGTTTCTTCGGCAACGACACCGGCGAGTCGAGCCTGCGCGCGACCGTCGTGTCGTTCGGCTACAAGTACGGCCTGCCCGTCGACGCCGACCTCGTCGTCGACTGCCGGTTCCTGCCGAACCCGCACTGGGTGCCCGAGCTGAGGCCGAAGACGGGCCGCGACACCGCGGTCCGCGACTACGTCCTCGGCCAGCCCGGCGCCAAGGAGTTCCTGGACGCCTACGCCGAGGTCCTGCGGCTTCTCGCCGGCGGGTACGAGCGCGAGGGCAAGCACTACGTGACCCTCGCCGTGGGATGTACCGGCGGCAAACACCGTAGTGTGGCCATGGCGGAGCAGATCGCCGCCCGGCTGCGGGACGAGGGCATCGAGGTCCAGGTCGCCCACCGTGACCTCGGCCGCGAGTGATCCCCGGACGAGGAGAGTAACGGCACGGTGAAGCCCCACGGCCCGAAGGTCGTCGCGCTCGGCGGCGGCCACGGCCTCTACGCCTCGCTGTCGGCCCTGCGCCGCGTCACCGACCGGCTGACCGCGATCGTCACCGTCGCCGACGACGGCGGATCGAGCGGGCGGCTCCGCCGTGAGCTGGGCGTGCTCCCGCCCGGCGACCTGCGCATGGCGCTGGCCGCCCTGTGCGGTGACGACGAGTGGGGGCAGACCTGGCGGGACGTGGTGCAGCACCGCTTCGGCAGCGAGGGCGACCTGCGCGGCCACGCCGTCGGCAACCTCCTCATCGTCGCCCTGTGGGAACTGCTCGGCGAGGTGGCGCCGGACGCCGCGGGCGGGCCGGGCTCCACCGTCGCCGGCCTCGACTGGGTCGGCCGGCTCCTCGGCGCGCACGGCCGGGTCCTGCCGATGGCCGCCGTCCCGATGGACATCGTCGCCGAGGTCCGCGGCGCCGACCCGTCCCGCCCCGACGAGGTCACCCACGTCAAAGGGCAGGTCGCGTGCGCCCGGACGCCCGGCAGCGTCCTCGGGGTGTCCCTCGTCCCCGCCGATCCGCCCGCGTGCCCCGAGGCCCTGGCCGCCGTCGAGGACGCCGACTGGATCGTGTTCGGCCCCGGCTCCTGGTTCACGAGCGTCCTGCCCCACCTCAAGGTGCCCGCGCTGGCCCGCGCCCTCACCTCCTCCCGCGCCCGCCGCGTGGTCGCGTTGAACCTCGCGCCGCAGCCCGGCGAGACCGACGACTTCTCCCCCCAGACCCACCTGGAGGTCCTGCGCGCCCACGCGCCCGGCCTCAGCGTGGACGTCGTCCTCGCGGACGGCGGTGTGGTGGACGATCCCGCGGCCCTCGACAAGGCCGTCCAGGAGATCGGCGGGCGCCTCGTCCTCGCCGACGTCGCCGCCGACGACGGCTCGCCGCGTCATGAACCCGCCCGTCTGGCCCAAGCCTTCGTACAGATATTCACCGACTGACGACCCGCGGGGCCGGGATCGGCCAGACTGCTGGGAGTCCGATAGGGGGAGGGGTTCATCAGATGGCGATGACCGGTGTGGTCAAGGACGAGCTGAGCAGGCTCACGGTCATGAAGCCGTGCTGCCGCAAGGCCGAGGTCTCGACGCTGCTGCGCTTCGCGGGGGGTCTGCACCTGGTCAGCGGGCGGATCGTGATCGAGGCCGAAATCGACACCGGCGTCGCGGCACGGCGCCTGATCAAGGACATCGCGGAGGTGTTCGGGCACACCTCCGAGGTCGTCGTGCTCGCCCCGAGCGGCCTGCGCAAGGGCAACCGCTACGTCGTCCGCGTCTTCCGCGACGGCGAGTCGCTCGCCCGGCAGACCGGCCTCATCGACAACAACGGCCGGCCCGTCCGCGGCCTGCCCCGGCACGTCGTCGCGGGCGCGGCATGCGATGCCGAGTCCGCCTGGCGCGGCGCGTTCCTGGCGCACGGCTCGCTCACCGAGCCCGGCCGGTCCATGTCCCTTGAGGTGACCTGCCCCGGCCCCGAGGCGGCGCTCGCCCTGGTCGGCGCCGCCCGGCGCCTCAAGATCCATGCCAAGGCGCGCGAGGTCCGCGGGGTGGACCGCGTCGTCGTCCGCGACGGCGACGCCATCAGCGCGCTGCTCACCCGCCTCGGCGCCCACGACAGCGTCCTCGCCTGGGAGGAGCGCCGCATGCGCCGCGAGGTCCGCGCCACCGCCAACCGGCTGGCCAACTTCGACGACGCCAACCTGCGCCGCTCGGCCCGCGCGGCCGTCGCCGCCGGCGCCCGCGTCGCCCGCGCCCTGGAGATCCTCGGCGAGGACGCGCCCGAGCACCTCGTCAGCGCGGGCCGCCTCCGGCTGGAGCACAAGCAGGCGTCCCTGGAGGAGCTCGGCCAGCTCTCCGACCCGCCGCTCACCAAGGACGCCATCGCCGGCCGCATCCGCCGCCTCCTCGCCATGGCCGACAAGCGCGCCGGGGACCAGGGCATCCCCGGCACCGACGCCAACCTGACCGCCGACATGCTCGCGCCGTAACGGTTCAGTCGGTCCTGTTCAGATCGCCTCTCAGCACCCTGTGGATCAGGTCGTCGCGGAGCTGGCCGTAGCCGGTCTCGGCCCAGACGCTCTCGGACGGGTCGGCCTCGTAGTAGGGGACGTCGCGGCCGTCGCGGTGGTCCAGGAGGACGTCCGGGGTCTGCTTCCGGCGCGTCGTGCGGGCGCAGGCGCGGCACGTCTGGATGTGCAGGCGCTTGCGGGAGCCGATGGGGCGCCAGTCGAGCTTGGTCGTGGCGTCCCCGTGCAGGGGGTTGAAGAAGCACAGGGGCATCGGGGGGATCTCCGGCTTGCCCTTCGCGACCGCCTGGGCCGAGGCGAGGGCGTCGCGGCCCTGGTCCAGCAGGACGAGGACGCCGGCGAGGTCGGGGACGCCGCGGGCCGAGTCCAGGGTCTTGCCCGCGGCCTGGTAGGCGTCCAGGGCCCGGGTCGTCAGGGTGCGGGCCCGCTCGTCCGCGGTGGGGGTGCTGCTCTCGTCGAGGAGTTCACCGAACGCGATGACCTCGCGGGAGGCCTGCTCGCGGAGCTGGTCCTCGCTGGCCCGGCTCGCGGTGGCGAACACCGTCCGGGGCATCAGGAGGCCGTCGCCCTCGCGGCTGACGGCCGCCATGCGGCGGCGCCGCCACAGCACGAGGCCCGCGACACCGGCCGCGGCGACACCGGCGGCGCCCAGGGGGAGAGCGAGGCCGCCGCCGTCGTCGTCCGGCGCGGCCCCGCCGTCCCTCTCACGGATCCGCTCGACCCGCCTGCTCAGCTCTTCGGAGACGCGCTTGTACTCCCGGGTGCCCGTCCCCGAGACGATCAAGTCGGCGATGCGGGACAGGCGGACGGCCAGCGGCGCGCCGTCCATGGCGCGGTCGAACCTGACGGCGCGGGCGGCGTCGGCGGCCTGGTACTCGCCGCCCCACTCGTGGGCGGCCAGGTCCTGGACGTCGTCGTCGAAGGTGATGAAGATGCCGTCGCGGCCCAGCCGGTCGTGGACGACGGTCGCCAGCTGCTCGCCGCCGGTCCAGATGCCGCCCTCGACCAGCGGGACCAGCACGACGAAGACGGGCGCCGGAACCTTCTCGAACTTGGCGATGAGCCTGCGCCGCTCCGCGCGGGGGAGCGCGGACTCCAGCGACGGGTCGACGTGGATCGGGGAGCGGCGGAGCGCGGCGGCCAGCCGCTCGCCGGGGGACGGTTCAGTCAACACCGAGATACCTCATCACACGGGGAAGGAACTTCGTGCCGGCGGCGCCCCACGCCTCGTCCCGCCACACGCCGGGGACCGCGGTGTGGGGGCGGCGGCCGCCCGGCCCGGGGACCCGGAGGAGGTTCGCGACGGTCAGCCCGCCTCGCTTGTCGAGCTCCCCGCAGGCCGCGCAGAGGGGACACGGCCTGGGCAGGCGGCCGTCGACCTTCGGGACGTGCCTGCGCACGGTGGACTCGCCGTGCAGCGGGTTCACCACGCAGGGCGGGGGAGGCGACGCGGTGTCCCGGAACAGGGCGATGCACCCCTGGCGGGCGAGGACGATCGCGCCGACGAGGTCGATGGCGCGGTTCTCGTCGTCCTTGGCGTCGTCGTAGAGGATCTGGGCGGCGTCGTAGGCGGACACGGCGTAGGGGCGTCCGCCCTCGGCGTCGGCCGTGGCGAGCAGGCGGCGAAGCCGCTCCAGTTCCCTGGCGCCCTGGCGGCGCAACCGGCGCATGCCGGGTTTGGTCCCGGTCCAGTTGTGCCTCAGGACCCTCCGCCTGTCCCGGGGGGCGCCGCGGATTCCCAGCAGGGCGAGGACGCCGAGGCCGAGCCAGTACAGCAGCGGGGCGGCGATCGGCCCGGCCAGGAGAAGACCGGTGAAAAAGGGGGCCTGGATCTCGGGGTCGCTCGCGGTGAAGGTGTTCTCCTCCCCGAACGGCTCCGGGGTGGAGTACAGGGTCGGCATGGTGGGGGACGCCGGAGGAGCCGCGGCGTAGGCGTTCAACCGCTCGGTGATCCGTTCCGCGAGCCCCTCGAACGGACGCTTGGTGTCGGCGGGCTTCCAGCTTCCCGGCCCGTTCTCCTCCTCGTCCAGCATGGAGTACCTGTACCGGCGCGGGACACGGAACGCCTCCGATTCCATGTAGCCGCGCGAATCGACCATCACGTACAGCCCGTCGCGCTTGGCGCGCTCCTGGACGGCGAACAGGAACGGCTCGGCGCGCCCCTGCGACTCCGAGTCGGTCGGGTTCGGGATGACGACGACATAGGCGGGGACGCCGAGCCGCCGTGCGGTCACGCCGATGGCCCGCTCGACCCGGTCGCGCTCGGACTCGTCCAGAGCGTTGCCGACATCGGGGTCGACGAACAGGGGACTCTTCCCGAGGGCGGCCGCGACCCTGTTCACGCGGTCGTCGGCGTGCGGGGGGTCGTCCGCGGCCGCGGCGGCGCCCGGCCACACGGCCAGGGCCGTGAGGACGACGACGCAGAGGAGCGCCTGGACGCCGGCCCGCCTCATCGGCGCCCCTTGTTCTTCGACTTCTTGCCCGCCTGCTTGCCGCCCACCTGCTTGCTGCTCGTCTGCTTGCCCTTCGCCGGTTTCTTCTGCGCAGGTCTCTTCTCGGCCTGCTTCCTCTTGGTCTGCTGCGGGCTCGCCCGGCGGGTGCGGCGGCGGATCAGGAGGGCCAGGAAGGGGACGCCGCTGAGCGCGGCGCCCCCGCCGAACACGCCCCACTCCACGTACGTCGCCCGGCGGTCCGCGGCGTCGTCGGCGTCCAGCCTCTTGCGGACCTCCGACTTCGGCCTGGGGCCCTTCGCGTCGGCGCGTTCCTCCGCCTTGCCCGACAGCGCGATGTCGACGAACCGCGCGACCTGTTCGGGCGCGGGCGCGTCGTAGGGCAGTTCCAGCTGAGTGGCCCGCCAGGCCTGCTCGACCGGCAGGCGCCGGGCGCTGCCGAACTGGCGCACGGCCGCGTCGCCTACGGACGGGGAGAACACGAGGTAGATCCCGTCCTCGCGCATCCGGTCGCGCAGGAGCGCGATGAGGTCCGCGGCGGTGGCGCCACCGCGGCCGAGGTCGGTGGTGGGGGTCACCGCGACGAACGCGGGCACGCCGAGCCGGGCGACGGACGCCTTGATCCGCTCGGCGGCGTCGGGCGGCAGCACGCGCGGGGCGTGGTCGGTGACGTAGACGGGGTTCCGGCGCAGTTCCGCCGCGAGGTGGTCGGCGCGGCTCACCGGTTCGGCACGCTCCAACGCGGCGGCCGGGGTGGTGAGCAGGCACGCGAGCGCCCCCGTCATGATCAGGACAAACCGCGCGCGCCACATGGACCGGGATTGTAGTGATGATCCGCGCGTGCCCGTGAGGCGGACGGAGGCGGACGAATCCCCCGGCCGGGGGAAGGTGGACTCCCCCCGGGAATCCCACGCCGCCGGTGGCAAGCTACCCGCCGGTCATTGGATAGGGTCGAGGGGCAGGGGAGATCCCCGGATCGACCGTAGTTGACAGCCCGGACGACGCCGGGCGCTATCGATGTGCGAGGAGAGCCGTTCCGTGACCATCCGAGTAGGCATCAACGGTTTCGGCCGGATCGGCCGCAACTTCTACCGTGCCGTGAAGGCGTCCGGAGCCGACATCGAGATCGTGGCGGTCAACGACCTGACCGACAACGCCACGCTTGCCCACCTGCTCAAGTACGACAGTATCCTCGGCCGCTTCCCCGAGGACGTGCGCGCCACCGCCGACGAGATCGTCGTCGGCGGCAAGAGCGTCAAGGCGTTCGCCGAGCGCGACCCCGCCGCCCTGAAGTGGAGCGACGTCGGCGCCGACATCGTCGTGGAGTCCACCGGGTTCTTCACCGATGCGACCAAGGCCAGGGTGCACGCCGACAACGGCGCGAAGAAGGTGATCATCTCCGCGCCGGCGAAGAACGAGGACGTCACCGTCGTCCTGGGCGTGAACGAGGACAAGTACGACGCGGCCAACCACACGGTGATCTCCAACGCGTCCTGCACCACGAACTGCGTGGCTCCGCTGGCCAAGGTCCTGAACGACGCCTTCGTCATCGAGAAGGGCCTGATGACGACGATCCACGCCTACACGCAGGACCAGAACCTCCAGGACGGGCCGCACAAGGACCTGCGCCGCGCCCGCGCCGCCGCGCTGAACGTCGTGCCGGCCTCCACCGGCGCCGCCAAGGCCATCGGCCTCGTGATGCCGGAGCTGAACGGCAAGCTGGACGGCTACGCGCTGCGCGTCCCGGTGCCGACGGGCTCCGCCACCGACCTCACCGTCACCGTCTCCCGCGAGGTCACGGCCGAGGAGGTCAACGAGGCGTTCAAGTCCGCGGCCGAGGGCCCGCTGAAGGGCTACCTCACCTACACCGAGGACCCGATCGTCTCCGCCGACATCGTCACCGACCCGTCTTCCTGCATCTTCGACTCCGGACTGACGAAGGTCATCGGCGACCAGGTCAAGGTCGTCGGCTGGTACGACAACGAGTGGGGCTACTCCAACCGCCTCGTGGACCTGGTCAAGCTCGTCGGCTCGCAGCTCTGAGCGCTTCCGGGCGGAGCCCCGGGGGCCTGGGGGTCCGCCCCCGGAGACGACACTGACCTCTGGCTACCGGCGCCGTGGCCGCGCGTGAGGCGCGCGGCCACGGCGCGGCCGTGTACGGAAGGACACCGGACAACCGATGCGCACCATTGACGATCTCGACGTCGCCGGGAAGCGCGTGCTCGTCCGCGCGGACCTGAACGTCCCGCTCCAGGACGGCGCCATCACCGACGACGGGCGGATCCGGGCGAGCCTGCCGACGATCGAGGCGCTGCGGGCCCGGGGCGCCAAGGTCATCGTCTGCGCCCACCTCGGCCGCCCCAAGGGGGAGGTCAAGCCCGAGTTCTCGCTGGCCCCGGTCGCCGAACGGCTCGGTGAGCTGCTCGGCGCGGACGTGGCGGCCGCCCGGGACGTGGTCGGCGACTCGGCCCGCGCCGCCGTGGACGGCCTCGCGGACGGCGGCGTCGCCCTGCTGGAGAACCTGCGCTTCGAGCCGGGCGAGACCAGCAAGGACGACGCCGAGCGCGGCGCGTTCGCCGACCGGCTCGCCGCGCTGGCCGAGTGCTACGTGGGGGACGGGTTCGGCGCCGTCCACCGCGGGCACGCCTCCGTCTACGACGTGCCGGAGCGGCTGCCGCACGCCGCCGGCGGGCTGATCGCCGCCGAGGTCGAGGTGCTGAAGCGGCTCACCCAGGACGTCGAACGCCCCTACGCCGTCGCGCTCGGCGGCTCCAAGGTGTCCGACAAGCTCGGGGTGATCGACAACCTGCTCGGCAAGGCCGACCGCATCCTGATCGGCGGCGGCATGGTGTTCACCTTCCTCAAGGCCCAGGGGCACGAGGTCGGCAAGAGCCTCCTGGAGGAGGACCAGCTCGACACCGTCCGCGAGTACCTGCGGCGGGCCGAAGAGGCCGGTGTGGAGTTCGTGCTCCCCGTCGACATCGTCGCCGCCACCGCATTCGCCGCCGACGCGGAGCACGGCGTGGTCGCCGCCGACGCGATCCCGTCCGACCGGCTCGGCCTGGACATCGGCCCCGAGTCCGGCAAGCTGTTCGCCGCGCGCCTCGCCGACGCCCGCACGGTGTTCTGGAACGGCCCGATGGGCGTGTTCGAGATGGAGCCCTACTCGCACGGCACCCGCGCCGTCGCGCAGGGGCTCCTCGACTCCGGCGCGTTCACCGTCGTCGGCGGCGGCGACTCCGCCGCGGCGGTGCGGCGGCTCGGCTTCGACGAGGCCGCCTTCTCCCACATCTCGACCGGCGGCGGCGCGAGCCTCGAATACCTCGAAGGCAAGACGCTGCCCGGCCTGCA
Source organism: Actinomadura sp. KC345 (assembly GCF_004348515.1). Taxonomy (GTDB): domain Bacteria; phylum Actinomycetota; class Actinomycetes; order Streptosporangiales; family Streptosporangiaceae; genus Spirillospora. Next base: position 33,938 of record NZ_SMKH01000025.1, on the reverse strand, counting down.
GGCCCTGGAGGACTGACCGATGGCGCCCAAGAACCCTTCCGGCTCGCAGAGCGGACGCAAGCCGCTCATGGCGGGCAACTGGAAGATGAACAACAACCACTTCGACGCGATCAAGCTCGTGCAGAAGATGGCGTTCGCGCTCAAGGACGCCGACCACGACGCCGTCGACATCGCCGTGCTCCCGCCGTTCACCGCGATCCGCTCGGTGCAGACGCTCGTCGACGCCGACAAGCTCGGCATCCAGTACGGCGCGCAGGACGTCTCCGAGCACGCCTCCGGCGCCTACACCGGCGAGATCTCCGCCGCGATGCTCGCCAAGCTGGGATGCGCCTACGCCGCCGTGGGGCACTCCGAGCGCCGCCAGTACCACGCCGAGGACGACGCGGTCGTCAACGCCAAGGCCAAGGCCGCGCTCGCCGCCGACATCACGCCGATCCTGTGCGTGGGCGAGGGCCTGGAGGTCCGCAAGTCCGGCGGACATGTCGCACACGTCCTGGAGCAGGTGGACGGCGGGCTGGAGAAGATCCCCGCGGACCAGGTGCGGCGCACCGTGATCGCCTACGAGCCCGTCTGGGCCATCGGCACCGGCGAGGTCGCCACCCCGCAGGACGCGCAGGAGGTCTGCGCCGCCATCAGGACGCGGCTCGCCGACCTGTACGACGGCGGACTGGCCGACCAGGTGCGTATCCTGTACGGCGGTTCGGTCAAGGGCGACAACGTCGCCAAGCTCATGGCGCAGGACGATGTGGACGGCGCCTTGGTCGGTGGTGCCAGCCTGGACCCGGGAGAGTTCGTCAAAATCTGCCGGTACCGGGATCTCCCCGTCTGATCAAAACTGATCAATTCTGTTTCAACTGGGGGTTCTTGCCGAACCAGCCGATGGTTCGTCGTACCCTTCGTACCTGACGGGTAAACCGCCCGGCCCGACCCGCCGTCCTGAACTACGAAGACAAGGCGCTGAAGAATCGTGATCATCGCAACGTCCATCGTGCTCATCACCTCGAGCTTGCTGATGGTGGTCCTCGTCCTCATGCACAAGGGCAAGGGCGGCGGACTGTCGGACATGTTCGGCGGCGGCATCTCGACGTCCCTGGGCGGATCGTCGGTGGTGGAGCGCAACCTCGACCGCCTGACCGTCGGCGTCGGCGTGATCTGGTTCGCCTCCGTCGTCGTCCTCGGGCTGCTGCTCAAGGGCGACGCCTCGGGCTGAACCGCCCGTCCGGCACATGCGAGCGACGCGCCGTCCCGGCAGGACACGGGAGCGGCGGAAACACTGAGCGAGGAGTACTCCGTGGGTAGTGGCAACGCGATTCGGGGCAGCCGCGTCGGGGCCGGTCCGATGGGAGAGGCAGAGCGCGGCGACGCGGCCCCCCGCGTCTGGGTGACGTTCTACTGCGCCAACCGGCACGAGACCCGCCCCAGCTTCGCGACCGACGTCGCGGTCCCCGAGACCTGGGACTGTCCGCGCTGCGGCTTCCCGGCCGGGCAGGACTCGGAGAACCCTCCGGCCCCGCCGAGGACCGAGCCGTACAAGACGCACCTGGCCTACGTGAAGGAGCGCCGCAGCGACGAGGACGGCGAGGCGATCCTCGAAGAGGCGCTCGCCAAGCTCCGCGAGAAGCGGGCCGCCGTCAAGCAGGCCCTGGAGGCCGCCGGCCGCTGAAGCCGCCGTGTTCGTTTGCAGTTCCCTTGGCGTCGGGCCCTGGGGGCCCTCCTTCGGCGGAAACCACGGTGCGATCGCTGCATCGCTCCGGCTCGCTGCGCGATCAGGTTTCTCGCTTCGCTCGCAACCTGCCTTCGGCGAGTGCTCAGGTTGGTGCCGACTGGGGCGATGGCCGATGTCTCCGCGTCCTTCGAATATTCTTCGGGGTGAGGCACGTCCGGGCGCGCTTTTGCGTGTGGGGTTCGGGGTGTGCCGGTGATCTCGGGGAGGGTGCTCCATGGACGCGGTCGACCAGGCGATCCTGCGGCGGTTGCAGCGGGACGGGCGGCAGACGAACCGGGAACTGGCGGAGGCGGTGGGGATCGCGCCGTCCACCGCGCTGGAGCGGACGCGCGCGTTGCGGGCTCGGGGCGTCATCACCGGGTTCCATGCCGCCGTCGACTTCGAGCGGCTCGAACGCGGGGTGCAGGCGCTGATCTCGATCCGCATCCGGCCGCAGTCGCGGGAGGCGATCGAGTCCGCGCGGGACGGCATGGCCGCCATGCCCGAGGCCGTCGGGGTGTTCGTGGTGACGGGAAACGAGGACCTGCTCGTTCATGTGGCCGTTCCGAGCACCGCTTACCTGCGTGACTTCGTGCTCGACCGGCTGGCGCGGCGCAAAGAGTTCGTGGACGTCCGGACAACGGTCGTCTACGACTACGTCCAGCCGGTGGAGCAGGCCGAACTTCCGGTGCCGGGAAGGCGTGAAGGGCGAACGTCCTACACCTGATCTCGCGTGTGCGTGCCTGTCGGCGAAGGTGTGACGGCATCCCTCTGGCAGTCCGAAGGAACTGCGCTCCGACGCGTTGATCGTCGTATGTTCTCCTAGCTTCGGGCGCATGGATCGACGAAACAACTCGTCCGGCGTCCTGCTGGTGCTCACGGCGGGCGTGCTCTGGGGGACGGTCGGGCCGGCGCAGGTGATGGCCGGGTCGTCCGCGGGACCGGTGGCGATCGGCGGCGCCCGGATCCTCTCCGGCGGGCTCGTCCTCGCCGCGCTGGTGCTCGTGACGAGGCGGCGGGCGTTCCGGACCCTGTCGCGGCGGACGTGGGCGCCGCTCGCGGCCGCCTCCGCGGCGACCGGCACGTTCCAGGCGGCGTTCTTCAGCTCGGTGAACCTCACGGGCGCGGCCGTCGCGACCGCCGTGGTGTTCGGGCTCGCGCCGGTCTCGGCGGGGCTCTGCGAACGGATCGCGCTGGGGTCCCGGCTGACCCGCCGCTGGTGGGCGGGGACGGTGTGCGCGGTCGGCGGCGTCGCGCTGATGACGGTCCCCGGCTCCGCCGTCCACGCCGACCCGGCCGGGATCGCGCTGAGCCTCGCCGGCGGGGCGTGCTTCGGCGTCTACACCGTGTCGGCCAAGATCCTCACCGGTCGCGACGCGGGGATGGCCGCCGGCGTGTCGGTGACCCTGCTCGCCGGGGGAGCGGCGCTGCTGCCGTGGACGCTGGCCGAGCTGCCCGCCCTCGCGCAGCACCGCTCCGCGGCGCTGGTGGCGTGGCTCGGGATCGCCGCCACGGCCGCCGCGTACATGTGCTTCGTCACCGGGCTGGGCCGGGTGACCGCGGCCGCCGCCGGGACGCTCAGCCTCGTCGAGCCGCTCGTGGCCGCCGGACTCGCGATCCTCCTCCTCGGTGAGCGCATGTCGGGTCCGGTCGCGGCCGGGTCGCTGCTCCTGCTGGGCGGCCTGTTCGTCGTCTCGTTCCCCGCGCGGCCGCCCCACGGGCGGCGGAGGGCTCGCTATGATGGCGGCTACGCGACTGGCGCAGTCAAGGTGGAGACGACCACCGGGGAGCGAGAGTAGTCCGCACGCCGCGCGCCTGGGTGTACGGGTCCCCTTCGCCGGGGCGCCCGAAGTCCCGGCGCGAACAGCGCGGAGGCTCACGATGCACGAACCGGCCGTACCCCGTCTGCAGGCCCAGGACCCCGAGATCGCCGGACTGGTGGAGGCCGAGGCGCGCCGCCAGTACGAGAAGCTCCGGCTGATCGCCTCGGAGAACTACGTGTCGCCGGCCGTCCTGGAGGCCACCGGCTCCGTCCTGACCAACAAGTACTCCGAGGGCTACGCGGGCAAGCGGTACTACGAGGGGCAGCAGAACGTCGACCCGATCGAGTTGCTGGCCATCGACCGGGCGAAGGAGCTGTTCGGCGTCGAGCACGCCAACGTCCAGCCCTACTCGGGGTCGCCCGCGAACCTCGCCGTCTACACGGCGTTCCTCGACCCCGGCGACACGGTGATGGGCCTGTCGCTGCCGATGGGCGGGCACCTCACGCACGGCTGGTCGGTGTCGGTCACCGGCAAGTGGTTCACGCCCGTCCGGTACGACGTGCGCGCCGACACCGGCCGCGTCGACATGGACGAGGTCCGCGACCTTGCCCTCAGGGAGCGGCCGAAGCTCATCTGGTGCGGCGGCACCGCGATCCCGCGGACGATCGACTTCCCGGCGTTCGCGGAGATCGCCCGCGAGACCGGCGCGGTGCTGGCCGCCGACATCGCGCACATCGCGGGCCTGGTCGCGGGCGGCGCGCACCCGTCCCCGGCCGGCCACGCCGACGTGATCACCACCACCACCCACAAGACGCTCCGCGGCCCGCGCGGCGCGATGATCATGTCGACGGCCGAGCACGCGAAGGCGATCGACAAGGCGGTCTTCCCCGGCCTGCAGGGCGGTCCGCACGACCACACCACCGCCGCGATCGCCGTCGCGCTCAAGGAGGCCGCGCGGCGGGACTTCTCCGGGTACGCGCGGCGGATCGTCGCGAACGCCGGGGCGCTGGCCGCCGCGCTGCTGGAGCGCGGCTACGACCTGATCTCCGGCGGCACCGACAACCACCTGATCCTGATCGACCTGACGAACAAGGGCGTTGCGGGCAAGCCCGCCGCGAAGGCCCTCGACCGCGCCGGCATCGAGCTGAACCACAACGCGGTCCCGTTCGACCCGCGCAAGCCCTTCGACCCGTCCGGGCTGCGGCTCGGCACCGCCGCGATCACCACCCGCGGGCTGGAGGAGGCGCAGATGCCGCAGGTCGCGGCGTGGATCGACGAGGTCGTCCAAGCCGCCGCCAAGCAGGACGAGACGGTCGTCGAGCGGGTCGCCGGCCAGATCCGCGAGATGCTCGCCGCGTACCCGATGCCGGGCTGGTCGACCACGCCCTAACGGCCGCGCAGGAGGGTGATCATGCGCCAGGCTCCGGGGTCGGTGAGGGCCACCGCGTCCTCGCCGGCCCCGAAGTCGCCGTACTGCGCGACGACCTCCAGCCCGCCGGCCAGGCGGATGACGGCGTCGAGCTCGGTGGCCGTCCAGAACCGGTAGGGGACGACGTCGCGCAGCACCCGCGCGGCGCCGTCCCCGGTGATCGTCATGGTGACGTGGTCGTCGGCGATCTGCGTCACCGGGTCGAGCCGGTCGGTCGGCTCGCCCCAGCGCACGCTGGCGTGGACGCCGTCGCGCTCGACCGTCCAGCCGGTACTGACGGTCGGGTCGTCGCTCAGCCGGTCCCGGGGGTGCGACATCTCGACGACGTACAGGCCGTCCGGGGACAGATGCGCGGCGGCCCGGCGCAGGTGCGCGACGAACGCGTCCACCGTCATCAGATGGGACGTGGAGTCGAGCATGGTCACGATGAGGTCGAAGCGGCGGCCCAGGTCGAACCGGGTCATGTCGTCCTGGACGACCTCCAGCCCCACCCCGTCGCGCCGCGCCTCGCGGGCCGCGTGGGCGCACATCTCCGGATTCAGGTCGAGCGCGGTCGCGGCCGGCCCGCGGCGGGCGAACTCGCGGGCGTGCTCGGCGGGACCGGCGGCCAGCTCCAGCACCGTCCCGGGGCGCCCCGCCGCGCGGTGGGCGGCGCACCAGGCGAGCAGGACGTCCACCTCGGCGGGCACGTCGCGGAACGAGCACGCCAGCTCGTACGCCCAGGGGTCGTCGTAGATGCCGGTCACCCGGCCATCCTGCCAGCGCGCCCGGCCCGCGTGTCACGCGGCGGCCACGTCACCGTGTGCCCGGGGTTCCACATACCGGACGGGGACTTGAGCACTCCCCGCCGACCGCCTAGCGTGCGGTGGGTGATCGACCCCGTGAGCGGTGAGCACGCCGACGACCGGTCCCCGCGCGGTCCGTCCACGACCCGCCTCCCCCTGCTGCCCCCCGGCTCGCTCAGCGACGAGCAGCGGACCGTCTACGAGGCGCTGACCGGCGGCCCGCGCACCGCCGGCCGCACCCCGCCGGTCAACCTGGCCGACGAGTCCGGGCGCCTCCACGGACCGTTCAACGCCATGCTCTACAGCCCGTCCGTGGGCCTGCCGCTGCAGGATCTCGGCGCCGCGCTGCGCTTCCGCACCGCGTTCACCAAGCGCGAGCGGGAGATCGCGACGCTGGTCGTCGCCGCGCACGTCCGGTCCGACTACGAGTGGTACGCGCACGAGCGGATCGGGCGCCGCGCCGGGCTCGGCGATGACGAGATGGACGCGCTGCGCGAGGGCCGCGCCCCGATGCTCGCCGACGTCCGCGAACGCGTCGTCTACGAGGCGACGCGGCAGCTCGTCACCGAGGACGACCTCGGCGACGCCGTGTTCACCGAGGCCGCGGCCACGCTGGGCCGCACCGCCCTCGTCGAGCTGGTCACGCTCGTCGGGTACTACAAGGCGCTGGCGCTCCAGCTGCGCGTGTTCCGGGTGGGCGTCCCGGACGGGGAGGCCCCGCCGCGCTGGCCCGCCGCGGAGGACGGGGATGACTGAGGTCCTGCGCACGGTCCGCCTCGTCCTGCATCCGGTGACCATGCGCGACCACGGCGCGCTGCTGACCCACTGGACGGGACCGCTCGTCCGCCGCCACCTGTTCGCCGACCGGACGATCTCCGCCGGTCAGGTCACCGAGATCATCGGCGCCAGCGAGCGGGACTTCGCCACCGAGGGCTTCGGGCTGTGGGCGCTGCGCCCCGCCCGCTGGACCGCCGGGATCGACGGCGCCGCGCCGGGAGAGCCGCTGATCGGCGTGGCCGGACTCAGCCATCACGACGGGCCGCTCGGGCACGGCGCGGACGTGGAGATCCTCTACAGCCTGGAGCCCGACCGCTGGGGCCAGGGCCTCGCCGCAGAGGCGTCCCGCGCGGTGCTCGACTACGCCTTCGGGGTGGTCGGCGTGCACCGGGTCACCGCGGAGATCGACACGGCGAACCCGGCGTCGGCGGAGCTCGCCCTGCAACTCGGCATGCGCCGCCGGCGCGAGGGACCGGCGGGCCCGGACGGCGCCGCCTGCTACTCGGCGGACCGCTCCCGGTGGATCGGATCCCGCCGCATCGTCGACGCCGTCCTGTAGGCGCGGTCCCGGAGGCGGCCGGGGCCCGGCCCAGGCCAGGGGCCGCTCGTCTCAGCGCCGGTCGAGAGGTCCGCCGCGCCAGGTGGGGGCGGCGGCGCGTCGGGCGGCCACGTCGAAGGCGGCGCGGGCCAGCAGGCGCGTGGAGTCGAGCGTGGGCAGCGGCGAGACGTCCGGCGTCACCAGGAGCGGGATCTCGGTGCACACGAGCGCGACGGCGTCGCAGCCGCGCCCGGCGAGGCGTTCGATGATCCGCACGTACTCCCGGCGCGAGTCCTCGGTGACGATCCCGTTGACCAGCTCGTCGAAGATGATCCTGTGGACGGTCTCCCGGTCCGCCTCGTCCGGGACCTCGGCGGCGATGCCGCGCGCCGCCAGCTCCCTCGGGTAGACCGGCCCGTCCATCGTGTAGCGGGTGCCGAGGACGCCGACCCGCGTCCTCCCGTCGCGGGCGGCTCGGCCGGCGACGACCTGCGCGATGTGCAGGCCGGGCAGCGCCAGGTCGGCGCCGGGCCGTTCGAGCGCCATGTGCGCGGTGTTGTCCGGGCACACGAAGAAGTCCGCGCCCGCCGCCGCGAGCCGCCGGACGCTCTCGGCGAGGGTCCCCCTGATCGGGGCGTGGTCCCCGGCGTCCCACGCGGGCATGCTCCGCGCGAGCGCGATGAGGTCGAGCGTCACGTCCGGGTGGTCGTCGGGGCCCAGTTCGCGGAAGCCCTCCTGGCAGAAGGTCCGGAAGCACAGCGCGGCGCCTTCCGCGCTGTGGGCGAGGATTCCGAGGTGCTGCATGTCTGGCCGCTCCAGGTCCGGTGCAATGATCACCCGTCCAGTATCCGGGTTCGTCGACTTGCGGCGTGTTGTTGTTATGGGATGCCGGATAACAACAACTCGCCGCAAGTCAACGGGTTGCCGGACCGGCTAGGAGAGGAGGGACGTCAGTTCCGACAGGTCGCCGGCCTCGGCCAGGTCGTAGGTGAGGCCGGTGATCCGCTCGGCCTGGGACTCGGTGACGCGGCGGGTGGCGTTCAGGCGGAACTTCGTCGCCAGCTCCTCCGACGACAGCGGGTTCCCGGGGCCGCCCCGGTTGTGGTCCACCCGTTCCTCCAGTTCGGTGCCGTCGCGCATCCGGACGCGCAGGACGGCCGGGAACTGGTGCGGGAAGATCTCGTCGCAGCGGGCGTCGGGCACGCAGCGCACCTTCGCGGCCAGCGCGAGCCGGCCGGGGTCCGCGGCGGCCTCGTCGGTGAAGTCCTCGTGGAAGACGCCGAGGCCGCCGCCGCCCAGGAGCGCCGCCGCGACCGTGTAGGGGCCGGAGAACGCGGCGTGGTAGCCCGACTGGGGACGGATCTTGTCCTCGTGGGGTTCGCCGATCGTGCGCAGGACGGGCGTCGGGGCGCCGAGCTCGATGCTCTCGATGCCGGCCGTGTCCAGCCCGCGTTCGCGCAGCCGGCGCGCGGCGTCGATGCCGGCGTGCGTGAAGTGGTTGCACGGGTACGGCTTGAAGAAGATCCCGGGCAGTTCCCAGTGCTCGCCCAGCCCGGACGTCAGCGCGTCCAGGTCGACCTGGTCGCCGCAGAACGCCTGGAGGAACCCGAAGCGGCCTTCGAGGACGGTGGGCGGGCCGGTGATGCCGGTCCGGGCGAGGCCGGCGGCCGTGACGGCGGCGTGGGCGGCCCAGCCGCAGTGGATGCGCTTGACGGTGCCGCCGGTCCGGTTGGCCTCCAAAATGCCCGAGCCCATGCTGGCGGCGATGCCCATCGCGTCCGCGATGCCGGCGGCGTCCAGGCCGGACAGCAGCGCGGCGGACGCGGCGGCGCCGACCGCTCCGCAGATCGCGGTGGCGTGCTGCCCGCGTTCGAAGAACACCGAGTTGCCGAGCTCGCGGTCGTAGCCCGCCATGCCCAGCCGGACGGTGATCTCGATGCCGACCCCGACCGCGTCGAGCAGCAGGGCTCCGGTGGTGCCGCGGGCCTCCGCCACGGCCAGCGCGGCGGGCACCACGGAGGCCGACGGGTGCAGGACGGACGGCAAATGCGTGTCGTCGAAGTCGAGGGAGTGCGCGAGCGTGCCGTTCAGCAGCGCGGCGCTCGGCTCGGGAAGGCGGGCGCCGGTGCCGATCGCGGTGGCGCGCCCCGCGCCGCCCCACTCGGCGACGAGCTCGCCCACCGCGCGGGCCGGCGGCTCGGCCGTGGCGGCCAGGCTGTTGCCCAGGGCGTCCAGGACCCGGCGGGCGGCGTCGGTGCGCAGCTCGGCGGGCAGCCCGCGCTTCCCGGCGTCCGCGGCCAGGGCCGCGAGGCGCTGAACCGGGGTCATATTGGCGCCGGTCACACTGGCGCCGGTCACGCGGTCACCGCCGCGAGGGGACGGACGGGGGAGCCGGTGCCGCCCTTGATCCGCAGCGGGGCCAGCATGAACACGAACTCGCGGAGCCCGGACTCGGCGAGCGCCTCCAGGTCGAGGTGCTCCAGGATGAAGATCCCCGACTCGACCAGCAGGATCCGGTGGACGGGCAGCACGGCGTGACCGGCGCCCTCCGGGATCTGCTCGTAGGCGGTGGTGTCCGAGCCGGTCGCGACGATCCCCCGGTCGGCGAGCCAGCGCGCGGCGTCCGGGGTGGCGCCCGGCACGCCGGTCTCCTTCCCGAGGTAGGCGGTGGTGTCGCCGAAGTTGCGCGCCCACCCGGTGCGGATCAGCGCGACATCGCCCTCACCCGGTTCGACCCCGGCGCGCTTGGCGGCGAGGTCCAGGTCCTCGGCCGTGACGCCGTAGCCGGGCGGCAGCGTCGCCACGTCGCGCAGGGCCGCCACGTCCAGCAGGACGCCCCGGCAGAGCAGCCCGGGGAGGTTCTCGGCGCCGTGCGCGGTGAACGCGCCGCCGCGCTGCGCGTCGGCGGCGGAGACGCCGCCGTGCAGCTCGCCGTCGTGGCTGACGTGGGACAGCGCGTCGATGTGCGTCCCGACGTGCCCGCCGGTCACGATGATCTCGTTGGCGGCGGAGCCGCCGTCCGGGCGCTCCATGTCGCCGTGCCGCCGGATCAGCGTCATCCGGAACCCGGGATGGTTGGGGGAGCAGGGCATGCCGGTGAAGAACGGCTGTCCCAGCTCGATCAGCCGGACCCCGCCGGCGACGGCCGCGAGCAGCGGGTCTTGGGAGTTCATTGGGATTCCTCCGTGGAAGCCCCCGCCTTCGGGCGGAGGAGGGAACGGGCTCTTGCGGAGCAGGACAGAGAAAGGCGAGCCGTCGCCAGCGCGGATCGCCGTGCGTCACCCTTGTTTCGAAACGCCTGCAGTCTCACCTCCCGGCCGTTAGCTTGTGGGGCATGGCGCGGCAGGTGAAGCGGGCTTTCCGGTACCGCTTCTATCCCACAGGCGAGCAGGCGGCCGAACTGGCCCGGACGTTCGGCTGTGTCCGCCTGGTGTACAACAAGGCGCTGGAGGAACGCACCCGGGCTTGGTATGCCGAGCGGCGCCGGATGTCCTATGTGCAGACCTCGGCCGCACTGACGGCGTGGAAGCAGACCCCGGAGCTGGGGTTTCTGGGTGAGGTGTCGTCGGTGCCGTTGCAGCAGGCGCTGCGGCACCTGCAGACCGCGTTCACCAACTTCTTCGCCCGGCGCGCGAAGTACCCGCGGTTCAAGGCCAGGAAGAAGTCGCGGGAGTCGGCGGAGTACACCGGTTCGGCGTTCCGGTGGCGTGATGGTGAGCTGATGCTGGCCAAGATGTCCGAACCGTTGGCGATCGTGTGGTCTCGGCCGTTGCCCGACGGGGCCGAGCCGTCCACGGTGACCGTCTCCCGGGACGCGGCCGGGCGCTGGTTCTGCTCGATCCTGTGCATTGACACCGTCACCCGCCTGGACCCGGTGGAGCAGGCGGTGGGAGTCGCCGCCGGGTTGAGTTCGCTGGTGACATTGTCGACGGGGGAGAAGATCGCCAATCCCCGGCACGAGCGCCGGGACCGCGAGCGGCTGGCCAGGGCGCAGCGGGGGTTGGCGCGTAAGGTCCCGGGGTCGGCGAACCGGGACAAGGCCAAGGCCCGGGTGGCGCGGATCCATGCCCGCATCGCCGACCGGCGGCGGGACTTCCTGCACAAGTTGTCGACTCGGCTCGTCCACGAGAACCAAGTGGTCGTGATCGAGGACCTGAACGTCCGCAACCTGGTGAAGAACCACAGTCTGGCGCGTGCGGTCTCGGACGCCGCCTGGCGGCAGTTGCGGATGATGCTGGAGTACAAGGCTGGCTGGTACGGCCGTGAACTCGTGGTGATCGACCGGTGGTTCCCCTCCTCCAAGACGTGCTCGGGCTGCGGGACCATCACCGAGAAGTTGCCCCTCTACGTGAGGGTGTGGGAGTGCGGGTGCGGCGCCCGGCACGACCGGGACGTCAACGCCGCTAAGAATGTTCTGGCCGCCGGGCTGGCGGTGTCGGCCTGTGGAGCCGGTGTCAGACCTCAACGGGAGTCCTCCCGGACGGGGCAGTCGGTGTCGAAGCAGGAAACCCACGGGGTGACCCGTGGACTCCCCCGGCCTCGGGCGGGGGAGGAGGTCAAGGGTGGCCTTTTTTGATGTCGTCGCGGTTGGGATGGGCGGTGGCGCCGGTTTCGGCGGCGGCGAGCAGCCAGGCGGCGCGCTCGACGACCGCCTTGTCCACGAACCGGCCGGAGGAGTCGATCCACGCGGCACTGCTCCCTGCTGCGCTGCCGCGTTCGGTCAGCTGGCTCATCAGGTCGCGCGCCCACGCGACGTCCGCCGGATCGGGGACGCACGCCTCGTGGACGACGGGGATCTGCGCGGGGTGGATCACCGAGCGGCCGAAGAATCCGGCCCGCTGCCCCGCGAGGGTGTCGGCGCGCAGGCCGTCCAGGTCGCGGACGGCCGTCCACACGCTCTGCGGCGGCGACGGCAGCCCGGCGGCGCGGGCGGCGACGACGACCCGGGAGCGCGGCCACGCCAGCGCGTCGCCCCCGCGGACGCGCAGGTCGGCGGCCAGGTCGGCCTCGCCGAGCGAGATCCCGGCGACCAGGGGGTGCGCGGTGGCGAGGGCGAGGGCGTTCTCCACGCCGAGCGCCGACTCCACGATGGGCAGCACGGGGACGCCGAGCGCCTCGGCGACGCGGCGCAGCTCGTCCGGGTCCTCGGCCTTGGGGACGCGGACCCCGGCGAGCGTGCCGGGCGCGGAGGCGAGGAGCGCGAGGTCGTCGGCGCCGTCCGGGGTGGCGGGCGCGTTGATCCTGACGTACGCGGTGTGCCCGGCGGCCAGGGTGTTCAGGACGGTCCGCCGGGCATCCTGCTTGCCGGCCGGGGCGACGGCGTCCTCCAGGTCGAGGACCACCCTGTCGGCGCCGGAGGCCAGGGCCTTGCCGATGCGGTCCGGACGGTCGCCGGGTACGTACAGCCACGTCCGCGGGACGGGATCCGGTGGGACGCCGCCGGCCGGGGTCACTTGATCACCTTTTTGGCGCGCAGCTCGGCCAGTTCGGCCTCGCCCACCCCGTACCGGCCGAGGATCTCGGCGGTGTGCGCGCCGAGCGGCGGGCCCGCCGACTCGATCCGGCCCGGCGTCTGCGACAGCCGGAACAGGACGTTCTGCATCTTCACCGGACCCAGCTCGTCGTCCGGGACGGTCGCGACGGAGCCGAGCGCCTCGAACTGCGGGTCGGCCATGACGTCGGCGGCGTCGTAGATGGGGGCGACGGCGGCCTGTGCCTCCTCGAACGCCCTGACGACCTCGTCGCGGTCGCGCTCGGCGATCCAGGAGCCGACGGCCTCGTCCAGCACGTCGGCGTGCCGGGCCCGCTCGGCGCCGGTCGCGAACCACGGCTCGTCGATCAGCTCCGGGCGCCCGACCAGCCGCATGACCCGCTCGGCGATCGACTGGGCGCTGGTGGAGATCGCGACCCAGCTGCCGTCGCGGGTCCGGTAGGTGTTGCGCGGCGCGTTGTTGTGCGAGCGGTTGCCGGTGCGGGCCTGCAGCTCGCCGAGCTGGTCGTAGGTGATGATCTGCGGCCCGAGCAGGGTGAGGATCGGCTCGATGATGGCGAGGTCGATCACCTGGCCCTCGCCGGTGGCCTCCCGGGCGCGCAGCGCCGTCATCACCGCGAACGCGGTGGTCAGCGCGGCGATCCCGTCGGCGAGCCCGAACGGCGGCAGGGTCGGCGGGCCGTCCGGCTCCCCGGTGATCGCGGCGAACCCGCTCATCGCCTCGGCGAGCGTCCCGAAGCCGGGGCGCTTGGAGTAGGGGCCGAACTGCCCGAACCCGGTGACCCGCGCCGTGACCAGCCCCGGGTTGGTCTTCCTCAGCTCGTCCGGGCCGAGGCCCCAGCGCTCCAGCGTGCCCGGACGGAAGTTCTCGATCAGCACGTCGGCGTCGTCGGCGAGCCGGCGGAACAGCTCCTGTCCCTCGGGGGAGCCGAGGTAGAGCGTCATCGCCTTCTTGCCCCGGCCGAGCATCTTCCACCAGAGCCCGACGCCGTCGCGCTGCGCGCCGTGGCTGCGCACCGGATCGCCGTTCGGATGCTCGATCTTGATGACCTCGGCGCCGTAGTCGGCGAGCAGCGTGGCGGCGAGCGGCCCGGCGAAGAGCGTGGCCGCGTCGAGGACGCGGACTCCGGACAGGGCGTCGGTCATGGGCGATACCGCCTTCAGGATGGATGTTCCGCTTAGAGAAACGATAGGAGAAGTCAGGTCCGGGTCGCGCCCGCGTCCCGGACTTTCCAAATTGGCACTGTTTAACGAGTTCCGTCAAGTTTTCGGCCCACCGATTGACGCGTGCCCGGACGGGTGCCACGATGACGACTCAACCTCCAACGTTCCTCTAAGCGGAACGATTGACCGGGGGTGGACGTGGCAGCAGCCGGCGCATCGCCGCCGGCGTAAGGCGGAGGAGACGGATGTCGGCTCGAAGGCTCACCGCCGGGCTCGCCGCCTGCGCGGTCCTGCTGGCCGGGGCGGGCTGCGGCGGCTCGGCGCCGTCCGGCGCGGCCGGGGTGGCGGCCGGACGCGACGAGGGACCGCTCAAGATCGGCGCACTGCATCCGGTCAGCGGCGCCAACGCGGTCGACGGCCAGCAGATGCGCCGCGGCGCCCAGATGGCGGTCGAGGCGATCAACGCCGCGGGAGGCATCAGGTCGCTCGGCGGACGGAAGGTCGAGCTGGCGACCGGGGACACCCAGGGCAAGGCGGAGGTCGGCCAGAGCGAGGCCCAGCGCCTCATCTCCGAGGGGGCCGTGGGCCTCGTCGGCACCTACCAGAGCGCCGTCAGCACCAACGTCGCGGTCGTCGCCGAACGCAACGAGGTGCCGTTCGTGATGGACGTCACCGCGACCGACGCGATCTTCGCGAACGGCTACCGGTACTCCTTCCGGGTCCAGCCGGGCAGCGCCGCCATCTCCGAGGCCGCCGCCCGCTACCTCAAGCAGGTGTCCCAGGAGGCCGGCAAGCCGGTGGCGAAGGTGGCGTTCCTGCACGAGCAGACCGACTTCGGCAGCGGCGCCGCCGAGGCGTTCACCGAGGCGGCGGAGAGGCTCGGGATCGAGGTCGGCCCGAACATCAGCTACGACGCGCTCACCGTGTCCGACCTCACCGCGCAGGTCACCCAGGTGAAGGCGTCCGGCGCGAACGTGCTCGCGGTCGCGGGCTACTACCGCGACAGCCTGCTCGCGGCCAAGGCCGTCAACGCGGTGAAACCCGACCTGGACGCCGTGTGGGGCGTGTCGAACGGCGCCTTCGACCAGCCGAAGTTCGTCGCCGAGGCCGGCGACATCGGCGAGCGGTACTTCAGCACCAACTACCACTACGACGCCCAGAAGCCGGAGACGGCCAAGCTGCGGGCGGAGTACCGGCGGCGCTACGGCGACCCGATGCGCACGGGCGCGGTCCTGTCCTACGACGCGGTCCAAGTGATCGCCCAGGGCGTGGAGCGCGCGGGCTCGACCGACCTGGAGGAGGTGCGCGAGGCGATCGCGTCCTCCCGGGTCGAGCCGCTGACGGTCGGCGCCGGGCCGATCGCCTTCGCCCCCAACGGCGACAACGAGAACGCCCTGCCGATCCTGATGCAGATCCAGGGGAGGCAGGTCAAGCAGGTCTATCCGCCGGATAAGGCCGAATCCAAGCCCAACTACTCGGTGACGTGGCGGCAATGAGCGACATCGGAACCATGACAGATCCCCCCACCCCGCCGCCCGCCGGGCGTCTCGCGCCGCTGCGCGGCGGCGCGGGCGGGACGGTCCTCAAGCGCGCCGCCGTCATCGGCGGCGCGGTGGCGGTCGCGATCGCGGTCGCCCTGGTCCAGTCCGGCAGCGGCCTGGTCGTCTGGCAGTCGGTGGTCACCGGCCTGCTGATGGGCGGGCTGTACGGGCTCGTCGCGATGGGCCTCACGCTGATCTTCGGTGTGCTGGACATCGTCAACTTCGCGCACGGGGCGCTGCTGGCCATCGCGATGTTCATCGCGTTCGGCGTCGTGCAGGCCACCGGGCTGCACCCCTATCTCACGCTGCTCATCGCGGTGCCCGCGCTGTTCCTCATCGGCGCGGTGGTGCACCGGGGCCTGCTGTCCGGATCGGGCGGGGCGTCGCTGGAGAACCAGCTGCTGATCACGCTCGGCCTGGCGCTGCTGCTGGAGAACGGGCTGCTGATGTTCTTCGGCGCCGAGCCCAAGAACGTCGCGCTTCCCGGCGACTTCCAGTTCGACCTGTTCGGCGCGGTCGTGGCGGGCGGGCGGCTGTACGCCTTCGCCGGCGCGCTGCTGATCGGCGCCGCGCTGTTCTGGCTGCTGCGCCGCACCCGGTTCGGGACGGCGATCCGCGCGGTCGCCGCCCACGGGCAGGGCGCCGAACTGGTCGGCGTGAACGTCCGGCGGGTGCACACCGTCACGTTCGGGATCGGGACGGCCTGCGCCGGGGCCGCCGCGGTCCTGGCCGCGCCGCTGGTCACGGTGACGCCGACGCTCGGCGAGCAGTTCAACATCACCGCGTTCGTCGTGGTCGTGCTCGGCGGCATGGGCAACGTCGCCGGCGCGCTCGTCGGCGGGCTCCTCATCGGGCTGGTCGAGCAGCTCACCACCATCTACATGGACGGCCAGAGCTCGCTGCTCGGCGTGTTCATCGTCTTCGTGCTCGTGCTGTTCCTGCGGCCGCAGGGCCTGTTCGGCAGGGCGGCGGGAGAGGGAGGCGGCGCATGACCGGGCTCACCATCACCGGCCGGCAGGGCGCGGGCGCGTCGCGCCGGGCGAAGGCGCCGCCGCTGCGCCCGCAGAACCGGCAGTTCGCGATACTCGCGGTGCTGCTCCTCCTCGCGATCCCGCTGCCGCTGCTCCTGCCGCCCGCGCAGGGCGCGGTCGCGGTCCGCATCCTGATCTTCGCGATGATGGCCATCGGCTGGAACGTGATGAGCGGGTTCGGCGGCATGTTCAGCTTCGGGCACGCCGCGTTCTTCGGCCTCGGCGCGTACACCAGCGCGTACCTGCTGGTGGAGCACGGCGTCTCCCCGTGGATCGGGATGCTCGCCGGGATGGCGGTCGCCGCGGCGGTCGCGGTCGTCATCGGCTACTTCTCGTTCCGCTACAAGCTCAAGGGCGCCTACTTCGCGCTCGCGACGTTCGCCTTCGCGGAGATGCTCCGGCTGATCGTCACGACGACGGAGTTCACCAACAAGGCCGTCGGGTTCACGGTCCCGCTGATCCAGGGCTCGTCGCTCTGGAAGATCCAGTTCGCGGCGGACTCGCCGATGTACTTCTGGATCGCGCTCGGCCTCGCCGGGCTCGCCGCCCTGGTCAGCATCGTGTTCCTGCACTCGCGGACGGGACGCTACGTCACCGCGATCCGCGACGACGAACTCGCCGCGGCCTCGCTCGGCACGCCCGTCATGCGCTACAAGCTGCTCACCGTCGCTCTGTCGGCGGCGATCACCGCGGTCGCCGGGGCCTTCTACACGCAGTACTACCTGTTCGTGAACCCGGACCTGGCGTTCGGGTCGTCGGTATCGATCCAGGCGATCGCGACCGTGGTCATCGGCGGCATCGGCACCATCTGGGGCCCGATCGTCGGCGCGGTCATCCTCGGCGCGCTGTCGGACGTGACCGCCACGCTTCTGCGCACGCCGCCGGACTTCCTGAACTTCCTGCAGGGCCGCAGCGGCCTGGACGTCGCGGTCTACGCGGTCCTGCTCATCCTGATCGTCCGGCTCCTGCCTAAGGGGATCGTCGGCACGATCACCGAGAGGTGGCGCAGATGAGTCTCCTGAGCGTCTCCGGCGTCGGCAAGGGCTTCCGCGGCCTGCGGGCGCTGTCGGACGTCGACTTCCAGGTCGGGCAGGGCGAGATCCTCGGCATCATCGGCCCGAACGGCGCCGGCAAGACCACCCTGTTCAACGTGGTCTCCGGCGCCCTCACCCCCGACACCGGGCGGGTCGTGTTCGGCGACCGGGACGTCACCGGCTCCCCGCCCGACCGGATCGCCCGCGCCGGCATGGTCCGGACGTTCCAGCTCATGCGGCCGTTCGGGAGCATGACCGTCCTGGAGAACGCCGTCCTCGCCGCCCAGCATCGCCGCCGGTCGCCGCGCGACCTCCGCAAGGACTCGATGGACGTGCTGGAGCGCGTCGGGCTCGGCGACTGGGCGTACCACAACGCCACGGAGCTGCCCACGGCCGGGCTGAAGCGCCTGGAACTCGCGCGGGCGCTGGCGATGCGGCCGAAGGTCCTGCTGCTGGACGAGGTGCTCGCCGGCCTCGTGCCCGCCGAACGCGAACCCGTCCTCGACCTTCTCGCCGCCCTGCGCGAGGAGGACGGGACGACGCTGCTGTTCATCGAGCACATCATGGCCGCCGTCATGCGGCTGTCGGACCGGGTCCTCGTCCTGGACCAGGGCAGGGTCCTGGCCTCCGGGTCCGCGGAGGAGGTCACCTCCGACCCGCGGGTGATCGAGGCGTACCTCGGAGAGGAGCCGGCCGATGCCGAAGACTGAGGCGCGGACCGCCGACATGCTGAGGATCGAGAAGCTGTGCTGCGGCTACGGCCGCATGCAGATCCTCCACGACATCGACCTGCGCCTGGGCGAAGGGGAGATCGTCGCGCTCGTCGGCGCGAACGGCGCGGGCAAGACCACGACGCTGCGCGCCGTCTGCGGCCAGCTCCGCCCGATGTCCGGGACCATCACGTTCGCGGGCGCGTCCACGGCCGGGCGCCGCCCGGACCAGCTCGTCCGGGACGGGCTGGTGCACGTCCCCGAGGACCGTGCCCTGTTCGGCACCCTCACCGTCGAGGAGAACCTGCGGATGGGCGCGTGGACCCGCGCCCCCGGCGAGGCCGCGGCGAGCATGCGCGAGGTGTTCGAGCTGTTCCCCGTCCTCGGCGAGCGCCGCGCGCAGGTCGCGCAGACGTTCAGCGGCGGCCAGCAGCAGATGCTCGCGATCGGCCGCGCGCTGATGGCCCGCCCCCGGCTGCTCCTGCTGGACGAGCCGTCCACCGGGCTCGCGCCCAAGCTGACCTGGTCGGTGCTCGACGCGGTCAAGCGGATCCGCGACACCGGCGTCTCGGTGCTGCTCGTCGAGCAGAACGCCAAGCAGGCGCTCGGCATCGCCGACCGCGCCTACGTGCTGGAGAGCGGCTCGACCGTGCTGCACGGGACGGGCGCCGAACTGGCGGGCTCCGCCGAGGTGAGGAAGGCGTACCTGGGGCTGTGACGAACACGGAACGGGAACCGGACGCGGAGTCCGCGCGGCGCGCGGCGACGGCCACCGCCGGTCTGGGGGAGTGGGTCTCCGGCCTGGACGCGGCCGCCGTGCCGCGCGGGGTGCTCGACCGGCTGTCGCTGGTCCTGCTCAACGTCGCCGGCGTCACCGCCGTCGGCGCCGCGCTGGACGAGCAGGCGGCACTGCGGTCGTCCTGGCGGGCTCCGGACGGGCCCGCGCCACTCATCGGCGCCGGCCGCCGCGCCCCGGCGGACGCCGCCGCGTGGCTGAACGCGGCGGCCCTGGTCTGCCTGGAGCTGGACGAGGGCAACAAGTACGCGAAGGGGCACCCGGCGGCGCACGGGTTCCCGGCCGTCCTGGCGCTGGCCGCGGAGCTGGACGCCACCGGCGCCGACACGGCCGCCGCCCTGCTCGCGGCCTACGAGACCGCGTCCAGGTTCGGGCGCGCGTCCCGGCTGCGGCCCGGCGCCCATCCGCACGGGAACTGGGGCGTGGCCGGCGCCGCCGCGGGGTGCGCCCGGCTGCTCGGCCTCGGCCCGCAGGCGACCGCCGCGGCGATCGACACCGGGGCGGGGCTGCCGGTCGCCGGCCACTTCGCCTCCGCCACGGACGGGAACCCGGTGCGGGACGCCTGGATGGGCGCGTCCAACGTCTCCGGCCTGGTGGCCGCCCGGATGGCCGCCGCCGGAGCCGCCCGCAACACCGGGACCGCGGCGCTGTCCCTCGGCGGCCTGCTCGGCGGGTTCGACCCGTCCGAGCTGACCGGCGCCCTCGGCACCCGCTGGGACGTCACCCGCGGATACTTCAAGCGGCACGCCTCCTGCTCGTTCACCCATCCCGCGGCCGACGCGGTGCTCGGCCTCCGCGATGGGCTCGACCCGTCCCGGATCAGCGGGATCGTCGTGGAGACCCACGCGCTCGGCGGCGGGCTGGCCTCGGCGGAGTGGGACGGGCGGCTGTCGGCGATGTTCTCGCAGCCTTTCGTCGTCGCCGCCGCCCTGCTGGAGGGCGAGGTCGGCCCCCGCGTCCTGGAACGCAGGGACGACCCGGCCCTGCGGAGCCTCGCCCGGCGCGTCCGGCTCGTCGTGGCGGACGACCTGACCGCGCGCCTCCCCGACGAGCGCGCCGCCCGGGTGGCCGTCGAGCTGGACGACGGGACCGTCCGCACCCGCGAGGTGCCCAACCCGGTCGGCGACGCCGACCACCACCCCCTGGACGAGCGGGACGTCCTGACCCTGCTGGAGGGATGGCTGCCAGGGCGGGAGGAACTGATCGGCCTGGTCGCCGCCTTCGCTCGCGACCTGCCCGGCCTGGACCGCGTCGGCGAGCGGCTGCGCGGACTCGCCGGTCCCGGCGGTGAGCCGTCCCGGAGAGAGGAGCCGAACTGATGCGCGCCCTGGCGATGACGCCGATCCACCTGCCGCCGGAGGAGATCCGGCGGCGGCAGGCCCGCTACGACCGGCTCGCCCCGCCCGGCCTGGCGGTCGAGCTGCGCGACGTCGGCCCGGCCGCGCCCGGGGCCCTGGACGACGAGCCGTCCATCCGCGCGTCCGAGCGCGAGGTCGCCGCCGCGCTGGACCGGGCGGGCGGCGGCTGGGACGTCGCGTTCCCCGACTGCGTCCTCGACCCGGCCGTCCCCGACGGCCCTGGCCCCGCGGGCGTCCCGGTGAACGGCCTGCTCAAGCTGAGTAGTATGCACCTTGCCGCGAAGAACATCCCGTTCGGTGCGGTGGTGCGGAACGAGGCGATCGGCGCGGAGCTGGGCCGCCGCCTCCGGGCCTACGGGCTGGACGCCTGGGTGGCGGGGGTCGCGGTCATGGACCTGCCCTTCGACGCGATCGCCGACACCGGCGCCTGGAACGCCGCCCTCGGCGAGGCCGTGGACGCGCTCGCCGCCGCCGGAGCCGCCGCCGTGATCAACGGATGCTCCGCCGTGGACGTCGAGGAGTCCCGCCTCAAGGCCCGGGTGGTCGACCCGACCGCCCTCGCCCTGCGGCTGATGCCCATCGGGACGAGCACATGACCGCGGACCGGACCCCATCCTCCCCGGCGCCCCCGCGCGCCGGTGGACCGACCGAACGTGAGATCTGAGGAGACACCATGGCCACGACCGAACTGCTGCTGAAGAACGTGCGGGTGGTCCGCCCCGACGCGCCCGAGGGCAGCGAGCCGGAACTCCTCGACATCGCCGTCGACGACGGCACGATCACCCGTGTCGCCCCCGGCCTCCCCGGGGACGACGCGGCCACGGTGATCGACGGCGGCGGGCGGCTCGCGTTCCCCGGCGTCGTGGACGTCCACCAGCACTGGGGCATCTACAACGAACTCGGCACCGACACCCGCACCGAGAGCCGCGCCGGCGCCCAGGGCGGCGTCACCACGGCGCTGACCTACATGCGCACCGGCCAGTACTACCTGAACAAGGGCGGCCCCTACCGCGAGTTCTTCCCCGAGGTCCTGAGCGCCGCGGAAGGCAAGTCCCACATCGACTACGCGTTCCACCTCGCGCCGATGATGGCCGAGCACATCGACGAGATCCCGTACCTGGTCGAGGAGCACGGCGTCACCTCGTTCAAGATCTTCATGTTCTACGGGAGCCACGGCCTGCACGGGCGCTCGTCGAGCCAGAGCGACTTCCTGATGACGCCGCCCGAGGAGCGCTACGACGTCGCGCACTTCGAGTTCGTCATGCGCGGCGTCCAGCGGGCCCGGGAGCAGCTCGGCGACTACGCGCCGCACATCTCGCTCTCGCTGCACTGCGAGACCGCCGAGATCATGACCGCCTACACCAGGATGGTGGAGCAGGAGGGGACCCTCACCGGCCTGCGCGCCTACAGCGCGTCCCGCCCGCCGCACTCGGAGGGCCTCGCCGTCACCATCGCCTCCTACCTCGCGCACGAGACCGGGCTGCCCAACATCAACCTGCTGCACCTGTCGTCGGAGAAGGCGCTCTCGGCGGCCCTCACCATGGCCGGCGCGTTCCCGCACATCGACTTCCGCCGCGAGGTCACGATCGGCCACCTCCTCGCCGACGTCGACACCGCCCACGGCCTCGGCGGCAAGGTCAACCCGCCGCTGCGCGACCGCGACGACGTCGAGGCGCTCTGGCGGCACGTCCTGGCCGGGGAGGTCGACTGGGTCGTCAGCGACCACGCCTGCTGCCGCGACGAGATGAAGTTCGGCGCCGACCGCGACGACATCTTCCTCGCCAAGTCCGGCTTCGGCGGCGCCGAGTACCTGCTGCCCGGGCTCGTCGGCGAGGGACTCAAGCGGGGGCTGCCGCTCCAGCGCGTCGCCCAGCTCACGTCCTGGAACCCGGCCCGCCGCTACGGCCTGCTCAATAAGGGCACCATCGCCGAGGGCTACGACGCCGACATCGCCCTGGTGGACCCGGACGTCTCGTGGACGGTCCGCGCCGCCGACTCCGAGTCCACCCAGGAGTACACGCCGTTCGAGGGGTTCCCCATGACGGCGCGGGTGACCGACACCTTCGTCCGCGGCCACCGCGTCTTCGCCGACGGCGAGGTCGCCGGGGAGCCGGTCGGCCGGTACCTGCCCCGCGGCCGCTGAACCCTAGGATCGTCCCGTGACCGACCAGCCCGTGATGGACAAGTCCGCCACCGCACAGCCGCCGGCGTCCGCCCAGGGAGGCACCGAGGTCGCCGGGCGGGTCGCGGACGTCCTGCTGCTGTTCGCCGGCGGCCCCGAGTACCTCGGCGTCAGCGCCATCAGCCGCGAACTCGGCATCTCCAAGGCCGTCGTGTACCGGATCCTCCAGTCCCTCGTGTCCCGCGAGGTGCTGGAGGCCGGTCCGGCGGGCTACCGGCTCGGGTCCGCCGCCGTCGCGCTCGGCGTGAGCGCGCTGCGCGGCTTCAACGTCCGCAGCGCCGCCGCGCCCGTCCTGCGCCGCCTGCGGGACGAGACCGGCGAGACGACCACGCTGTCCGGCCTCGTCGGGGACGAGCGCGTCTACCTCGACCAGTTCGAGAGCCCCCACGAGGTCAAGATGACGGTGGAGGTCGGCCGCCGGTTCCCCCTGCACGCGGGCTCGTCGGGCCGGGTGATCCTGGCGTTCCTCCCCGAGGACCGCCGCGAGGCGTTCTTCTCCGGCCCGCTCGCCTCCCTCACCGACCGGACGGTCACCGACACGGGCGAACTCCACGCCCTGCTCGCCGAAACCGCCCGGGAGAGGGTCGCCGTGTCCTTCGGCGAGCGCCAGGCCGACGCCGGTTCGGTCGCCGCGCCCCTGTTCGGCCCGGACGGCGAGGTCCACGGGTCCATCAGCGTCTGCGGACCTCGCCATCGCTTCACCCCCGAGACGGTCGACCGCTACCGCACCCTCGTCCGCGAGGCCGCCGAGGCGATCACCCGCACCTGGGCGACCCACCGCTAGACCACGGCCGCAAGTCGACGAGGTGCCGGCCCGGCCGTCCTCAGCTGGGGCGCTCCAGTTGGACCTTCGGGAGGCGCTTCGCCACGGGTCCGGGGAGCCACCAGGCGTGCCTGCCGAGGAGCTGCATCACCGCGGGGACGATCAGGCAGCGGATCACCACCGCGTCCAGCAGGACCGCGACCGCGAGGCCGAGGCCGAACTGCTGCAGCATCCGGTCGGGGCTCAGGATGAACGCCGCGAACACGACGATCATGATGGCGGCGGCCGCGGTGATGACCTTGCCGGTGGCGGCCAGGCCCTCCCGGACGGCGTGCTCCGGATCCCCGCTGCGCTCCCATTCCTCGTGGATGCGCGAGACGAGGAACACCTCGTAGTCCATCGACAGGCCGAACACGATCGCGAAGATCATCACGGGGATGAACGACTCGATGGGGCCGGGCTGGGCGCCGAAGCGGCCGTCCTGGAAGACCAGCGTGATGGCGCCGAGCGCGGCGGCGATCGACAGCAGGTTGAGCGCCGCGGCCTTGATCGGGATCAGCAGCGAGCGGAACACCACCATCAGCAGCACCGCCGACAGGCCGACGACGACGGCGACGAACAGCGGCATCCGCTCCGAGACCGAGTCGGCGAAGTCCTGGGCCGCGGCCGTGGGCCCGCCGACCAGGTACTCCGTCCCGGTCCGCTCGGACAGGGCCGGAAGGACGTCCTCGCGCAGGTCGTGGACGAGGTCCCCGGTGGCCGCGTCCTGCGGCGCGGTCGCGGGGAACGCGAGGACGGTGGACACCGCGCCGTCCTGCGACCGGAACGGCGGAGTCGTCCCGGCGATGCCCTCCGTCCCTTCCAGGGTCTGCTGGAGCTGCGCGGCCGAGCCCTCGGTGACGACGACCAGGGGGCCGTTGGTGCCGGGGCCGAACCCCTCCGCCATCAGGTCGTAGGCCTGCCGGGAGGTGGACGACGGCGCGTCGTTGCCCGCGTCGGCGAAACCGAGCCGCATGTCGAGCGCCGGCGCGGACAGCGCGAGCAGGGCCGCGACGGCGACGAGCAGCGCGGGAACGGGCCGCCGCTGGACGGCCGCGGCCAGCCGCCGCCAGCCCTCGTCCCTGGAGCGGTCGGCGCGCTTGAGGACCTGCCGCTGGATGCGGCCGCCGAACACCGCGAGGAGCGCGGGCAGCAGCGTCAGGGACGCCGCCATGGTGACCAGCACGGTCAGCGCCACGGCCAGGGCGACCCCCTGGAGCGCCCCCAGGCCGAGGATGATCAGGCCCAGCAGCGCGATGATGACCGTGCAGCCGGCGAAGAAGACCGTCCGGCCGGCCGCGTCCAGCGCGTAGCGGGCCGCGTCCGCGCGGTCCAGGCCGCGCCTGAGCTCGTGCCGGTAGCGGTAGAAGATCAGCAGCGCGTAGTCCACGCCGACGCCCAGCCCGATCAGCATCATGATCGGCGGGGTGAAGTCGGCGACCGTGAACACGTGCGAGGCCAGCGCGATCAGCCCGACCGCGCCGCCGACCGCGAACAGCGCGGTGACCAGCGGGACCGCGGCCGCCACGATCGAGCCGAACAGCAGGATCAGGATGACCAGCGCGGCGAGCATCCCGGCCCCCTCGGCGGCGCCGCCTCCTCCTTCCTGCGCGTTCCGAACGGGGTCACCGCCGAGCTCGACCTGGAGGCTGTCGCCGCCGGCGGCCTGCGCGGTCTCGATGATCCCGGTGACGTGCTCGGAGGGCACGTCCTCGGCCGAGCCGTCGAGCGTGACGGTGGCGTAGCCGATCGTGCCGTCCTCGGAGAGGGACCCCTGGCCGGGCGCCTGGACGTCGGCGACGCTCGGCAGCTCCCTGACCTTGTCCAGCATCCCGTCGACGGCCGCCTGGTCGCCGCTCAGCCCCTGGGCGTCCTTGAGCACGATCTGGACGTTGGCGCCCGCCTGGAGCGAGCCGTGCTCCTCCATCAGGTCGGAGGCGGCCTGGGAATCGGTCCCGGGCAGCGAGAAGTCGTTGTGGTAGGTGGCGCCGACGGCCTGGGAGCCGACCGTGATCCCGGCGACCACCAGCACCCACAGCAGGAGCGCGACCCAGCGGCGGCGCTGCGACCAGCCGGCCAGGCGGCCGAACATGCCCGTGCGGGTGCTTCCCGTGCCCGTGTTCCTGGTGCGCGTGTTCGAGGACATCGCGATCAGCCTCCCTGGCGGTCTGCGCGGCGGGCCCCGATGACGGCGCCGAGCACGGCGCACAGGATCGGCGCGGCGATGAACGCGGCCAGCAGGCCGCCGGTGCCGTCCACGTCGAGGGTGCGGTCGAGGATGAAATGGGAGAAGGCGCCCACCGTCTCGGTGAGGAAGAAGCCCGCGGCTCCCCCCACCAGGAACCCGACGAGGGCGCCGGTGGCCTGCCTGGATGCTCTGCTCATGCGACCAGAGTCGGCGCACGGCCTGCCCCGGGGCATCGGCCTCCGGCCGACACCTGCCGTACGCCCCGGGTTGCGGGACCGCGGCCCGCCTACACCGGGGGTTGCGAGCCGCCGCTCATCCAGGTCGGGTTGACCATGCCGGACTCGTAGGCCAGCACGACCAGCTGCGAGCGGTCCCGGACGTCCAGCTTGGACATGATGCGGCTGACATGGGTCTTGGCCGTGGCCGGGCTGAGGACGAGGCGGGCGGCGATCTCGTCGTTGCTGAGCCCCGCCGCGACCAGCAGCATGACCTCGCGTTCCCGCTCCGTGAGGGCCTTCAGGCGAGGGCCGGGGACCGGCGCGGCGACCCGCCCGGCGAACTCGCCGATCAGGCGGCGGGTGACCGACGGGGTGATCAGCGCGTCCCCCCGCGCCACGACCCGCACCGCGTGGATCAGCTCCTCCGGGTCGGTGTCCTTGAGCAGGAAACCGGAGGCGCCGGCCCGGAGCGCGCCGTAGACGTACTCGTCCAGGTCGAAGGTGGTCAGGATGACGACCCTGACGCCGTCGAGCCGCCGGTCGGCGGTGATCCGCCGGGTCGCCTCCAGCCCGTCCATGCCGGGCATGCGGATGTCCATCAGCGCCACGTCCGGGCGCAGCTCGCGGCACGCGGCGAGGGCCTGCTCGCCGTCCGCGGCCTCGCCCGCCACCGCGATGTCGTCCTCGTCGTCGAGGATGGAGCCGAAGCCCGCGCGCACCAGCCGCTGGTCGTCGGCCAGCAGAACCTTGATCATGAAGCTCCGTTCGGATGGGGGAGGCGGGCCCGGACGAGGAAGCCGCCGTCCGGCCCCGGACCCGCGGTCAGCTCGCCGCCCAGCGCGCGGGCGCGCTCCCGCATCCCGTGGACGCCGGACCCGGCGGCGTCCGGCGCCGCGCCCCGGCCGTCGTCGGAGATTTCGACGACGACCGCCCGCGGCTCCCGCTCGACGCACACGGTGACCGTGGTGGCGGAGGCATGCCGGACGACGTTGGTGAGTGATTCCTGGACGATGCGGTACGTGGCCAGGTCCACGCCGGTGGGCAGCGGCCCGCCGTCGCCCGTGACGCGGGAGCGGACCGTGAGCCCGGCCGCCCGCGCCGACTCGACGAGCTCGCCGATCCGGTCGATACCGGGGGCGGGCGCGGTCGGCGCGCCCTCGTCCTCCTTGCGCAGCACCCCGATCGTCGTGCGCAGGTCGCGCAGCGCGTCCCGGCTTGACTCCTTGATCGCCGCGAGTGCGGCCTCGGCCTGCGCCGGGTCCCGCTTGAACCGGTGCAGCGCCGTCCCGGCCTGGACGTTGATGAGCGAGATGTGGTGCCCGGCCACGTCGTGCAGCTCACGGGCGATGCGCAGCCGCTCCTCACCGGCTGCGCGCTGCTCGGCCTCCTGCAAGAAGACGCGGCGGCTGTGCCGCACCCAGCCCAGCGCCACCATCGCCACGATCCACCCGGTCTGCATGAACAGGGCGACCGAGTTGACGTCCCCGTTGCCCGAGAGCGTCCCGGCTCCCGTCGCGATGACGATCACCGCGGCGACGGCCACGGCGGCCTGGAGCCGCCCCTGGGCCGCGATCATGTACAGCGCGACGATCGGGGCGATCATGAGCGGCCCGTCGAACAGGCTGAGGATGTAGTAGGCGCCCGTCGCCACCACCGCCACGAGCGCCGCCGTGACGGGGAAGCGGCGGCTGAAGTACAGCGCTCCGCACCCGATGACGATCAGCACGGACGTGATGACGGTGGTCGCCCACGGTTCGCTCCCCGGGGCGATCAGCGGCCTGGAGCTGCCGACCGCCACCAGGACCAGGACACCGGTCGCCACGGCCTTGTCCGTCAGCCTGCCGCGCAGCTCCGGCCAACCACCCATGCGATCACCCTAGACGCCGCCCTGGCCTGGCCATACCCGCCTCACGGTGCGACCGGCGCGGGCCTCCCGCAACTTCCGCTGTACCGCCGGACCACCGAGCCGCAACCACGGGTGTAGACGGCTCAGCGCCGCACCCGTCCGGGGAACTCGGCCCACACCGTGGTGCTCGCCCCGTCGGTCCGGTGGCCCCAGCGCGCCGCGAGCGCGTCGACGATCTGCAGGCCGCGCCCGCTCTCGGCGAGCCGCGCGTCCCGCAGCACCGGCCGCGCCCCACCCGCTCCGTCATCGCTGACCTCGGCCCGCAGGACGCCCTCACTCGCCCACAAGGCGATGTGGAACCGCCCGCCCCTACCCGACGCGGTGTGCCTGACGCAGTTGCCGGCGAGTTCGTCCACCACGAGCACCATGTCGTCCAGCAGCTCGTCACCGGGCTCCAGGTGGTTCGGGACGAGCGTGTCCCGGACGAACAGCCGTGCGTGCCGGACCGAACGCTCCACGCCGGGGAGCGTCAGCACGGCGAGAAGCTGCAGCTCACCTGCCTCGCGGGTCGTCATCGTGATTCCTCCTCCGATTGCCACCCGCCAAGGCTGATCGCCCTCCGTCACCACATCAACACCATCCGGAAAGGTGTGAAGTATTCGCTGATCACCCCATCGAGCACCGCGATGGATGGCAGAACGAATATCTCTAACCTTCACCGGATCGAACCGATCAAGTACACAGCGTGACATTCTCGCGGTATGAGATACGAAGACCGGCAGACGTATCGCCGCCGGAAGATCGGGGACGCCCTGAAGAAGTTCCGCGAGGATCTCGGCCTCACCCAGGGCGCCGCGGGCCGTCTCCTCGACCGCTCGCAGGCGTCGCTCAGCGCCTACGAGAACGGTCACCGCGCCATCCGCCCCCGCGACCTCAAGTACATCCTGGACATGTACGAGATCACGGACGAACTCGTCCGCAAGCGACTGCTCTCCCTCGCCGCCCAAGGCCGCCAGGACGGCTGGTGGCACGACTTCTACGAACGCCTGGAACCCGGCGTCGTCGACTTCGCCGCATTAGAAGCCGACGCATCGCATATTCGAATCTTCCAGCCTCTCTTGGTGCACGGCCTCCTTCAGGACGAGGCGTACGCCAGAGCCGTCATCACTGGTTCGGGTAGTGCCCTGCGCAGTCCGAGAGACATCGAAACTGAAGTCAGCTTCCGGCTGCGTCGTCAGTGCCTACATGATCAGGAGAACCCGCCGCGCATTTCCGTCGTGCTCGGTGAGGCGGCACTTCGGCAGCTCACGGGAGGACGGGAGGTCGTCCGGGGCCAATTGCTCAAGCTCCTGGGCATGGCCGACCTACCACACGTATCGCTTCAAGTGCTGTCGTTCTCGGCGGAGAGTCATCCTGGCGGGGACGGCGCCTTCACCATCCTGGGAGTCGGTCCCGATGCATTGTTGGAGGTCGTGACGGTCCACAGCCTCACCCGTAGCTGGTACGTGGACGAGCCATCGGACGTCGACCACTACTGCGAGACGTTCGATCGCTTGCGAGAGATCGCTCTCTCGGAATCAGATTCCCGGAAGCTCATAGAGCGGCTACTGTCCGAGCTATGAGGGAATATGATCTCAACCTCGTCCAGTGGCGGACGAGTAGTTACAGCTCCGGTCAGGGCACCGAGTGCGTCGAGGTCGCGGTGCTGAGGCGCGCGGTCGCCGCACGTGACTCCAAGGACCCGTCAGGGCCGGTGCTGGGGTTCTCGCAGGGGGAGTGGCGCGTGTTCTTGGACGAGGTGAAGAGCGGGGCGCTCGATCTCGGCTGACACGGACGGCCTCCGTCGAGGCGTCGCGGCGTGAGGTTCGCTGGTTGCGTGAGTGTGAAGGGTGAGGGCTGTGGCGTGTCGGATCAGTGAGTTGGTGCTGGACTGCCGTGATGCGGAGCGGCTCGCGGAGTTCTGGTGCGAGGTCCTGGGGTACGTGGTGCTGGTCCGGGAGGACGACGGGATCGAGATCGGTCCCCCGGAAGGGTTCGGCGGGCTCCAGCCGACGCTCGTCCTCAGTCCCAGCGAGGACGCCAGGCCGGACAAGCTTCCTCTGCACATCGACGTCAGCCCCACGGACCGCGACCAGGAAGCCGAACTTGAGCGGCTGCTGGCCGCAGGCGCGCGGCACGCCGACGTCGGGCAGACGGGTGAGGAGAGCTGGTACGTCCTCGCCGACCCGGAGGGCAATGAGTTCTGTCTCCTCCGCAAGCGGCTTACCTGACACCGGCCTCGTGCGGCGCGCTACGCCAGGAACGTGAGGCCGTAGACGACGAGGGCCGTTCCGATGGCGAGCATGACGGGGAGCAGCGCGGCCATCTTGAAGGCGAGGACGCCGGGGCGGTCCGCGGTGCCCGCGGGGTCGGCCGGGTCGTACACGACGGGTATCCGGGTTCCGATCTTCGGGCCGCGCGGCGTGGACAGCGAGCTGCCGGCCCGCACCACCTGGCCGTTCTCGGTCGTGAACTCGAAGACTCCCGACCGCTGCATGGTTCCCGGGGAGCCCGCCGACCGGTGTCCGACGACGGTCCCGACCGTGCGCACGCCGCGGCGCCGACGCCGGGACCAGGCGAGGATCTCCACCCCGCACCCCCACAGCAAGGCCGAGCCGAAAGCGATGAGAGCGACGGCCTTCACGAGATCCATCGGCTCAAGGTAATGCCGTCCTGTTCACATGACCACCCGCGAGGGCGGGACGTCGGGCGTTGACTCCGCTCGGGAACTGCAACTAGACTCGTTCCAGTTGCGGTTCGGTGAGGTGGTGGGGCGTGAAAGTCAGTAGCAGGACGGCGGTGGCCATCCACGCGTTGACCTTTCTCGCGCGATGGGACGGTGACGGGCTTCAGTCGTCGGCCAAGATCGCTGAGAGCCTTGAGAGCAATCCGGTGCTGGTGCGCCGCATTCTCGGGTCGCTGCGTGACACGGGCATGGTCTCTTCGACCGAGGGGAGCGGCGGCGGTTGGCGGCTGGCGCGGCCTGCGGAGGAGATCAGCCTCTACGACGCCTACGCCGCCGTTGAGGGCGGCGATGCGCTGCTGCCGGTGCACACGCATCCGCCGAGCCGGAGCTGTGTGATCGGACGGCACATGCAGTCGCTGCTGGAGGACGAGTTCGCGGCGGCGCAGCGCGCCCTGGAGGAGCGACTGAGCCGGACGAGCATCGCCGAGATGCTCGCCCGCGTCCTCGGCCGCGAAAGCGCGAACGCCGCGCGCGGCTGAGCCGGGCCGCACGGGCGGAGAGCCGTCTCTCCGCCCGTTTTTTTCGACCAGAACTGCAACCACACTTGTATCAGTTCACCCGAGATCGGAGTTTCCCCATGCCATCCGCCCCGGAGCCCCCGGCACCCGCCGTGCCGATGCGTCGACTGCTGCTCGTGCTCGTACCGGCGATGCTGCTGAACATCACCGCCGCCGACATGGTCGCGCTCGTCCTTCCCCGCATCTCCGAGCAGTTCACGGCCTCGACCGCGCAGGTGGCGTGGGTGGTGACCGGCTTCCTGCTGATGTTCGCCGTCGGAGTGCCCTTCTACGGGCGCGTCGCCGACCGCTTCAGCCTCCGCCGTCTCTTCACCGTCGTGCTGGCGGTCTTCGCGGTCGGCAGCCTGATCAGTGCGCTGGCGCCCAGCCTTCCGGTCCTGGTGTTCGGCCGGATCGTCATGGGCATCGGCGGGGCCGCCGTTCCGGTCCTGGCGATCGTGGCCGTGATGCGGCTGCTGCCCGGCGACAAGGCGGCGGTCGGCGTCGGATTCGTCAGCGCCGCCGCGGGCGTGGGCACCGCCGCCGGACCGGCCATGGGCGGGATCGTCGGGGAGTTCCTGGGCTGGCCCGCCCTGTTCTGGATCATGACCGCCGGAGCCCTGATCCTCATCCCGGCGGTGCGCCGCGCCATCGCCGAGGAGCCGCCGGGCGACCCCGGCCCCTTCGACCTCGCGGGCGGCGTCCTGCTGGGACTCGCGGCCGGACTGCTGCTCTTCGGCGTCACCGAGTCCGAGGGAGCCGGGTTCGGCCGTCCGTCGTCGTGGGGACCGCTCCTCGGAGGGGCGGTTCTCGCGGGCCTCTTCGCCTGGCGCAACCGTGTCGCCGCACACCCGTTCGTGCCGCCGTCGCTGTTCGGCAACCGCGCCTACGTCGCCGCGGTCCTCACCGTCTTCCTGGCGATGGTCGTCAACCTCGCCACGCTCGTCCTGGTGCCGGTCCTCATCATCGACGTCAACGGCCTCACCCCAGGTCAGGGGAGCCTGGTCATGATCCCCGGAGGCATCGCCCTGGCCCTGTTGGCGCCCCTGGCCGGACGAATCGGAGCCCGAGGCAGACACGCCACCGGCGTGCTGCTCGCCGGCCTCACGGTCATGGGGCTCTCCACCCTGTTCCTGTCCACCGTCGCGGCCGGGGCGTCGCACGTTCTGGTGGGCTTGGCCGTCCTCGGCCTCGATGCGGGATTCGCCTTCGTCATCACGCTGACCACCGGCGCGGTGAGCGGCGTCCTGCCACCCCGGCATGTCGGCGCCGGGGTCGGCGTCTTCCAGGGAGCGCAGTTCCTGGGCGCAGGGGCGGGCCCCGCCCTGTTCGGAGCCTTGCTCACCGCGCGGGAGTCAGGCGGAGGCGACGCGGTGAACCCCTTGTACGCCAGTGACGCCCCCGCCTACTCCGATGTCTTCCTGGCGCTGACCTTGATCGTCGTCCTCGCCGCGATCCCCGCATTGAAGCTGCGAACCGCGTGGACGACGCGAACCACGACGCCGGCCCGGCAGCCGACGGGACCGGCGAGCCGATCCACGCCAACGTCCCACTGAGGGCTGGATCGACTTGACGTTCCCAAGCCCGTCGCGACTGTCATCTGTGCGGGGACCGTACCCGCGAACATCCGTCAGTGGATGTCACAACGAAAAGGATGAAGCAATGGCAACTCAGAGCATTCCGAAGGGTGGCAACACCCTGATCGCCGCCGCCGCGTTCGATGTGGTGATGGAGTGGAACCGGGGACCGGACGCGGACATCTGCGTCCTCCTGCTCGGGACGGACGGCAAGGTCCGTTCCGACGAGGACTTCGTGTTCTACAACCAGCCGGGGCACCCTTCGGGAGCCGCCTCGTACACCGGGAAGTCGACGGCCGGCACGATCCGCGACACCGTCCGGATCGACCTCGACCGGGTTCCCGCGGACGTCGAACGGCTCGTCGTCGGAGCTTCCGTCGACGGCGCCACGTTCGGTCGGCTCGCGGGGCTCGGCCTCACGATGGCCGGTGCGGGGAACGGCGGAGCGGACCTCGTCTTCGAGGTCCCCGACGCCACCACCGAGACCGCCTTCCTGCTGGGCGAGCTCTACCGCCGCAACGGAGCCTGGAAGGTCCGCGCGGTGGGCCAGGGGTACGACTCCGGGCTGGCCGGCTTCGCCACCGAGTTCGGTGTCGACGTCGGTGAACCGGAGGCCCCGGCCGACGCCCAGCCCTCGGTCAGCAAGAAGGACAAGCTGATCGAGATGGAGAAAGCGGTCAAGGACCTCAGCCCGGCGCTGCTGAGCAAGACCCAGACCGCCGCGGTCAGCCTCCGCAAGCGGGGGCTGTCCGAGCACACGGCGCGAGTGGGCCTGGTCGTCGACGTGTCCTACTCTATGAAGGCGTCCTTCCAGCAGTACCAGTTGCTCGTCGAGCGCGTGCTGGGCCTCGCCCTGCGGTTCGACGACGACGGCGCGATCGACGTGTGGCTGTTCGATGGTCAGACCATCCACGCCGAGCCGGTCACGCTGGCGAACTACGCGACGTACATCCAGGACGCCGCGAACCGGTACCGGAACGACATCTGGGGCGGAACGCAGTACGGCCAGGCCATGCGCCGGGTCCGCGAGCACTACTTCGGCAGCTCGGAGGTGCGCCGCACTCCGCTGGGCGCCTCCGTTCCCGCCTACGTCATGTTCGTGACGGACGGCGGCACGCATGGCGACGTGCCGGAGACGGTCGAGCAGGTGCGCTCCAGCTCCTACGAGCCGCTGTTCTGGCAGATCATGGCGATCGGGAGCAAGGTGGACAGCTCCCGGCCGCAGAAGTTCAGGAAGAGCCGGGGACGTCCCGGCGGGCGTCGTGAGTTCGAGCTCCTGGAGGGGCTGGACGATCTCGGCGACCGGCACGTGGACAACGCCGACTTCTTCGCCGTGAAGGACCCGGGCAAGCTCAAGGATGAGGAGCTCTACGAGCTGCTCATGACCGAGTACCCAGGGTGGCTCACCCAGGCACGCGCCAAGGGGCTCCTCCCCGCCGGCGCGTAGCGGCGACGGTCCTCCGTCGGCGCGAAGTGCGACCCGAAGCCCCCTGCCTGTTCCAGGCGGGGGGCTTCTCTCGGTTGGTCAGGAAGCGAGCCGTCCCACCTTGCGGCAGGCGCGGGCCGAGGCGGCGACCAGGGCGTGGGACGTGGCGGTCAAGGCGCCCGCGAGCAGCATCAGGGGCCAGTTCGCGGCCAGGAGCGACGCGGCGACCAGGGCCAGGGAGGCGACGCCCATGGCGGCACCGGCGGTGGTGCCGGTCCAGGCGACCGCGAGGGGC
>NZ_SMKH01000259.1 GCF_004348515.1 Actinomadura sp. KC345 | reverse complement strand
TCCTCCCCGTCCGCCCGCGGAACCGCCCGGGGCGGGTCCCGGACTCGAAAATACGTTGCTCCGTCACCGCCGTGTCGGCACGCTTATGGAGGCTTCCGGGAATGCCCGGGAGCCTCCAGAATTGCCGGAGTATTCCCTTGTGGTTCAACGGCAGAACGCCGCGCTGTTAATGCGGATATCCAGGTTCGAATCCTGGCGGGGGAGCGGCACGAGGGTGGGGAGGTGACCGATGAACGTGCTCGTCCTGAACGCGTCGTACGAGCCCTTACAAAGGGTGGACCTGCGGCATGCCATCCGCATGCTGGTACGCGAGGTGGCGGTCGTCGAGGAGGCGGAGGAGGGGCGGACCTTCGGCCGTTTCCCGGTGCCGCGGGTCCTGCGGCTCGTCCGCTACGTCGCGATGCGCTGGAGGCACGGCAGGCGCCCGCCGTGGAGCAAGCGCGGCGTGTACCTGCGCGACCGGGGCAGCTGCTGCTACTGCGGCAAGCGCGGCAACACCATCGACCACGTCCACCCGCAGTCGCGCGGCGGCGGGAACACCTGGGAGAACACCGTCCTGGCGTGCGGCAGGTGCAACAACCGCAAGGGGGACCGGACGGTCGCCGAGGCGGGCCTGCGGCTGCTCTCCCGGCCGCGGGTCCCGCGCTGGGAGGAGCTCGTCGGGCTGTGACGGGGGGCGCCGGGGCACTTCCCGGCGCGGCGCGCGGGGGCCGGGCCGCCACACGGCGGCCCGGCCCTCGGCGTGCGGGTTCCGGTAGTTTCCGGGTGACTCTATGTGTTTTTTGAAGCGTCTGAGGCTAAATGGGCGATTGTGGTAACGTGCCGCCAATCTTGAGCTTTGTTATCTAGGAGTGATCTGTGGCGGCCCTCGATCCCCCCGGCAGGACGGCCCGCGCGTCGGCCGGGCGCCGAACCGCGCGGCGCCTGGCGGCGCTCGCCCTCGCGGCGGGCGTCACGGTGGCGCTGCCCCCCGCGTCCGGGAGCGCCGCGAGCCTCCCGCAGGAGCCGGCGGACCTGAAGAAGAAGTACGCCAAGCTGAAGGCGCAGTCGGAGAAGCTGTCGAAGGAGTACCGCGGCGAACTCGTCTCCCTGGAGGAGGCGAAGAAGGCCGCCGAGCGGGCCGCCGCGGAGGCTGCCCGCGTCGACCGGGAGTACGAGGACACCCGCTCGACCGTCGTCCGCCTCGCCTCGACGGCGTACATGACCGGCGCCCTCGACACGGCCCCGCTGATCTCCGCGGACGATCTGGGCGCCGCCGTCCGCGACGCCGCCGTCATGGAGCACATCAGCCGCAACAACGCCCGGAGCCTGGCGAACCTGAAGACGCTCGACGCCAAGGCGGAGAAGTCGAAGGAGACCGCGGCCAAGAAGCTGGACGCGGTCGAGAAGGAGATCAAGGAGCTGGAGAGCCAGCGCAAGCGCGTGAAGAAGCTGCTCGCCAAGTACAAGCCCGAGGTCACCCGCACCCAGGCTCCGACCGGTGGCGGCGGCCGCCCCGACGGGGCGAGCGGCACCAAGTCGCCGATCGTCGGCAACTCGATGACCGCGCGCATGCGCACCGTCCTCGTGGAGGTCGACAACAAGTTCGGCCCGTTCCCGTCGATCGGGTGCGCGCGGCCCGGCGACCCCCTGGACCACGGCTCGGGGACGGCCTGCGACTTCATGGAGAGCACCGGCGGCTCCATGCCGAGCGCCTCGGCGCAGGCGCACGGCGACAACGTCTCCCAGTACCTGATCAGCAACGCGTCCAGGCTGGGCCTGAAGTACATCATCTGGAAGCAGCGCATCTACGACTTCCGCGGCGGCGGAGGCTGGGACTCGATGGAGGACCGCGGCAGCATCACCGCGAACCACTTCGACCACGTCCACGTGTCGGTCCTCTGATCCACGGCCCGGTTCCTGGCGGTCCGCCGCGCGCACTGGGACGCTCGCGGCATGGCCTATGACATCGAGCAGCCGTACGGCCCGCCGATCGAGACCACGGTCCGCGTCGCGTCCTGGAACGTCTGGGACCGGTACGGACCCTGGCGCGAGCGGGAGCAGGCGATCATCGCGACCCTCCGGGACGCCGCGCCGGACGTCGTCGTCCTGGTCGAGGCGTGGGAGGACGAGGAGGAGTCGCAGGCCCGCCGGGTCGGCGAGCCGCTCGGCCTGCCGCACACCGTGTTCCGCGGCATCCCGTCGGACGCCGGTCCGGGCGGCCTCTCCGGGATCGCCCTGCTGTCCCGCTGGCCCCTCGGCCAGGTGGGGCGGCAGTGGCTCGGCTACGAGCACGAGCACGAGCACGGCCCCGACTCCGGCCTCGCGGTGCACGCCAGGGCGGACGGCCCCCGCGGGCCGCTGCACGTCTTCGGCGCGGCCCTCGGGTGGAGGCTCGGCCACAGTGCGCAGCGCCAGGAGCAGGTCCGCACGCTCGGCGGCTTCGTCCGCCAGGCGGCGGGACGCGACGCGCCGGTCGTGGTGTGCGGGGACTTCAACGCGGACCCGGCCTCCGACGAGATCCGCATGCTCACCGGCCGCGCCGCCGTCGCCGCGCCCGGCGTGGTCTTCTACGACGCCTGGGAGACGGCGGGCGACGGCACCCCCGGGCACACCTGGAGCCGGCGGAACCACTGGACGAGGCCCGTGCTGTGGCCCGACCGCCGGATCGACTACGTCTTCTCGGCCTGGCCGCGCTCCGGCGGGGCCGGGCATCCCGTCCACTGCGAGGTGGTCGGCGACCGGCCCGTGGACGGCGTCGTCCCGTCCGACCACTACGGCGTGCTCGCCGACCTGCGCTACTGATCCCCGGGCCGCCGGTCGTCGAGCGGGACGACGGCGGTGTCGCGGGCCGAGCGCATCGCGGCCTCGATGACCTCCAGGCCGTTGATCGCGTCGGCGAGCGTCACCGGTGGGGGCGCGCCGTCGCGGAGGGTGCGGAGTACGCCCGCGTAGAACTCGTGGTAGGCACCCGGGGCGGTCGGCTCGGGGTCGGACTTGCCGGGGGTGCCGAGCACGCCGTGGGACTCCGGCGGCGCGATGCCGTAGCCCGGGTCCCTGGGGGTCAGGCCGGCGTGGAGCTGCTCCTCTTGGCCGTCCATCCCGGAGACCGTGTAGGACGCGCGGCTGCCGAGCACGCGGAAGCGGGGGCCGAGCTGCGCGGCCGTCGCGCTCATCCACAGGTGGGAGCGGGTGCCGCCCGGATGCGCCAGGGCCACGAACGCGTCGTCGGGGGTGTCCGCGCCGCGGCGGCGCGTGTCGATCTCGGCGTAGACGTGCCGCGGGCGGCCGAACAGCGTCACCGCCTGGTCGATGAGGTGGGAGCCGAGGTCGAACAGGATCCCGCCCGCGTCGCGCGGGTCCGTGCTCTCCTTCCAGGTGCGCCTGACCTCGGGACGCCAACGCTCGAACCGCGACTCGAACCGCAGGACGTCGCCCAGGGCGCCGGAGCCGACCAGCCGGGAGACGGTCTGGTGGTCGCCGTCCCAGCGCCGGTTGTGGAACGGGAACACGGGGAGCCCCCGGACGGCGCTCAGCGCCGCCAGCGAGCGGGCGTCGGCCGCCGAGGCCGCGACCGGCTTGTCCACCACGACCGGGACGCCCGAGGTCAGCGCCGTCCTGGCCAGCGGCACGTGCTGCCGGTTCGGCGCGGTGACCACCACCAGGTCGTAGCCCTCCGGGGCGCTCCAGAGGCGGTCGGCGCTGTCGAACACCTCCGCCTCCGGGTAGCGCTCCCGGACGGCCTCCTGCCGCCCGGGGTTCCCGGTGACGACCGCGGCCAGCCGCATCCCCGGCACCGACGAGATCAGCGGGGCGTGGAACACCGAGCCGCCGGTGCCGTATCCGATCAGCACTACACGCAGGTCCATGCCCCCGATGATGACCGATGGCGCGGCGGCGCCCCGCGCCGGGGCCGCGGCCGGGCGCGGCGGAGCCGCCGGGGCCGCGTAGTCTGTGCGGCAGGAACGCCGGAACGAGGGAGACCCGTTGCCGAAGCCAGTGCTGCTGACGGTCGACGACGACCCGGGCGTGTCCCGGGCGGTGGCCCGGGACCTGCGCCGCAGGTACGCCGGGTCGTACCGGATCGTCCGCGCCGAGTCCGGCCGGGAGGCCCTGGACGCGCTGGGCGGGCTGCGGCTGCGCGGCGAGGACACCGCCGTGCTGCTCGCCGACCACCGGATGCCCGAGATGGACGGCGTGGAGTTCCTGGAGCACGCCATGGACCTGTACCCGTCCGCGCGGCGGGTCCTGCTCACCGCCTACGCCGAGACCGACGCCGCCATCCGCGCGATCAACGACGTCGACCTGGACTACTACCTGCTGAAGCCGTGGGACCCGCCGGAGGAGAAGTTCTACCCGGTGATCGACGCCCAGCTCGACGCGTGGGCGCGCACCGACCGCCGCCCGCCGGGGCAGCTGCGGGTCGTCGGGCACCGCTGGTCGGCGCGCTGCTACCAGGTCCGCGACTTCCTCTCCCGCCACCAGGCGCCCTACACCTGGCTGATGGACGACGAGCCGGAGGGCGCCGAGCTGGTCGCGGCGGCCGGGTCGCCGGAGCTCCCGCTGATCGTGACCGCGGACGGGACGGCGCTGTCCGCGCCGTCCGACGCCGAGCTGGCGTCCGCGATCGGGCTGTCCAGCACCCCGTCCACCGGGTTCTACGACCTGATCGTCGTCGGCGGCGGGCCGTCGGGGCTCGGCGCGGCCGTGTACGGCGCGTCCGAGGGCCTGAAGACGGTCGTGGTGGAGCGGCGCGCCCTGGGCGGCCAGGCCGGGCAGAGCTCTCGCATCGAGAACTACCTCGGCTTCCCGGACGGGGTGAGCGGGGCGCAGCTCGCCGAGCGCGCCCGCCTGCAGGCGGGCCGGTTCGGCGCCGAGCTGCTCCAGGCGGGCGAGGTCACCGCCCTGGAGGCGCGCGGCACGGCCCGGGTGGCGCGGCTGGCGGACGGCACGGAGATCGCCGCGCACGCGGTCATCCTCGCCTCGGGCGTCTCCTACCGGCGCCTCGGCGCCGAGGGATGCGACGACTTCGTCGGGCGCGGCGTGTTCTACGGCGCCGCGCTCACCGAGGCCCCGTCCTGCGCGGGCGAGGAGGTCGCCGTCGTCGGCGGCGCCAACTCCGCCGGGCAGGCCGCCGTGTACCTCGCCCGGTACGCCAGGAAGGTGCACATCGTCGTCCGGGCGGACCGGCTGGAGAGGTCGATGTCGCACTACCTGGTCGAGCAGATCGCCGAGACGCCCAACATCGAGGTGCACGCCGGCAAGACCGTCTGCGCGGCGGAGGGCGCGGACCGGCTGGAGCGGGTCACGTTCGCGTGGCCGGGCGGCAAGAAGACGGTCGACGCGCACTGGCTGTTCGTGTTCATCGGCGCCGAGCCGGGCACCGGCTGGCTCGACGGGTTCGTCGAGCGCGATGCCCGCGGCTACGTGCTCACCGGCCCCGACCTCGTCTCCGGGGGCCGCCGCCCCGCCGGGTGGCCGCTCGCCCGCCAGCCCTACCACCTGGAGACCAGCGTCCCCGGCGTGTTCGCCGCGGGCGACGTCCGCTCGGAGTCGATGAAGCGCGTCGCCTCCGCGGTCGGCGACGGGGCGATGGCCGTCGCCCTCGTCCACCGCTACCTGGAGCAGGCGTGATCAGCGCGTCACCGGAGGACCTGCGCACGCTGTTCCTCTTCGAGAACCTCGACGACGAGCAGCTCGGCTGGCTGTCGGCGCACGGGGCGGTCGAGGAGCATCCCGAGGACGGCGTGATCTGCGCGCAGGGCGCGCCGGCCGAGTTCCTGTACGTGCTGCTGGACGGCGAGATCGTGATGACCCAGAACGTCCGAGACCACATCGTCGAGGTGACCCGGACGTCGCGTCCCGGCACCTACGGCGGCGCCGTCCAGGCGTACCTGGGCGACAAGATCGAGCAGACGTACCAGCACACGCTGCGGGCGACGGCCCCCGCCCGCATGTTCGCGCTCCCGGCCCGCAAGTTCGCCAAGGCCGTCCGCCAGTGGTTCCCGATGGCCGCGCACCTGCTGGAGGGCGTCTTCTTCGGGATGACCAACGGCCGGCGGATCGTCGACCAGGTCGAGCGGCTCACCGCCCTCGGCACGATCACCGCGGGCCTCACCCACGAGCTGAACAACCCGGCCGCGGCGGCCGCGCGGGCCTCCGCCGAACTCGGCGACCGGCTGCTCGCCGCGCAGCGGAGCCTGGCCGACCTCGCGGCCGAGGGCGTCGACTGCACGCGCCTGAGCGCGCTGGTGTCGCTGCGGCCGGCGGTCGCCGTCCCCGGGACCCGGAGGAGCCCGCTGGAGGTCAGCGACGCCGAGGACGAACTGGGCGACTGGCTGGAGGAGCACGGCGTCGCCGACGGCTGGGACCTCGCCCCCGGCCTCGTCGCCGCGGGCGTCGGGACCGGGGAGGCCGAGCAGGTCGCGCGGGCGGCGGGCGACCACCTGCCGACGGCGGTGCGCTGGCTCGCCGAGATGATGGAGGTCGCCCAGCTCCAGGCGGAGATCTCCGAGGCGACGGGCCGCATCACCGCCCTGCTCGACTCCGCCCGCCAGTACTCCCAGCTCGACCGGGCCGCCTACCTGCGGACCGATCTGCGCGAGCTCCTCGACAGCACGCTCACCATGCTCAAGCGCAAGATCGGGCCCGAGGTGACGGTGAAGACCGACTACGACCCGGCCCTGCCGCACGTCCCGGTCTACGCGGCCGAGCTGAACCAGGTGTGGACGAACCTGATCGTGAACGCGCTTCAGGCGATGCAGGGGGCCGGCACCCTCACCGTCCGGACCGCCCGCGAGAACGACCACGCACTCGTGGAGATCGGGGACACCGGAACGGGCATCCCCGAGGAGGACCTCGGCCGGATCTTCACGCCGTTCTTCACCACCAAGCCCGTCGGGCAGGGCACCGGCCTCGGCCTCGACATCTCGTGGCGCATCGTCGCCGGCCGGCACGGCGGCGACATCCGTGTCGGGTCGTCGCTGCCCGGCGATACGCGGTTCCAGGTGCTCCTGCCGCTCACCGAGGCCGCCGGCGCCGCCGCCCCCGGCGGGTAGCGGCCTCGGAACCCTCGGGCGGCCTACTCGAACAGGTCGGGCTGCTCGCGGGTGATCTGGTCGTAGAGCGGCTGGTAGTTGATCCAGCCGACCAGGTCGTTGCCGATCTGGCCGTGGGTCAAAACGGCGTTGTCGTGCTCGATCGGGACCACCGGCCCGGCGGCCTTGGCGAGCAGCTGCACCTGGCACGAGCGCTCCATGGTGATGAACCACCACGCGGCGGCGTCCACGGTGTCGCCGACGGTGAGCAGGCCGTGGTTGCGCAGGATCACGGCCTTGGCCTCGCCGAGGGCGGCGGCGATGCGCTTGCCCTCCTCCAGGTCGGTGACGACGCCGGTGTAGTCGTCGAACAGGCCGTGGTCCTCGTAGAACGCGCAGACGTCCTGCGTGATCGGCTCCAGCTTCTGGCCGAGCGCGGACAGCGCCCGCCCGTACGTGGAGTGGCTGTGCGCGGCGGCCACGACGCCGGGCCGGGCCTGGTGCACCTGGGAGTGGATCGCGAACGCGGCCTCGTTGACCGGGTAGCGGCCCTCGACGACCTGCCCCTGGTGGTTCACCAGGATGAGGTCGCTGACCTTGATGTGCTTGAACGACATGCCGAACGGGTTGACCCAGAAGTGGTCGGTGCGCTCGGGGTCGCGGGCGGTGATGTGCCCGGCGACGCCCTCCTCGAAGCCGAACTTGCCGAAGATGCGCAGCGCGGCGGTCAGGCGCTCCTTGCGGTGCCGGCGCTCGTCGGCGACGTCGTCGAACGAGGGCGGCAGCCGGAAGATCAGGTCGGTCGGCAGCTTCTCCAGGAACTCGTCTTCGTCGGACATCGGCGTTCTCCTCAGGGTCGTTTGGACCACTGAACACCACCGTCCCGCGAGCGTGCTAGACCGTGGCCGCCCAATCGCCGCGCGGGGGGTTGTCCGACGGGGACAACGAGGGCGCAGAATGGGGGGATGAAGGCCGGCGCGGGGGAGCGTTTCCTGCGGTTGCTGATCGAGCACACCGGAGACCCGGTGGTGGTCGAGGCGACCGTCCGCGCCGCCCGCAGCAGGTCGGAGATGGTGGCCGCGCTGCCCGAGGAGGAGACCCGGCGCCACACCCGCGCGCTCATGGCGGGCGTGCTCGACGCCGTGCGCGGCGAGGGGCCCGGGGAGGACGTCCTGGCCGCGGCGGAGCGGCTCGGCTCGGACCGGGCGCGGCAGGGGGTGCCGGTCGCGGCGTTCCTGGACGGCTTCCAGGCGGCCCGCGCCCATCTCGTCCGGACGCTCATCGCCGAGGGCCGCCGGACGGGCGTGCCCGACGCGGTCCTCCTCGACGGCGTCACCCGCATCGACGAGATCACCACCGCGCTCGTCCACCGGATGGTGCACGCCCACCGGATCGCGGAGCTGGAGATGGCCCGGACGGTGCGGGAGGGCCGCGTGCAGATGCTGCGCCAGCTGCTGCACGGCGAGTCCGTGCCGGTGCTGGCCCCGCTCGCCCCGTCGGGCGCCTACCACTGCGTGGTGTCCGACGTCAGCGACCCGGCGGTGGCGGCGCGGCTGGAGCCCGAGCTGCTCGCGGCCGGGCCGGGGCTGTGCGGGCTCGTCGACGGGCGGCTCGCCGCGCTGGTCGCGCGGCTCCCGGAGCCTCCGCGCGCCTGCCCGCTGCTGGTGGCCGCGCCGCCCATGCCTCCCGCCGCGATCGCGCCGATGTACGCGCTGGGGCGCCGCGCGCTGCGGGCGGGAGCCGCGGCGGGGCTGACGGGGCTGCGGGAGCTCGCCGACCTGGCGCTGCTCACCGCGACGGAGGGCGAGCCGGAGCTCGGCGGGCTGCTCGCCGCCGCGCTGCCGGGCG
Source organism: Actinomadura sp. KC345 (assembly GCF_004348515.1). Lineage (GTDB taxonomy): Bacteria > Actinomycetota > Actinomycetes > Streptosporangiales > Streptosporangiaceae > Spirillospora. The sequence continues at coordinate 2,301 of NZ_SMKH01000259.1, read as the reverse complement.
GTCTCGACCCGGACGACCCGTTCCACGTCGAACTGGCCGAGACCGCGCTCGCCTACCTCGACCACGGCGGGCGGATCGAGCCGACGGCCGCCGCGCTGCACGTCCACGGCAACACCGTCAAGTACCGGATCCGGCGCATCCAGGAGATCACCGGGCGCCCGCTGCTGGACCCGTCCGCCGGGGCGGCGGTGTCCCGCGCCGCGCACTGGTGGTGGGCCCTGCGCCGCTGGCTCGCGCTGGCCCGTTCGTGATCTATTGGATGCCGTGATCCGCGCCGGGGAGGTCCCGGCGCGTGCGGACGAGAACGGAGTCACCGGTGACAACACCGAGGATCGGCACCGTGCTGTGGCCGATGCGGTCGTGGCCGGAGGCCGGGGAGCTGTGGCGGCGCGCCGAGGATCTCGGGTTCCGGCACGCCTGGGTGTACGACCACATCGCGTGGCGCGGCGCGACGCCCTGGTACGACGCCTACACGACGCTCGCGGCGGCCGCCGCGGTCACCTCCCGGGTGCGGATCGGCACGCTGGTCACCTCGCCCAACTTCCGGCATCCCGTCCCCACCGCGCACGCGATCAAGACGATCGACCACGTGAGCGGCGGTCGGGTGACGGTCGGCATCGGGGCGGGCGGCACGCGGCGCGCCTCCGACGCCGGCGTCCTCGGCGGGGACGACTGGACGCCCGGCGAGCGCGCCTCCCGCTTCGCCGAGTGGGTCGAGCTGCTCGACCTGCTGCTGCGCGGGCCCGAGACGAGTTTCGAGGGGACGTACTACACCGCCCGGGAGGTCGTCCAGGAGCCGGGCTGCGTGCAGCGCCCCCGCGTGCCGTTCGTGATCGCCGCGGACGGGCCGCGGGGCATGCGGGTCGCCGCCAGGCACGGCGCCGGATGGGTGACCGGCGGCCACGCCGAGGGCAGGGCGCCCCAGGACGTCGTCCGCTCCCGCCTCGCGGCGCTCGACGCGGCGTGCGAGGCCGAGGGCCGCGAGATCGCCGACCGCATCCTGATGACGGGGTTCAGCGGCGAGCCGTGGCTGGCGTCGGCCGGCGCGTTCGCCGACCTCGCCGGAGCCTACGCCGAACTCGGCATCACCGAGATCGCGCTGCACTGGCCGCGTCCCGGCACACCGTTCGACGCCGACATGGACGTCTTCGAGGCGATCGCCGCCGAGTACGGCGGGGACGCGCGTCCGGGGTAGCCGCCCAGGGCGAGCGGTCCGACGGGCGCGTCAGGCGGGCTCGGCGAGGGCGGCGGCCTGCTGTTCCAGCTGCCCGCCGATCAGCTCACCGGGAGTGCAGCCCGACAGGGCGCGGAAGTCGCGGTTGAGATGGGCCTGGTCGTAGTAGCCGGCGGCGGCCGCGGCGTCCGCGAACCCGGCGCCGCCGGTCAGCAGATCGACGGCGCGCTGGAAGCGCAGGACCCGCCCCATCACCTTGGGAGGCAGCCCCGCCTGCTCGCGGAACCGGTTCGTCAGGTGCTTGCGGCTCCAGCCGACGTCGGCGGCGATGCCGGCGACGGTCGCCGCGGGGTCGCCGTTCAGAAGCCGCCACGCCCGGGCCACCTCCGGGTCGGGGACGGGACCGGCGTCCAGGCGGCGCAGCAGGAAGGCGTCGAGGACGTCGAACCGCTCACCCCACGACGCGGCGTCGGCGAGCCGCCCGACGAGCGTGCGCGCGCCGCCGCCGAGCAGGTCGGGCAGGTCGACGGCGATGTTGGTCAGGCGGGCCATCGGGACGCCGAACAGCGTGTAGGCGCCGAGCGGGGTCACGTCGAGCTGGATGCCGCGCTGCCCGCCCGGGCTGATGTACATGCCGTGCCCGTCGTACATCCCGGCGACGAACGACCCGTACTCGCGGCCGCGGTCCGAGCCGGGGACCGTCTGGAAAAGCGGCGGCCCCAGGTTGATGATGACGACGCAGGCCCGGGTGGGCACGGTGCGCACCCGGGTCGGGAGGGTGATCTGCTCCCAGTACCCGTCGTAGGAGCGCAGGAGCGGGCGCAGCGCGAAATGGGGCCGCGCCCGCGCCATCCACCAGCCGCCCCGGTCGCTGAACTCGACCGGCCTGTCGCTCATGCCCCCAGTCCTACCACGGGGGACCGACGGATCCGGCTACTCGTACACCTGGCCGCACACCGCGATGCGCGCCAGGTCGTCCCAGGTCATCGTGGTGATCGTGCGGACGTAGGAGCGGGCGGGCGGCTCCCCGGGGCCGGTGGGCAGCGGGACGCGGGCGCCGTCGGCGGCGTCCCAGCCGCCGAGGCTGCCCGCGACGGCGCACTCCAGGTAGGTCGCGGGGTCGAAGT
>NZ_SMKH01000258.1 GCF_004348515.1 Actinomadura sp. KC345 | reverse complement strand
GCCCCGCTCGGCCCCTCGTCTGGCGGACCCCCCTCACCGGTCTCATGACCGGCACCGCCGAACCAGGGCTCACCGCCGCCGCGTGCGTGCTGATCGGCTCCACCGGGTTCGACGGCATCACCCGGACCACCTACTGGCGCGACAACGTCGACCCCTCCAGCGTCCTGGCCGGGACGCTGGGCCTGGCCGCCGCGATCGCCGCCGTCGCCGTCCTGTACACCGCGGCGCTGCGGGCCGGCGCGCACCTGACCGGCCAGGACCCCGCCGCGCTGCCGGGCCGGTTCGCGGCGACGCTCCTGCCGATCGCCCTCGGCTACACCGTCGCGCACTACTTCTCGTTCCTGGTCCTGGAAGGACAGACGACCTTCATCCTCCTCGGCGACCCGTTCGGGACGGGCCTGGACCTGTTCGGCGCCGCCGGCAACCGCGTCGACCACGACCTGGCCGGGCCTGCGCTCACCGCGCAGGTCCAGGTCAACGCGATCGTCCTCGGCCACATCGCGGGCACCATCGCCGCCCACGACCTCGCCCTGCGCTCCCCGGACCGGGCGCTGCGCGGCCGGCTCCCGCTCGCGGCCGTCATGGTCGCCCTCACCTGCGCCGGGCTGTTCGCCCTGCTCAGCGGCTGACCTCCCGCACCGCCACACCTCCCGCACCACCACCGATCCCCCGGCCGTAGAGTTGCCCGCATGGCCCCTTCGATCGCCACGGCGAACCGCGTCGACCGTCCCGCACTGCTCGAATTCCTGCGTCCCAGGCACCGCGCGGTGCTGTCCACCGTCCGGTCCGACGGGACCCCGCAGATGTCGCCGGTGACCTGCGGGGTCGACGAGCGGGGACGCGTCGTCGTCTCCACCTACCCCGAGCGCGCCAAGGCCCGCAACGCCCGCAGGGACGCGCGGGTGTCGGTGTGCGTGCTGTCCGACGAGTTCAACGGCCCCTACGTGCAGGTCGACGGGACCGCCGAGGTCATCGACATGCCCGACGCCGCCGACGCCCTCGTCGACTACTACCGCTGCATCGCCGGCGAGCACCCCGACTGGGACGAGTACCGCGAGGCCATGCGCCGCCAGGACAAGTCGCTCATCCGCGTCACCATCGACCGCTGGGGCCCGATCGCCACCGGCGGCTTCCCCGCCCGCCTCGCACCCGGCGACGACTAGTACTAGCGAGGACCGCGACGGGCAGGCCGCGAGCGACGGGCCGCTGGATCGCGACGTGGTCCTCGGCGGCGAAGGCGATGTCGGGGGTGAACCCGGCCTTGGGCGACCGGAAGACCGTACTTTGTCCTATGGGCGGGTGGTGGCGCAGGATCAGTGCATGACCCTTCCGAGCCAGGACGTCCTTTCGATCGAGGAGGCGCAGCGGGAGTTCACCGCCGGTGTCGCCTACCTCAACACCGCCACCTACGGGCTGCCGCCCCGCGCGGCGCACGAGGCGATGCTCGCCGCCGAGCGGGACCGGGCCGCCGGGCTGATGGCCCCGCCGGCGCTGGACGAGGCGGTGACCCACTCGCGTGAGGCGTTCGCGCGGCTGCTCGGCGTGCCCGCCGGGAGGGTGGCGTGCGGGCCGCAGGTGTCGTACTTCGTCGGTCTGGTCGCGGCGTCGCTGCCGGCCGGGTCGACGGTCCTGGTCGCCGACGGCGACTTCACCTCGCTGCTGTGGCCGTTCGCCGCGCGGGCGGAGCTGACCGTCCGGTCCGTCCCGCTGGAGCGGATCGCCGACGCCGTCGACGGCGGCACCGACCTGGTCGCCGTGTCGGCGGTGCAGTCCGCCGACGGCCGCATCGCCCCCATGGACGACCTCATCGCCGCCGCCCGCGCGCACGGCGCCCGGATCCTGCTGGACGCCACCCAGGCCGCCGGATGGCTGCCGCTGCCCGCCGACCGCGTCGACTGGCTGGTGTGCGGCGGCTACAAGTGGCTGCTGGGCCCGCGCGGCACCTGCTTCCTCACCGGCACGGCCGAGGCCCTGGACGCGCTGCCCGCCGCCGGCGCCGGGTGGTACGCGGGCGCCGACATCTGGGACTCGGTCTACGGCCTGCCGCTGCGCCTGGCCCCGGACGCGCGCCGCCTCGACCTGTCCCCGGCATGGCAGTGCTGGGCCGGGCACGCCCCCGCCCTGGAACTGCTCGGGCGGGTCGGCGTCCCGGCCGTCCACGACCACGACGTGCGCCTCGCCCGCCGCTTCAGCGCCGCGCTGGGCCTGCCGCCCGGCGACTCGGCCATCGTGCCGGTGGACGTCCCGGACGGCACCGCCGAGGTCCTGCGCGCGGGCGGGGTGATCGCCTCGGTGCGGGCGGGGCGGCTGCGCTGCGCCTTCCACCTGACCACCACCGAGGCCGACGTGGACAAGGCCGCCGGGCTCCTCGCCCCGCTCGTCTCGCGCGGCTGAGGATCTTACGAGATTCGAACAAGGTGGCCCGTCAGGGCCCGCGAGGGCGTTCCGGGCGGCCGGAGCGCCCTACGGTCGGCCGCATGAACGTACTGCTCACCGGGTCGGCCGGATTCATCGGCTCGCATGTCGCCGAGGCCCTGACCGCCGCCGGCCACCGTGTCCGCGGCCTGGACCTGGCGCCCGGCGGAAACGGCGAGGCCGCCGACGTCCGCGACCCCGGCGCGGTGGCCGGGCGGCTGGACGGCGTCGACGCCGTCTGCCACCAGGCCGCCAAGGTCGGCCTCGGCGTGGACGTGTCCGACCTGCCCGCCTACACCTCCGCCAACGTGCAGGGGACCGCCGTGCTGCTCGCCGAGATGGCCCGCGCGGGCGTCGGGACGCTCGTCCTGGCGTCGTCGATGGTGGTGTACGGGGAGGGCGCCTACACCTGCGACCGGCACGGCCCCGTGCGTCCCGGGCCCCGCGCGGAGGAGGCGCTGGAGGCGGGACGGTTCGAACCGGGCTGCCCGTCCTGCGGGCGGCCGCTGGCCCCCGGCGCCGTCGGGGAGGACGACCCGCCCGGCCCACGCAACGCCTACGCCGACACCAAGCTCGCGCAGGAGCACCTGGCGGCGTCGTGGGCGCGGGCGACCGGCGGTTCGGCGGTCGCGCTGCGCTACCACAACGTGTACGGGCCGCGGATGCCCCGCGACACCCCCTACGCCGGGGTCGCGGCGATCTTCCGGTCCCGGCTGCTGGACGGGCGGGAGCCGCTGGTGTTCGAGGACGGTGCGCAGCGCCGCGACTTCGTGCACGTCCGCGACGTCGCACGCGCCAACGTGCTGGCGCTGGAACGCGCCGCGGCGGACCCCGGCCGCGGCGGGCTGCGCGCCTACAACATCGCCAGCGGCGAGCCCCGCACCATCGGGGACCTGGCGGGCGCGCTGGCCGCCGCGTTCGGCGGGCCCGGCCCGCGCGTCACCGGCGGCTACCGGCTCGGGGACGTCCGCCACATCGTCGCCCGCCCCGACCGCGCCCGCCGCGAGCTGGGGTTCTCCCCGTCGGTGGCGTTCGCCGACGGGATGGCCGAGTTCGCGCGGCAGCCCGTCACAGGTTCGTAAGGGTCGTTCACCCGTCACCGAAAGTAGCGTCGCACTGTGATCGATGTGGTTCTCCCGTGCCTCGACGAGGCCGAGGCGTTGCCCTGGGTGCTGGCCCGGATGCCCGGCGGCTTCCGGCCGCTGGTGGTCGACAATGCCTCCACCGACGACTCCGCGCGCGTCGCCGCCGACCTCGGCGCACGCGTCGTGGCGGCTCCCGACCGCGGCTTCGGCGCCGCCTGCCACGCGGGCCTGCTGGCCGCCGGCACCGAGGTGGTGTGCGTGATGGACGCCGACGCCTCCCTCGACCCGGCCGAGCTGCCCCTGCTCGTCGCCGCGCTCGGCGACCTGGAACCGCCCGGCGGCGGGCCGGGGCCCGGGCAAATGCCGGGGCTGGTGCTGGGGCGGCGGCGGCCGTCGGGCCGGGGTGCGTGGCCGCCGCACGCCCGCGCCGGAAACGCCGTCCTGGCCCGGTCCCTGAACCGGCGCGCCGGGACCCGGCTGCACGACCTCGGGCCGATGCGCGCCGCCCGCCGGGAGGCCCTGCTCGACCTCGGGCTGCGGGACCGCCGGTTCGGATACCCGCTGGAGATGGTGCTGCGCGCGGCCCGCGCCGGCTGGCGGATCGGGGAGGTCGACGTCGCCTACCGCCCCCGGACCGGCGCCTCCAAGGTGACCGGGACGTTCGGCGGGACGGTCCGCGCCGTCCGCGACATGCGACGCGTCCTGGCGGAGGTCGCCCCGTGAGCGCCGCCGTGAACCGCTCACCGGACGACGCCGCGGCCGATCTGATCGTCGTGGCCAAGGAACCCGTCCCCGGGCGGGTGAAGACGCGGCTGACGCCCGCGTACACGCCCGGGGAGGCCGCGGCGCTGGCCGAGGCGTCCCTGCGCGACACCCTCGCGGCCGTCGCCGCGGCCGCGGCCGGGCGCCGCGTCCTGGTCCTGGACGGCGTGCCGGGCCGGTGGCTGCCGCGCGGGTTCACCGTGCTCGCCCAGCGCGGCGGCGGCCTGGACGAACGCCTCGCCGGCGCCTTCGGCGGCGCCTACCGGGGCCGCCCGCTCGTGCTGATCGGCATGGACACCCCGCAGGTCACCCCGGCGCTGCTGAACGACGCGTCCCGGAGCCTGGCCCGGCACGACGCGGTGTTCGGCCCGGCCTCGGACGGCGGTTTCTGGCTGCTCGGGCTGCGGCGACCGGACGCGGCGCTGCTGCGCGGCGTCCCGATGTCGCGGCCCGACACCGGCGCGGTCCAGCTGGCCCGGCTGCGCGCCGCCGGGCTGGACGTCGCGGCGCTGCCCGAGCTCACCGACGTCGACACCGCCGCCGACGCCGAGCGCGTCGCCGCCGGCGCCGCCGGGACCCGGTTCGCCGCCGCCGTGCGGGCCCTCGGCGCCAGGACCGCCACCGCATGATCGGGGAACTGTACGAGGAGGCGCTGCGGGGCAGCGGCCCGGTGGAGATCGAGCACGCCGACGGGCGCCGCCGCCCGCTGCCGCTGCGGGACTGGCTGGCGGTCCGTCCCGGCGACGGCGGGCTGCTGGACCGGTGCGAGGGCCCCACGCTCGACGTGGGGTCCGGGCCGGGGCGGCTCACCGTGGCGCTGGCCCGGCGCGGGTTGCCGGTGCTGGGCATCGACCTGGCCCCCTCCGCGGTCGCGCTGACGGTCGCGGCGGGCGGCCCGGCCCTGTGCCGGGACGTGTTCGGCCGCGTCCCCGGCGCCGGGCGCTGGCGGAGCGTCCTGCTCGCCGACGGCAACATCGGCATCGGGGGCGACCCGGCCGCGCTGCTGCGCCGCGTCCTCGCGCTGGCCGCGCCGGGCGGGCGGGTCCTGATCGAGGCGGAGGCGCCCGGGGCCGGGTCGCGGACCGAGCCGCTGCGGCTGCGGTCGGGCCGCTCGGTCGGCGACTGGTTCCCCTGGGCGCACGTGTCGGCCGACGCGGCCGCCGGGCTGGCCGCCGCGTGCGCGGCGGCCGTGACCGACCAGTGGGAGGAGGCGGGCCGGTGGTTCGTCGCCCTGCGCGCATGACCCCCCTCCTCGCGGCGGCGGTGACCGCGGCGGCGCGGCTGCAGGGGCGGTTCACCAGCCGCCTGCACGACGAGCGGACCGCGGCGTGGCTCGGCATGGCCCTCGGCGCCGCCTTCCTGTCGGCGTTCGCGACGGGTCTGGTCTCCCACTACATGCAGCACCCGCCCGGGTGGATGCAGTGGCCGTCGCGGCCGGTGAACCTCTACCGGGTCACCCAGGGCGTCCACGTCATCGGCGGGCTGGCCACGGTGCCGCTGCTGCTGGCCAAGCTGTGGACGGTCTACCCCCGGCTGTGGCAGTGGCCGCCGGTCCGGTCGGCCGCGCACGCGCTGCGGCGGCTGCTGATGCTCGCGCTGGTCGGCGGGGCGCTGTTCCAGTTCGTCACCGGGGTGCTGAACATCGGCTACTGGTACGCGTTCCCGTTCCCGTTCACCACCGCCCACTACTGGACCGCCTACATCGTCACCGGGGCGCTGCTGATCCACGCCGTCCAGGAGTGGCCGAAGGCGCGCCGCGCCGTGATGACCCGCCCGCAGGACGCGGTGGGACGCCGGGCCTTCCTGCTCACCGTCGCTGGCGCGGGCGGCGTGATCGCGGCCACCACGGCCGGGGAGGCGTTCTCCCCGCTGGCGCGGCTGGCGGTGCTGGCCCCGCGCCGCCCCGGCACCGGCCCGCAGGGCCTGCCGGTCAACAAGTCCGCGGCCGCGGCCGGGGTCGCCGGTACCGCCCGCGACGCCGGCTGGCGCCTGACCGTGACCGGCCGCGTCCGCCGCGATCTCACGCTGTCCCTGGAGGATCTGCGCGGCCTCCCGCAGCGCACCGCGCGCCTGCCGGTCGCGTGCGTCGAAGGCTGGAGCGCGGAGGCGACGTGGCGGGGGGTCGCGCTGCGGGACCTGCTGGCCATGGCGGGCGCGCCCGGCGACGCGCACGTGCGGGTCGAGTCGCTGCAGCGCGGCGGGGACTACCGCACCTCGCGGGTCTCCCCGGAGCACTGGCGCGACCCGCTGACACTGCTGGCCCTCGGCCTCGACGGCGAGCCCCTCCACATCGACCACGGGTATCCGTGCCGCCTGATCGCGCCGAACCGGCCCGGCGTCATGCAGACCAAGTGGCTGCACCGGGTGGTGGTCCTGTGAAGGCGCCACCGGCGAAGGGGGTGGCCAAGGCGGCGGCGAAGGCGGTGGTGACCGCGGCGGGGCTGGCGCTCATCGCCGTGGGGGTGCGCGGCGTCGTCGCGGACCTCGACGCGGCCGCGTGGCTGACGTGGTTCGCGGGCGCGGCGGTCCTGCACGACGGCGTCCTGGTGCCGGTGGTCCTGGCGGCGGGGCTGGCGACGCGCCGGCTGCCCGACGGCAGCCGGCCGGTGGTGCGCGCCGCGCTGGTCACGGCGGCGTGCGTGACCGCGGTCGCGCTGCCGCTCGTCCTCGGCCACGGCCGCCGCGCCGACGAGCCGTCCCGCCTGCCGCTGCCCTACGACCGCAACCTCGCGGCCGTGCTGGCGGTGATCGCCGCGGCCGCCGCCGCGGCGATCGCGGCCCGCGCGCTCACCGGCCGCCGCCGCGACCGGCGGCGCCCCGGACAAGAGGACCCCGCGCACGAGGGCGCGGGGCCGTCGCGGGCCACGCGGGAGGGACGGACGTGACCGTGACCGAGGTCCGCGGCCGGGCCGCGGACGACGAGACGGCCGCCGCGCGGCGGCGGTGGCCGGGGTGGGCGGCCGCCGCGGTGTGGGCCGCCGGGATCGCGGCGGCGTTCGCGGTGGGCTGGTACCTGCGGCGCGCCGGCCTGGCGACCGAGGACCGGCTCCCCCCGCTGCACGCGCGGCCCCGGGCGCGGCCGCTGACCTGGGAGCTGCTGCCCGCGGCGGCGTTCGCGGCCGCCGCGGTGGCGGCGCTGCCGGTGCTGGCGGCGCGGCTGCCGTGGCGGGCGCTGCTCGCCGCCGCGTGGGCGGCGGCCGCGGTGTGGGCGGTGGCGCTCGCGGCCGCGGGCGGATGGGACGCGCTCGCCGGTCCGCTGAACGCGCCGACCGAGTACCCGGCGGGCCTGGCGCAGCTGCGTCCCGACCCCCTGCTGTGGCTGGAGACCTTCACCGAGCGGCTCGGCGGATACACCACGCACGTGCGGGGGCATCCTCCGCTGCCGATGCTGGTGCTGTGGGCGCTGGAGGCGGCCGGGCTGGGCGGCACCGGCTGGGCGGCGGCGCTGGTCGTCGCGGCGGGGACGTCGTCGGTGGCGGCGATCGCGGTCACGGTGCGGTGCGCGGCGGGCGAGCGCGCCGCGCGGACGGCGGTGCCGTTCCTGGTGCTGGCGCCGGCGGCGCTGTGGATCGCCACCTCGATGGACGCGTTCTTCCTGGCCGTGGGTGCGTGGGGGACGGCGCTGCTCGCCGTGGCCGCCCGCCGCGCGGGCGCGTGGGGGCTCGCGGCCGCCGGAGCGGGCGGGCTGCTGCTGGGCTGCCTGCCGTATCTGAGCTACGGGCTGCTGCCGCTGTTCGCGGTGCCGCTGGCGGTGCTGCTGCTGACCCGCCCGCGGGCGGGTGTCCTCGCGGCGCTCGGCGCGGGCCTGGTGGTGGCGCCGGCGGTGTTCACGGCGCTGGGGTTCTGGTGGCCGGACGGTGTGCGCGCCACGCTGGAGACGTACCTGGTCAGCCGCGGTTCGGCGCAGCGCTCCTACGCCTACTTCGTGGTGGCCAACCTCGCCGTGCTCTGCCTGCTGACCGGCCCGGTGGCCGCGCACGCGCTGCCCCGCGCGGCCGGGGTGCTGCGGCGCGCCGTCCGGGCGAGGGCGGTGCCCCCGGAGGCCGCGGCGGCGGCGCTGGCGGCGGCGGCGCTGATCGGCGTGCTCGCGCTGGACGCCTCCGGTGTGACGCGCGGCGAGGTCGAGCGGATCTGGCTGCCGTTCTCCGGCTGGCTGCTCGCCGCGGCCGCCCTGCAGCGGCCACCGGCCCGCGGCTGGCTGGCGGCCCAGGCCGCGACCGCGCTCACCGTCCAGGCCCTGGTCCTGTCGCCCTGGTGAGCGCGGACGCGCGGCTCAGGGCGGAGGCCAGGTGATGAGGGTGTGGCCCCAGGTCACGCCCGCGCCGAACCCGGCGAGCAGGACCAGGTCCCCCGCGGCGATCCGGTCCTCGCGCACGGCCCGGTCCAGGGCGTAGGGGAGGCTCGCGGCGCCGATGTTGCCCACGTCCTGCCCGGCGATCGCCAGCTGCGCCGGGTCGAGCCCGGCCTCGCCGGCCAGCGAGGCGACCAGCCGCGGGTTGGGCTGGTGCGGCACGACCAGCGCCAGGTCGGCGGGCTTGATCCCGGCGCCCTCGGCGGCCTCGGCGACCAGCCGCGGGAACACCCCGGCGATGAACGCGCGGACGGCCCGGCCGTCCATGTGGATGGTGTGGCCCCGGCCGGCCAGGGTGCCGGCGCTGGCGGGGGAGCGGCTGCCGCCGGCGGGGATGAGCACGTCGCCGGCGCGGGAGCCGTCCGACCCGAGCGTGACCGGGCCGATCCCGTACGGCGGCGCGGCCGGCCCGACCACCGCGGCGGCGGCGCCGTCGCCGAACAGCGCGGCGGTGGCGCGGTCGGCGGGGTTGAGGAACCGGGAGTACACCTCGACGCCGATGACCAGCGCGTGCGCGGGCCCGCGCTGCCCGGCGAGCCAGCCGACCGCGGCCTGCAGCCCGTAGACGAACCCGGTGCAGGCGGCGGCGATGTCGAACGCGGCGGCGCGGCGGGCGCCCAGCAGCGCCTGGACGCGGCAGGCGGTGGAGGGGCCCAGCTCGTCGGGGGTGGAGGTGCCGAGGACGATCAGGCCGACGTCGGCGGCGTCCAGGCCGGCCGCGGCGAGCGCGCGCCCGGCGGCGGCCGCGGCCAGGTCGGAGGCGGCCTGGCCGGAATGGGCGACGTGCCGCTGGCGGATTCCCGTGCGCTCCTCGATCCACGACGGCCCGAGCCCCATCGACGCGGACAGCTCCTCGCTGCGGACGCGCCGGGCGGGCAGGTACGCGCCGGTTCCGCGGATCGCCCACCCCCGTTCGCCGCCGCGCGGGTGATGGCCCTGACGTGCTTCTGCCACTGACGGTTGCCAGACCGATCCCATGAGCGAATAATCCCATTTCAGTGTTTATGTTCCATAACTAGGAGTTATTTGGCTTTGTACTGAAAAGAGAAGAGAGCCTTCCTTCGAGGTAAGGAGACCCCCGCGTGCCGTTCTCTGCGATCCATCCGGCCGAGGAACTCAAACCCGACGACGCGTGCGCCTTCCTGTTCGCCGGAACCGGCTCCGCGGGGACCCCCGACCTCCCCGCGCTCGCCCGCACCGGACCCGCCGCCGCCCGAGCCGCCGCCGACGTCGTGGACGCCGTCCAGGAGGGCCTCCCGCGCGAGGGATGGCCGCGCCTGCGCTCGATCCTGCTGGAGGACACCGGCTCCTACCGCGAGGCCGCGCGCACCCCCGGCGTCGCGCAGCTCGCCGGATACACCGCCTCCGTCGCCGTCGACCGGGTGCTGCGCACCGCCGGCGTCCACCCCGCGTTCGCGGTAGGGCAGAGCTTCGGGGAGATCGCCGCGCTGGTCAGCGCCGGCGCGTTCGCGATCGCCGACGGCGCCCGCATGGCCGTCAGCCTCGTCGGCGTGCTGGCGCGCCGCGGCCGCGGCGGCGGCCTGGGCCTGCTGGAGACCGGCGAGGACGGCACCCGCGACTGCATCGCGGCCGCCGCCGCCCCGCAGGTGGCCGTGGCCTGCCTGAACGCCCCGACGGTCACCGTGGTGTCCGGGCCGGACGGCCCCCTGGAGCAGGTCCTGGACGCCGCCCGCGACCGGGGCGTGCGGGCCGTGCGCCTCGCCGTCCCCTACCTGTCGCACCATCCCGCGATGGCCGGCGCCGACGACGAGTGGTACGCGATGATCCGCCGCTTCCCGCAGCGGCCGCTGGAGCTGCCGGTGCACTCGCCGGTCCGGGGCCGCGCCTACCGCGACGGCGACGACCTGCACCGCGCGCTGGCCGACTGCATCGTCAAGCCGGTGCGGCTCCCGCAGACGCTGCGCGCGGTCCGCGAGGCCGGCGCGACGGTGTTCACCGAGGCCGGCGCCGGCGACGCGCTGTGCCAGTGCGCACGCCTGACACTGCCCGGCGCGCGGACCCTGGCGCCGCTGCGCGACCGCCCCGCCCGAACCCGAGCCTGACGGAGGCCACCACGATGGACACCTTCACCGGCGCCGTCCCCGACGAGGGCCTGCTCGGCTTCGTGCGCGGCTCCTCGCTGGACGCCAAGACGCGCGCGCGGCTGGCCGAGGCCGTCCCGGACGAGTTCTTCACCTACCCCGGCGGCCTCACCGCCCGCGGCCACCAGGAACTGACCTACGAGCGGCTGCGGCGGGCGGGCCTGTCGGCGCCGCCCGCGCCCGACCTGCTGGACGACCCCCCGGCGCTGTGCGCGCTGCTGGAACGCGCCGCGATCGCCGACCCGGCCCTGTTCCACGTGATGCTGCTGCACTACACCCTCGCGCTCGGCCCGGTCCTGCGGTTCGGCGCCGGCCAGGACGGCCCCCGCGAGGCGCGCGAGGCCATGGAGTCCATGGCCTCGTTCGGGACGCTGCTGATGACCGAGGTGGGACGCAGCAACAGCCACCTGTCGCCGCGCACCGTCGCCCGCCACGACCCCGCGACCGGCGGGTTCGTGCTGAGCACCCCGGACGCGCAGGCCGCCAAGTTCCCCACCAACACCGCCCACCCC
>NZ_SMKH01000257.1 GCF_004348515.1 Actinomadura sp. KC345 | reverse complement strand
ACCCCGCCCTCGTGCTTTCGCCGCTTCCCACAGTGCCCCCTCCGGTCGAGTATTTGGACGATAGTACAACTAGTACGATCGTCCAAATACATGCGGCGGCTTCACCGGGCCCGGGGCGGCGGGCATGAGGGTCCGAACGTGCGCCGCGAACCGTCAGCGCAGGAGCAGGTCGATCGCTCCCGTGGTGCCCTCGTCACCGTGACCGGCCGCTAGGCGGCGCTCCATCAGGGCCATGAACGGGGTGAGCAGTTCGGGGCTGACGCCCCGTTCCTCGGCGGTGCGCAGCAGGGTCGCGTTGCCCCGCACCATCATGGCGAGGTTCGAGGTCACGCCCAGGGTGTAGTCGCCGGTCTCCAGGTGCTCGGCGACCTGGTTCGCGCTGGAGGTCATGGCGGTGAGCCACTCGACGAGCAGAGGGGCGAACTCCATGGGGGCGACCTCCGTCCCGCGCATGAGCGCGAAAGCGTGCGATACCCCCGCGAACATGACGGTCATCGCGCTCAGCAGTGCCACGTCGTGGAGAGAGGCCGAGCCGGGGTCTTCCCCGACGTACCTGGTGGCCGCCGGGACGGCGCGTCCCGGTGCGCCGCGAACACGTCCGGCGACCCGCTGTAGAGGACGTAGGCGCCCGAGTCCGGGACGCCGATCATCGGCGGGACGGCCATGATGCCGCCGTCCAGGTAGCGGGCGCCGCGTCCGGCGGCCCATGCGGCGAGCCTCTCCGCCTCGCCGGGGGTGCCGGTCGTGATGTTGACCAGGTCCTTGCCGGTCAGGTCGGCGTCGGCGAGGGTTTCGCGGACGGAGGCGTCGTCGAGCAGGCAGGCGACCACGAGGTCGCTCGCGGCCACCGCTTCGCGCGCCGTCACCGCGACCTTCGCGGAGCGACGCGCGAGTGTGACGCGGGTGCCTCCTGGCGGGCGGCGCTCGCGCTTCCAGGGTGTTCCTGAGCCCTTCTTGGGTAGGTCCATGCGACGTTCGACGCGGGCATCATCGAGGCATGGAGGGGCGATGAAGGCGCTGCTGAACTCGTTGAACGAGGACGAGAGGGCCCTTGTCCGGGAGACCGGGAGCGATGAGCTCTCCTCCCTGGAGGAGGACGGGCTCGTGGATCTGCACACGCGGGTCCGCCGCGCCCGCAACAAGTACAGCAAGCTGTACCGGCGCACGGCGGGCGCGCGGGTGGAGGAGTACGGGGGACGCGGCAAGGCCCGTCCGAAGAACACCCGGAACGCGCAGAAGGCGGAGGTGTTCGAGGACGCGCTGGCCCGGGTGAGCTGGTACCTCGCGCGGGCGGCGAGGCGCAGCGCGTCCGAGTTGAAGGCCGAGCGGATAGCCGCCGCCACTCCGGAGCGCGCACCGTCTCCGCAGGCAGGACCGCCGGATGCCCGGCCGTCGGCGGCTCAGACCACGGCCCGCACCAGGCCCAAGAGCGCGGATCCCGCGCTGAATCAGCGCCACGCCGCCACCCGGGCGAAGGGGGCGCGCCGCCAGGCGAAACGTGACAGCCGCTAGAACCACGGCCCTCCACTCGCAGCGCGAAGCGGTCCAGAAGCCCTTGTGGGAAGCGACGGAGCGGCCCTCTACGGCACTGCGACGCGCCGCCCCGCACCGACATCGTCATCAACGTCGAGCTCGGCTGGGGCGGAGACTCCGGGAACTACGACATGTGCGTGAAACCGGGCGTCACCAGGCTCGGGACCTACCCCTCGGTCTGGTACGCGAAGTACACCGGGCGGCTGTGCTCGGCCGGGTAGCCACCGGCCGGAAATTCATAACGGTTCCCGTGTCGAGAATGCGGGGTCGGCTCCGTCCCAGGTACATCAAGGGCCAGTACGGCCCCGCGACTGGAAGGAACCACCATGGCGATCCGGATGGACAACGTTCTCATCGTTGTCGAGGACATCGAGGCGGCTACCGCGTTCTTCGCCGAATTGGGCATGGAGGTGGAGGGCAAGGCGCCGGTCGAAGGGCCTTCGGTCGACAGCGTCGTCGGGCTCGAAGGCGTCCGTGCCGACATCGTGATGCTGCGGACCCCGGACGGCCACGGGCGGGTCGAGCTGACGAGGTTCCACACGCCGGCGGCGGTCGCCGGCGAGCCGCGGAACGCGCCGTCGAACACGCTGGGCATACGCCGCATCATGTTCGCCGTCGACGACCTCGACGACGTCGTCGCCCGCCTGCGCACCCACGGCGCCGAGCTGGTCGGCGAGGTGGCGCAGTACGAGGACAGCTACCGGCTGTGCTTCATCCGCGGTCCCGAGGGGATCGTCCTCGGCCTGGCCGAGCAGCTCGGCTGAACGCCCGCGGGCCGGCGTGCGCGGGACGTTCAGTCGCGCCGGGCGTGGCCCAGGTAGGTGACGAGCGGCGGGCCGTCCGGGTCCAGCTCGAACTCCACCATGGACGGCAGCCGCTCATCGGTGACGCGGCCCGTGCGCCGCGCCCGGGTCGCCTTCACCAGGGCGGCGGCGCTGCTCGGTTTGAACCCGCAGGTGTCGAGGACGGTGAGGCCGTGGTCGGCCATCCGGGCGGCGAGGTCGGCGGGCGGGCGCAGCCGGGCGGCGGTGTAGCGGCCGGGCGGCATGATGCGGCTGCCGGGGAAGCGCTGGAAGGCCCCGAGGTAGACCAGCCGGGACAAGGGCGTCCGGTTGACGGTGTCGTAGACCATCGCGCCGCCGGGACGCAGGAGCCGGGCGGCGGCGGCCAGCACCGCGTCCAGGTCGTCGGTGATCTCGAAGGTGTCGGCGTAGTAGGCCACGTCGAAGGCGCCGTCGGGCGGTCCCGGGCGTTCGGGCGGCGCGGACGTGAAAGTGACCGGGAGGTCCTCGCCGTGGGAGGCCCGGGTCGCCAGTTCGGTGGCGGTGGGCGACGGGTCCACGGACAGGACCTCCATGCCGGTGCGGGCCAGGCCGCGGGCGAGCAGCCCACGGCCGCCGCCGACCACGACCGCGCGGGCTCCGGCGGCCGGGATGTCCCGGTCACGGAGGACGCCATTGACGTAGCGCAGGCGCACGTCCTGGAACGTGACCGCCCGCAGGTGGCGTCCGTCCAGGTCGCCGGGCGCGTCCGAGTCCAGGACCAGGTGCGGTGCGGCCATGACGGCTTCCCTTCTATGGGTTCCCTCAGGGAACTTACCATGATGGGTTTCCTCGGGGAACTCAAGTAGGGTTGCGCGGTGTGACCCGTACACCGCTCGACCACGTGGCCTGCTCCATCGCACGGGCCACCGACCTGTTCGCCGACGCCTGGACGGCGCTGATCATGCGGGACGTCCTCCTGGGCGTCACGCGCTTCGACGACCTGGCCCACGACCTGGGCATCTCCCGCAAGGTCCTGACCGCGAGGCTGGCGCGGCTGGTGGAGGAGGGCGTCCTGATCCGCGAGCGCTACCAGGACCGCCCGCCCCGCGAGCACTACCGCGCCACCGCCAAGGGCGAGGAGCTTTACCCGGTCCTGCTCGCGCTCATGGCATGGGGCGACCGCTGGCGCGCGGGCCCGGAGGGGCCGCCGGCGCGCATCCGCCACCTGGACTGCGGGCACGACACCACGCCCGTGACCTGCTGCGCCCACTGCGGCGGGCCGCTGACACTCGGGGGCACGACCCAGTTGCCCGGCCCGGGTGGACGCGTCGGTCCCGGCACGCGCGTCCTCGGCCCCCTCCTGGCCGAGCGCGGCTGACCGGGGTCAGCGCGGTGTGGCCGTGGCGGCGTCGAGGGTCTCGGGGGCGAGGATGCGGTCGACGACCATGGCGGCGCAGCCGGTGAGGCCCGCGGCCTCGCCCAGGCGGCTGGGTTCGATCCGGAGGGTGCGGGTGGCCAGGGCCGTGGAGCGCTGGTAGACGACCTCGCGCACGCCCGCGATGAGGGGCGCCTCGGCGCCCACCAGGTCGCCGCCCAGGACGACGACGGCGGGGTTGAGGAGGTTCACGGCGGTGGCGACGACCTCGCCTATGCGGCGGCCGGCGTCGCGGAGGAGGGCGACGGTGGCGGGGTCGCCGGAGCGGGCGAGGGTGGCGAGGCCGGACAGGTCCTCGGCGGGGGAGCGGGCCAGGAGCGCGGTGCCGCCGGCGACGGCCTCGACGCAGTTGACGTTGCCGCAGCGGCAGGGGGCGTCCACGGAGGACGGGACGGGGACGTGGCCGATCTCGCCGGCGGCGCCGAGGGCTCCCCGCTGGATGCGGCCGCCCGTGATGAGGCCGGCGCCGATGCCGGTGGAGACCTTGACGAACAGGAGGTCGTGCACGCCGGGATGGGCCTGGTGCTCGCCCAGGGCGGCGGCGTTGACCTCGTTGTCCAGGTAGGCGGGGACGCCGAAGCGGTCGGCGACCGGGGGGCCGATCTCGACGGCGTCCCAGCGGCCGGTGACGTGCTCGACCGGGTCGGGGACGCCCAGGCCGACGCCGCGGACGGTGGCGGCGTCGATCCCGGAGGCGTCCAGGAGGGACGCCCACTCGTCGAGGAGCCGGGAGAGCGTCTTGCTGGGGGAGACCTCCGCCGGGGGGCCGTCGGCGCGGGCGACGATCGTCCCGGCGAGGTCGCAGACGGCGAGCTGGCCGCGGGACTGGCCGAGGTTCGCGACCAGGACGGTCCCGCCGGCGGCGTTGAACTCCAGCCGGGCCGGGGGGCGCCCGCCGGTGGACGGTCCGTCCGCGCGCTCGACCACCAGTCCCCGTGCGATGAGGTCGGCGACGCGGGAGGCCACGGCGGGGCGGGACAGGCCCGTGATGCGGCCCAGTTCGGTGCGGGTGGCGACTCCGTCCTCGCGGATCAGGCGCAGCATGTCGCCGCTCGTCGTGGGTCGGGTGACAGGACGCGGCATCCGGCCAGTCAAGCACGCATGGTTCGGTACGTCTAGTTTCCACAACATGGAGACTTTTGTAAGCGAAAGTTCGTAAGTCGGGTTGTGCGGGTTACGTATGTCTCGGTAGCTTGATGATCTGGAGATTCCCCCGGTCTTGGAGCGTTCTAAATGGCTGTGCATCCCGTGCTTGCGGCAGTGACCCGCCGCGTCGCCGAGCGGAGTGCCGCGACGCGTGGCGCGTACTTGAGGCGGATCCAGGACGCCCGGACCGACGGACCGGTGCGCGGCGGCATGGGATGCGCGAACCTGGCCCACGGCTTCGCGGCCTGCGGGGTCCAGGACAAGCTGTGGCTCAGGGGCGAGGTCACGCCGAACATCGCGATCGTGTCGGCGTACAACGACATGCTCTCCGCGCACCAGCCCCTCAAGGACTACCCCGACCTGCTGAAGGCCGCGATCCGGACGGCGGGCGGCACGGCCCAGTTCGCCGGCGGAGTGCCCGCGATGTGCGACGGCATCACGCAGGGCCGCGCGGGCATGGAGCTGTCGCTGTTCAGCAGGGACGTGGTGGCGATGGCGACGGCGGTGGCGCTGTCCCACGACATGTTCGACGGCGCGCTGCTGCTCGGCGTGTGCGACAAGATCGTCCCGGGTCTGGTGATCGGGGCGCTGTCGTTCGGGCATCTGCCGGTGATCCTGGTTCCCGCGGGGCCGATGGCGTCGGGGCTGCCGAACGGCGAGAAGGCGAAGGTGCGCAAGCGGTTCGCGGCCGGGGAGGCCGGGCGCGAGGAGCTCCTCGCCGCCGAGGCCGCGTCGTACCACTCGCCCGGCACCTGCACCTTCTACGGGACGGCCAACTCCAACCAGCTCCTGATGGAGGTCATGGGCCTGCATCTGCCCGGCGCGAGCTTCGTCCCGCCGGGCACGAAGCTGAGGGACGCGCTGACCGAGGCCGCGGGGCGGCGCGTTCTGGAGCTGACCGACCTGGCCGACGGCTACACGCCCATCGGCGAGCTCCTGGACGAGCGCGCGTTCGTGAACGGGATCGTCGCGCTGCTGGCCACGGGCGGCTCCACGAACCACACGCTGCACCTCGTCGCGATGGCCTCGGCGGCGGGCATCGAGCTGACCTGGGACGACTTCGACGAGCTGTCCAAGGTCACGCCGCTGCTCACCCGCCTCTACCCCAACGGGTCCGCCGACGTGAACCACTTCCACGCGGCCGGCGGCACCGCGTTCCTCATCGGCGAGCTGATCGACGCCGGGTTCCTCCACGCGGACGCCAGGACGGTCGGGGGCGACACGCTCGCCGACTACAGGCGCGTCCCGGAGCTGGCGGACGGCAGGGCCGAGTGGCTCCGCACCGTCGCCGGATCCGGTGACACGGACGTCCTGCGCCCCGTGGGCGAGCCGTTCGACACGCACGGCGGCCTGCACACGGTGCGGGGGAATCTGGGACGGGCGGTGATCAAGGTGTCCGCCGTCAGGCCGGAGCACCGGATGATCGAGGCTCCCGCCCGGGTGTTCGAGTCGCAGGAGCAGCTCCAGGAGGCCTTCGCCGCCGGGGAGCTCGACAGGAACGTGGTGGTGGTCGTCCGCAACCAGGGGCCGCGGGCCAACGGGATGCCGGAGCTGCACAGGCTCACCCCGCCGCTGTCGGTCCTGCAGGACCGGGGGCACCGCGTCGCGCTCGTCACCGACGGCCGCATGTCCGGCGCCTCGGGGGCGGTGCCCGCCGCGATCCACCTGTCGCCGGAGGCCGCCGCGGGCGGGCCGCTCGCCCGCGTCCGCGACGGCGACGTCGTCCGGCTCGACGCCGACGCGGGGGTGCTGGAGGTCCTCGTCCCGGACGAGGAGTTCGCCGCCCGCGAGCCCGCGTCCGGGAACGCCGAGCAGGTGTGGGGCACCGGGCGCGAGCTGTTCCAGGCCTTCCGGCACGTCGTCGGCCCGGCCGAGCGCGGTGCCGGGGTGTTCTCATGAGCGGGCCGTGGCTGGTCGCGGACGTCGGCGGCACGAACGCGCGGTTCGCGCTGGTGGACGGCCCGGACGGCGACCCGTCCCGCGTCCACTCCCTCCCCACCCGGGACCATGCCGGGCTGGCCGAGGCCGCCGCCGCCTACCTCGACCGGTACGCGGCGGACGTCCGGCCGTCCGCCGCCTGCCTGGCGGTGGCCGGTCCCGTCACGGCCGGGACGTTCCACCTGACGAACGCGGGCTGGCCGAAGGGCACCCCGGAGGCGGTCCGCGCCCATCTCGGCCTGCCCCATCTGGAGATCATCAACGACTTCGAGGCCCTCGCCCTCGCCCTCCCGCGCCTGGACGCGACCGGCCTGGTCCCCATCGGGAGCGGCCTCCCGCCGGGAGACGGGATCATGGCGGTGGTCGGCCCCGGGACGGGCCTCGGCGTCGCCGGCCTCGTCCCCACCGCGTCCGGATGGACACCGCTTCCGGGCGAGGGAGGCCAGGTCGACATCCCGGCCGCGACCGACCGCGAGATCGAGGTCGCGCGGCTGCTGCGCGCCGAGCGCGGCTCCGCCACCGCCGAGCTGCTGCTGTCCGGGGACGGGCTCGCCCGCATCCACCGGTACCTCGCCGAGATCGACGGGGCGGACGCCGAGCCGCTCACCGCCCAGCAGGTGTGCGAGCGCCGCGACGACCCGCGATGCGACGAGACGCTGCGCATGTTCTGCGCGCTCCTCGGGTCGCTCGCCGGGAACGTCGCCCTGACGCTCGGCGCCCAGGGCGGCGTCTTCCTCGGCGGAGGAATCCTGCCGCGCATCGCGGACGTCCTGCGCGACAGCGCGTTCCGGGACCGGTTCGAGCGGAAGCCGCCGGTCGAGGACTACCTGCGCGGCATCCCGACCTCGCTGATCGTGCACCCCCGCCCGGCCCTGGCCGGCGCCGCCACGCGGATCGCGCAGAGCCTGCGCGGCCGCCGCCCCGAACCAGTGCCCGGCACCCCGTCCGGCTCGGAACCCCTGGAGCTCGCATGATCGCCGAAGACCTGTTCGACCTCGCGCCCGTGATCCCCGTCGTCGTGCTGGACGACGCCGGCACGGCCGTCCCGATGGCCCGCGCCCTCGTCGACGGCGGTCTCCCGGTGATCGAGGTGACGCTCCGCACGCCCGCCGCGCTCGCGGCGATCGAGCGGATCGCGGCCGAGGTCCCGGACGCGGTGGTCGGCGCGGGAACGGTCGTCGGCCCCGAGGACGCCGAGCGGTCGGCGGCGGCCGGGGCCCGCTTCCTGGTCTCTCCCGGCTGCACGCCCCGGCTCCGGGCCGCGATGGCCGCCGGCGGCCTGCCCTTCCTGCCCGGTGCCGCGACGGCCTCCGAGGCCATGGCGCTGCTGGAGGACGGGATCACCGCGATGAAGTTCTTCCCCGCGGAGGCTTCGGGCGGCGCCGCCTTCCTGAAGGCGCTCGGCGGCCCGCTGCCGCAGGTCCGGTTCTGCCCGACGGGCGGGATCAGCCCGAGGAACGCCGCCGACTACCTCGCGCTCGGCAACGTCGGCTGCGTCGGCGGGTCCTGGCTGACCCCGGCGAACGTCGTCCGCGCCGGCGACTGGGACCGCATCCGCAAGCTCGCCTCCGAGGCGGCGGCCCTGCGCGCCGGCTGATGCCACACCGGGCGGCGGCGCTCCGGTTCCGCTCGTCCACAAGATGAAGCGCTTCCGGACGCTGCACTGCGAACTCGCGCTCGATCAGGACTGAGCGGTGCGGGCGGGGGCGGAGGCGCAGTGCGGGCACGGGCCCGCGGTCAGGGACGCGCCCCCCTCGTGCGGGATGAGGTCCATCCGCAGCCGCCCGCAGGCGCAGCGGGTCCAGACGACGACGCCGTCGCTGGTGAGGTGCCGGGAAACAACCGTGTTCTGAGCCATGCCCGCAGTCTGCATCCGGCCGAATGTTGCCGTCTATTTCAGATTTCCGCATTGGATCGTGCAACATGGTTACATGATTGACCTGCGGCGGCTGCACATGCTCAGGCTCGTCCACCAGTACGGGACGGTCACGTCCGCGGCGGAGGCGCTGCACCTCACCCCGTCGGCGGTCTCCCACCACCTGCGGGAGCTGGCGCGGGAGCTGAAGGTGCCGCTGCTGGAGCCGCAGGGCCGCAAGGTGCGGCTGACCCCGGCCGCGTCGCTGCTGATCGAGCACGCCGACGGCCTGCTCGCCAAGTGGGAGGAGGCCCTCGCCGACCTGGAGTCGCACCGCGCCGGGGCCGCCGGGCCGCTGCGCATGTGCGGGTTCACGACGGCCGTCGGCGGGCTCGTCGCCCCGGCCGCCGGTGCCCTGCGGCGGGAGGACCCGTCCCTGACGGTCGAGGTCCGCGAATGCGACACCGACGTGGCCCTGGGCCTCCTCGCCGCCGGCGAGACCGACATCGCGGTCATCGAGCCCACCGCGGAGGCCCCGCCTCCGGGTGACCCGCGCTTCGACAGGGATCCGCTCATGGAGGAGGTCCTGGACCTCGTCGTCCCGATCGGGCATCCGCTCGCACGGCACGGCAGCGTCCGGCTGGAGGACGCCGCGGAGGAGACCTGGATCAGCGTCGATCCCGAGCTCTGCGTCCATCGCCACCAGGTCATGACCCACTGCGCCGCCGCCGGGTTCACGCCCCGGTTCGCGCACAACGTCACCGGCTGGTCGGTGATCTGGGCGCTGGTCGCCAACGGGCTCGGCGTGTCCCTCCTGCCGAGGCTGGCGGGCGGGTCGGCCGACGAGCAGGTGGTCCGGATCCCGCTGACCGGGGGCAGCGTCCCCAAGCGGCGGCTGCTGACCGCCGTGCGGCGCGGCAGCCGCGGCAACCCGCTGATCGCCCGCGGCCTCCGCGCCCTGCACGAGGCCGTCCCCGCCCGCTGCGAGCGCATGGCGGCCTGACCCTGGTCCGGTGGCGCCTCATTCGGTGGCGCCTCATTCGGTGGCGATCGCCCGAAGGACGTCCATGCGGGCGGCGCGGTGCGCGGGCCACACCGCCGCGACGACGCCGATCACCGCGGCCGCCGCGACGCACACCGCCAGCCGCCCGTAGGGGATCGCCAGGACCTCCATGGCGCCGTCGCCCTCCGCCATCACGTGCTGGAGGACGACCCCGAGGAGGACGCCCGTCCCGACGCCGAGCACCGCGCCGTACAGCGAGACCACGACCGCCTCGCACCGGATCATGCGGCGGAGCTGGCGGCGCTGCATGCCGACGGCGCGGAGCGTGCCGATCTCGCGCGTCCGCTCGGTGACGGCGAGGGCGAGCGTGTTGACGATGCCAAGCGCGGCCACGACGACCGACAGCACCAGCAGGCCGATGACGAGGTTGAGGAACAGCTCGATGTCCCCCGCGGCGTCGTCCCTGACCTGGGCGCGGTCCTTCAGTTCCAGGTTCGGCCACGGGGCGAGCGCCGCCTCCAGCGCGCCCCGGTCCGCGGACGCGGCATCGACCTCGACGCGGTCGATCGGCGCGTCCGGCTCGCGGGCCCGGTAGCCGCCCCAGTCGATGATCATGGCGGGTGCGGACGGGGTGACCGACGGCCGGTCCCGGAAGATCCCGCCGACGCGGAACATCCGCTCCGTCCCGTCCTGGTACCGGCCGCCGATCGCCGTTCCGACCTCCCAGCCCTGCGATCTCGCGACGCTGCGGCCGACGAGCAGCTCGTCCCCGCGCACGGTGGAGGAGCCCGCCAGGAGCGGCAGCCGGAAGTGGCCCAGCAGCTCCCGGGGCGTCCCCGCCGTGGCGGTCCGGACGGAGCCGTCCAGCTCGAACCGCGCCGTCCGGATGGGGACCACCGACCGCACGCCCCGGGCCCGCGCCACCGCGGCGGCCGCCTCCGGGCTGACCGGCGTGACCTGGCTGCGCCCGGTGACCTGGTAGTCGGCGGTGAGGCTCGCGTCGAGCCGGCGGTCCGCCGTCGACGCCATCGACTGGACGATCACCGACACGGACGCGATCAGCGCGAGGCCGATCGTCAGCGCGGACGCGGTCGCCGCCGTCCGCCTCGGGTCGCGCAGCGCGTTCCGCCCGCCCATCCGGCCCGCGCTCCCGCCGAGCCGTGCGAACGGCCAGGCCAGGGCCCGTACCGCGGGACGGCTGAGCGCCGGAGACACCACGACGACCCCGGTGAACAGCGCCATCGCGCCGGCCCCGGCCAGGGTCAGCGCCGTCCGCCCGTCCGCCGCGAGCCCGGCCGCGACCGCCGCCGCGCCCACCGCGAGGACCGCGGCGCCGCACAGCGTCCGGCGCCGCAGCGGACGCGGTGCCGCCGACGCGTCACGGAGGGCGGCGACGGGCGGGATCCGCGCCGCGCGCCGCGCCGGGACGAACGCCGCGGCCAGCGTGACGAGCGTCCCCACCGCGTAGGACGCGAGCACCGCCGGGGCGGGCACGACCAGCGTCCCGAACGGCAGCGGCTCGCCGCCCGTCACGACCGTCATGAGCCGCGCGAGCCC
>NZ_SMKH01000256.1 GCF_004348515.1 Actinomadura sp. KC345 | reverse complement strand
CCAGAAGGTGACGCGCTCGCCTGCCTGGGACGGCTGTTTCGCGCGCTCGATCCTGGTTCCGCAGCGCCGGCAGGGGCGTCCCGCCCTCCCGTACACCCAGTGCTCCCGGCCGCGTCCCAGGTCACCCGTGGTGATGTGGCCGTGCCTGGCCTTGTTGGCGTCCAGGAGCCGGTGAGCGAGCTCCACCAGCGCCGGGAGGTCGGGAACGTCCCGGAGAGGGGTCCACGGGGACACGCCCCGCAGGAACAGGATCTCGGCCTTGTAGACGTTGCCGATACCGGCCAGGCGGGTCTGGTCGAGCAGCGCCTCGCCGATGGCGACCCCGGGGTGCTCGCCCAGCCGCGCGGCCGCCTCGGCGGCGAGCCCGGCGTCCCAGGCCGGGTCGAGCAGGTCGGGCCCGAGATGACCGACCGCCGCGTCCTCCTCGGCGGTGCGCAGCAGTTCGACCAGGCCGAGGGAGTATCCGGCCGCCTGCCACTCCGCGTTCGCCACCACGAGCCGCACACGGTGGTCGCGCGGCACGGGCCCGGCGCGGCGGATCTGCCAGCGCCCCTCCATCATCAGGTGGGTGTGGACGGTCAGCCCGCCCTCGACGCGGACGAGGAGATGCTTGCCCCGCGGCACCGCCTCCAGGACCGTCCGCCCGCGCAGGTCCGCGGTCGCGAGCCGGGGGACGCGGAAGTCCGAGCGCGTCAGCGGCCGCCCGGCGAGCGCCTCGTGCAGGCGCCGGGCGGTCAGCCAGACGACATCGCCCTCCGGCATGTGCCTCCTCCGGCCTAGATGAAGGAGGGGCTCTCCCAGGCGGACGGGTCTTCGGTCAGCTTGCGGACGGGCTCGGGCAGCTCACCGGCGGCGATGTGCGCGAGCTTGACCTGCTCCAGGATGGAGCGCTCGCTGGCCCGCAGGGCGATCCACACCTCCTGCAGGGAGTGGGCGGGGCCCTCGTAGCCGACGTGCTCGGGGCGTTCCCCCCGGACGCCGAGCAGCGGCCCGTCGATGGCGCGGATGATGTCGGCGAGGGAGATCTGCTCGGCCGGCCGCGCCAGCCAGTAGCCGCCCTCGGGGCCCCGCTGGCTCCGGATGAGGCCGGACCGGCGCAGCTGGCCGAGGATGTTCTCCAGGAACTTGGGTGGGATCTGCTGGGCGTCGGCGAGCTGGATCGCGGTCACCGGGCGGCTCCCGGCGACCGCCAGCTCGGCGGAGGCGCGCAACGCGTAGTCGACCCGGGCGGACAATCGCATGTGAGCATTATCCCTTGCCGACCGGACCACTTGGGAACCGTCGCGCGCCGACCCCCGCCGTCACAGCAACCCCGCAACAACCCGAACCACTGCGATCGCGTCCGAAGGCAGGTTTCGAGCCTGCGAGAAACCTGATCGCGCAGCGAGCCGCCAAGGCGAGTTCGGAGCGATGCAGCGATCGCACCGTAGTTCCCCGCCGAAGGGAGGGCCCTCCAGGGCCCGACCGCCAAGGGAACTACGAATCAACACAGCCCTAGTAGTTCGGCGGCGGCTTGTGCGTTGGCGGCGGCTGCGCCGTAGGTGGCCAGGTAGACCGCCGATCCGGGGCGCCAGACGGGCAGACCCATCTCCACGACGACGGTGTCCGGGCGGGCCGTCAGCAGGGCCGTGGCGAGCGCCCGCTGGCCCGTGTGCCGGTGCGCGTCCCGCAGCACGACCACCAGGCCGCGTCCGGCGGCGCGCTCCAGCACCCGGTCCGCCGCGCCGTCCGCTCCGTCGGCCCGGACGGCGTCGGGCGCCCACGGGCCGAGGCCCCACGGGGTCGGCCCGGCCGCGATGTTCGCGGTCGCCTCCGTCTCGACCACGAGCGGCGCCCCGTCCCAGCCGGGCAGTGCCCCCGTCACGCGGACGGCGCGGCGGGCGGCCTCCAGTCCGGCGGCCCGGTCGGCGGCGGCGGGGGAGCGCCCGGCGAGCCACTCCTTGAGCCGGCCGGTGCGCTCGGCGGCGTCCCGCAGCCGGTCCGGGGACAGCCGCCCGGTCCGCACCGCCTCGCCGATGGCCTCCAGGGTCGCCCGTACGGTCTCGGCGTGCTCGTTCGGGCCGAGGCACAGCAGGTCGGCGCCCGCGATGAGCGCCCGCACCGACGCCTCCGGGATGCCGATCGCGCCGCTCGCGCCCTCCATGTCGAGCGCGTCGGTGACGATCACGCCCTCGTAGCCGAGCCGTTCGCGCAGCAGGCCGGTGATCGCGTCGGGGGACAGCGTGGCGGGCACCCCGCGGGTGATCGCGGGCAGGTTGAGGTGCCCGGTCATCACTGCGCGGGTGCCGGCCTCGATCGCCGCCCGGAACGGGACCAGCTCGCGGCGTTCCAGCAGCTCCAGCCCGGCGTCGACGAGGGGGACCGACAGGTGCGAGTCGTCGACGGTCGCGCCGTGGCCGGGGAAGTGCTTCGCGCAGGCCGCGACGCCCGCCTCCTGCGTCCCGGTGACGGCCGCGGCGGCGTGCCGCGCGACGAGGGCCGGGTCGGAGCCGAACGCGCGGGTGCCGATCACCGGGTTGTCGTCGGCGGTGTTGACGTCGACCGACGGCGCGAAGTTGAGGTTGACGCCGACCTCGGCCAGCTCCGCGCCCAGCGAGCGGTAGATCCGCCGGGTCAGCCCGGGGTCGTCCACGGCGCCGAGCGCGGCGTTGCCCGGGTAGGGGCTGCCCGACCGGTGCCCGCCGAGGCGGGTGACGTCGCCGCCCTCCTCGTCGATCGCCACGAACGGGTCGCCCGCCTTGCGCAGCCCCGCGGTGAGCGCGGCGAGCGCCTCCGGGCTCGGCACGTTGCCGGTGAGGGCGAACAGCGTCACGCCGGCGAGTCCGGCCTCCAGCTCGTCCAGCAGCCAGCGCGGCGGGGTCGCCCCGGGGAACGAGGGGAGCAGCGTGCCGCGTGCCAGGCGGGCGATCTGCGACGTGGTCGCGATGTCGTCGGTCGTCACCCCTTCACCGCCCCGGCGGTGAGGCCGGACACCATGCGGCGCTGGACGAGCAGGAAGAAGGCGATGACGGGAATGGTGAGCAGCGTGGACGCTGCCATGATGGGCCCCCAGGCGTTGCCGCTGCGGCCGAAGAAGAACTGCAGCATGATCGGCAGGGTGTACTTGTCCTGGTCGTTCAGGAACGTGTAGGCGAAGATGAACTCGTTCCAGGCGGTGATGAAGGAGAAGATGCTGGTCGCGACCAGTCCGGGCGCGACGAGCGGGAGCATGACCGTGAAGAACGTCCGGATCGGTCCGGCGCCGTCGATGGCGGCGGCCTCCTCCAGTTCGCGGGGCACCGCCGCGACGAATCCGCGCAGCATCCAGATCGCGAACGGCACGGCGAAGCCGATGTAGACGAGCGTGAGCCCGCCCAGGCTGTTGAGCATGTCGAGGGTCTTGAGGTCCAGGAACAGCGGGATGACCAGCGCCTCCAGCGGCACCATCTGCACCACGATCAGCATGACGAGGAACGTGGTGCGGAACCGGAAGCGGAAGCGGGCCACGGCGGTCGCCGCCATCAGCGCGAGCAGTCCCGACACCAGGACGGTGGCGATGGCCAGCACGGCGCTGTTGCGGAAGTACTCCCAGAAGGAGACCTCGGCGATGCGGCCGTTCAGCACAAGGTCGAAGTGCTCCAGCGTGGGATGCGCGGGCAGCGGTCTCGGCGTCGTGCTGAAGATCTCGGTGTTGGGCTTGAACGCGGTCGACGCCATCCAGAAGACGGGGAAGACCGCCAGGACGAAGACGAACAGGCCCGTCGCGTTCAGCAGGATCTTCCTCAGCGATGAACGTCTCATTTCGTCTCCCCCTGACGGACCATCACCCGCACGTACAGGGCCGTGACGACCAGCAGGATCACCGTCAGCACCAGCGCGATCGCCGAGCCCATGCCGAGCTTCGGGTTCAGTGAGCCGAACGCCTCGGAGTAGGCGTAGAGCGACAGGTTGAACGCGTCGCGGTTGGCCATTCCGGACATGATGAACAGCTGGGTGAACACCTTGAAGTCCCAGATGATCGACATGACGACCAGCACCAGGAAGATCGGCTTGAGCATCGGGTAGGTGATGCTCCAGAACGTCCGCCACGGTCCCGACCCGTCCACCCGGGCCGCCTCGTACAGCTCGCCCGGCACGCTCTTCAGCCCGGCGAGCACCGACACGGCCACGAACGGGCACGCCTGCCAGACCACGCACACGGTGAGGACGGTGTAGGTGGACAGCGGCGTCGCGAACCAGTTGTGGTCTTTCCAGCCGCCGCCGACGAGGGCGTCGGGCAGCAGGTCCAGGGTCCAGTTGACCAGGCCCCCGGTCGAGCCGAACAGCCAGCTGAAGATGATCGCCGCGGTGACCGGCGGGGTCGCCCAGGCGACCATCACCCCGCCCGCGACGAACGCCGACATCCGCTTGCCGAGCCTGTTGAGCAGCAGCCCCACCAGCGTCCCGATGACCAGGGTGAGCGTCACCGCGACGACGGCGAACAGCACCGTGTGCCTGAGCGTCTGCCAGAAGAACGGGTCGTTGAGGATCTTCTCGAAGTTCCCGGTCCCCACCTGCTCGGCCGGCTCGCCGCGCAGCTGGCGGTTGCCGACCTTCTGGAACGACATGATCCCGATCTGGATCATCGGCCAGAACATCAGGACGGCGATCACGACGACGGTGGGCGCGATCAGCAGGTAGGGGCCCAGGCGGGGCCTGCGGCGGGGGCGCGCCCGGCCGGAGGGCTTCCGGCCGGGCGTCCTCCGCACCGCGGGAGCGGTGTCGAGCATGGACGTTCCGATCAGCTGGGTGCGGCGAGGCGGCGGGCTAGGACGCGTTGAGCAGGGTGCCCGCCTGCTCGTTCGCCTTCTTCATCTCCTCGGCGGCGGGCGCGCCCTGCATGATCGCCTTGATCGTGTTCGGCAGCACCTTCTTGGACTGCTCGAACTCGCCCCAGCCGGCGCTGATCGGCGGGAACTTGGTGTTGGACGAGATCTCGGAGAAGACCGCCAGCTTCGGGTCGGAGAACTTCACGTCCGAGCGCATGGACGAGAAGCCGCTGTAGTCGGCCCACGCCTTGGCGTTCTTGGCGTTGTTCAGGACCGTGATGTAGTCGAAGGCCGCGGCCTTGGCCTCGCTGTCGGCCCAGACGCCGAGGTCCGAGCCGCCCGCCATGACCGGGGCGTTGCCGCCGTTCTTGGCCGGGATCGGGAAGACGCCCCACGTGTCGGCGTCCTTCTCGGAGATCTTCTTCATCTCCTTGAGCGCCCAGCTGCCGTCGAAGTACATGCCGAGCTTGCCGAGCGCGAAGTCGCGCTGCGGGCCTTCCAGCTCGTTCTTGCCGATGTACTTCTCGGGCGCGACCTTCTCCTTGGCGACGAGGCCGGCGTAGTAGTTCGCCGCCTCGACGGCCTGCGGCTGGTCGAGCGTGCCCTTCCACTCGCCGTTCTCCTGGACCGCCACGGACCCGTTGTTGCCCCAGATGAAGCTGAGCAGCGCGTTGGTCTGGTCGCTCGGGACGCCGATGCCGGGCACGTTCTCGGAGTCCTGGATCTTCTTCGCCGCGGCCGTCAGCTCGGCCCAGTTCTTCGGGGTCCGGATGTCCAGCTTCTCGAACCAGTCGGTGCGGTACCAGACGCCCCGCACGCCGCCGTACCACGGCACCGCGTAGGTCTTGCCGTCCGCCTGGTCGTTGCCGAGCGCGGTCTTGTTGAGCGTCTTGCCGTCGGCCCAGCCGCCGAACTCCTCGGTGATGTCGGCCAGGCTGCCCTGCTCGATGTGGGACTGGACGTCGGTGTTGCCGATCTCGGTCACGTCCGGGCCTTCGCCGCCGGCGGCGGCCTTCTGGAACGTCGTGGCGACCTGGGGCCACGGCACGTACTTGATCTGGACGTCGGTGTTCGGGTGCTCGGCCTTGAAGTCGGCCTCCACGCCGTCCAGGAACTTGGTCTGCTCGGGGGTGCCTTCGCCCATCATCCAGACCTTGAGCTGCGCGGGGTCCTTGCCCGCTCCGTCATCGCCGCCGTCGTCGCCGCCGCAGGCCGCGGCGGCCAGGGCGATCGCGGCCGCCGCGGCCGCAACCTTGATGTACTTCACTGGGGGATCCTTTCCGGCTTCGGCTCGCGCGGCCTCGTGGCCTGCGGTGCGAGTGGACTCGGCGCGGACCCTTTAGGGTCCCAGCCATGCCCCTCTCGCGTTCGCGTCGCACTCGGGCGCCCTGCTCGCCAGTCGGCGCTCTGCGAGCGCCCCCTGCCCGGGGTACGGACCGGTCGGCGCCTGGGCGTAAACTAACAAGAAACTTTCCTAAACAAAACTGTTCGTTAGCGGATTGAGACATCGAGGGGTACCGCATGGCCGCCAACCGCCCGGGAACGCCGAGGCTGCTGCGTGAGCTCAACGACCGCGCGGCGCTGGACCTGCTGGTCGAGCAGGGGCCGCTGACCCGCGCGCAGATCGGCGAGCGGACCGGGCTGTCCAAGGTGACCGCGTCCCAGCTGCTCTCCAGGCTGGAGAGCCGCGGGCTGGTCACGGTCGTCGGATCCCAGGCAGGGGGACGAGGGCCGAACGCGGCCCTGTACGCGGTCGTCCCGTCCAGCGCCTACGTCGCGGGCGTGGAGGTGGGGCCGGACGGGGTCACCGCGGGGGTCGCCGACATCACCGGGCACATCGCCGCGCAGGTCACCGTGGACCCGAACGGCGCCGGCGATCCGGTGAAGATGGTGCACAACGCCGTCGTCAAGGCGTGCCGTTCGGCGAAGGTGGCGCTGCCGAAGCTGAGCGCGTTCGTCATCGGCACCCCGGGCGTGATCGACCCGGGGTCCGGGGACGTCCAGTTCTCCTTCGACCTGCCCGCCTGGCACGAGGGCGTCCTCGACGCGCTGAAGACCGACCTGCGCCGGCCGGTCACGATAGAGAACGACGTCAACCTCGCCGCGATCGCCGAACGCGCGTACGGCGCCGCGAGCGAGGCCGACGACTTCGCCCTCATGTGGTTCGACCGCGGGATGGGCCTGTCGCTGATGCTGGGCGGCCGGCTGCACCGGGGCCGCTCCGGCGGCGCCGGCGAGATCGGCTACCTGCCCGTCCCCGGGGCGCCGCTGCCGCTCGGCGCGGCCCGGCGCGGCCCGGCGGACGAGGGCGTGACCGAGTCGACGTCATGGGGCAGGGCGACCCTCGCCGGCGGCTACGGCGCCCTGGTCGGCGCGGACGCCGTCCGCGCGCTCGCCCACGAGCACGGCATCGCCGGGCCGACCGCGGTGGAGTGCGTCGGCGCGGCCGCCGCGGACGAGGCCCGCGGCGGCGCGTTCCTGGACGAGCTGGCCCGCCGCATCTCCTACGGCGTGACCTCGGTCAACATCGTCCTGGACCCCGGGCTCGTCGTGCTGTCGGGGAGCCTGGGCCGGGCGGGCGGTTCGCCTCTCGCCACCCGCATCGAAGAGATCGTCGGGCGGATCAGCCCGACCCGCCCGGCCGTGGCCGTCACGGGTGTGGAGGGCAACCCCGTCCTGCGCGGCGCCCTGTACGCGGCGCTGGAACAGGCCCGCGACGAGGTGTTCTCGGCGGAGGGCACGGCCTAGACGCGATGAGCGCCCCCGCCGGCGGCGGGAGGCGCTCGTCGGTTTCTCCGTGTCTCGGTACCTGCTCGGTGTCCCGGTACCTACTTGGCGGCGGTCGCGACGGGCCGCGGCTCGTGCCGCCGCGGGTCGTTGAGCGCGCGGTCGATGACCGTCCGGCTGATGATCTGGCGCCTGCGCCGGTCGGCGGCGGCCTTGCGTGCCGTTGGTGTCATGGTGAACCCCGTTCCGCGGCGGCGTTGTTCCCCCGTCGCCGCAAACCCCGTGATGAGTCGATGTTCTCAAACACGGGCTCCGGGCGGATCCGCCGGAGGAATGAAATCGAGGTCAGACCAAGTGCGGAGGGCATCGGGACGACCTGGGGCTCCGCACTGGGATCATGGCGGGGAAGGCGGTACCGTACCGGCCCGTTGGGAGAACCGTGACCGAGGAACCGAGGGGACGCCATGGCGCTGCGTGACCGGCTGCGGCGGCTCGTCCAGAAGCCGGGCAGCGTGGACCTCGCGCCGTTCCGCGCGCTGGTGGACGAGGCGGGCGCGCGGGAGCCCCGGATCACGGAGCTGTCCGACGCGGAGCTGACCGCCGCCGCGTCCGTCCTCCGCGAGGAGGAGGACCTGGCCGAGCTGTGCGCCCTCGGACGGGAGGCCGCCCGCCGGACGCTGGGGGAGCGGCCGTTCGACGTGCAGCTCATCGGGACCCTCGCCCTGCTGGCCGGGCACGTCGCCGAGATGGCCACCGGCGAGGGCAAGACCCTGTCGGGCGCGCTCGCCGCCGCGGGCCACGCCCTGCGCGGCCGGCGGGTCCACGTGATGTCGGTCAACGACTACCTCGCGCGCCGGGACGCCGAGTGGATGGGGCCCCTGTACGAGCTGCTGGGCGTGACGGCCGCCTGGGTCGGGCAGTCGTCGACGCCGGACGAGCGGCGCGCGGCGTACCGGGCGGACGTGACGTACGCGCCGGTCAGCGAGATCGGCTTCGACCTGCTCCGGGACCGGCTCGTCACCGACGCCGGCGACGTCGTGCAGCCCGAGCCGGCGGTCGCGCTGGTCGACGAGGCCGACTCGGTGCTCGTGGACGAGGCGATGGTCCCGCTCGTCCTCGCGGGCGCCGCCGACCTGGACGCCGCCGACCCCCGGTACGCCGACCTCGTCCGGCGGCTGCGGCCCGGCCTGCACTACGCCACCGACGAGGAGGCCCGCAACGTCCAGCTCACCGCGGCGGGGGCGCACGAGGTCGAACGCGTCCTGGACCTCGACCTCTACGCGCCCGAGCACCTGCGCACCCTCACCGCCGTGAACGTGGCCCTGCACGCCGAGGTGCTGCTGCACCGCGACGTGGACTACATCGTCCGCGAGGGCTCGGTGAAGCTGATCAGCGAGTCGCGGGGACGGGTCGCGCTACTGCAGCGCTGGCCGGACGGCCTGCAGGCCGCGGTCGAGGCGAAGGAGGCCCTGGAGGCGTCCCCGAGCGGGGAGATCCTCGACTCGATCACCGTCCAGGAGCTGATCGGGCGCTACCCCGTCCGGTGCGGCATGACCGGCACGGCCATGGCCGTCGCGGAGCAGCTCACGGAGTTCTACTCGCTGCAGATCGCGGTGGTCCCGCCGAACACGCCCTGCGTCCGCGACGACGAGCCCGACCGCCTGTACGCGACCGCCGCCGACAAGGAGGTCGCGCTCGTCGAGGAGATCGCCGCCGCGCACGCCGCCGGCCGCCCGGTGCTGATCGGCACCGGCGACGTCGCCGAGTCCGAGCGGCTCGCGCGCCGCCTCGCCCGCGCCGGGTTCGACCGCGTCGTGCTCAACGCCAAGAACGACGCCGAGGAGGCCGCGATCATCGCCGAGGCGGGGGCGTACGGCGCGATCACCGTCTCCACCCAGATGGCCGGCCGCGGCACCGACATCCGCCTCGGAGGCAGCCCCGCCTCCGCCGCGCCCGCCTCCGCCGCGCCCGGCACCGCCTCCGCCGACGCCGCCGGCAGCGACCACGACCGCGTCGCGGAGGCCGGCGGCCTCCTGGTCATCGGGACCGGCCGCTACCACAGCAGCCGCCTGGACGACCAGCTCCGCGGCCGCGCCGGCCGCCAGGGAGACCCCGGCGGCTCGGTGTTCTTCACCAGCCTCCAGGACGACCTCGTCACCCGCTACGCGCCCGACGAGAGGGTCAAGGCGGCCGGGGACGCCGAGGGGCTCGTCACCGACAAGGGCGCGCACTGGGTCGTCGGGCACGCCCAGCGCGTCGCCGAGGGCGTCGACCTCGAACTGCACCGCAACACCTGGCGCTACAACCACCTGATCGGCCTGCAGCGCCGCGAGCTGCTCGCCGAGCGCGACGCCGTCCTGCGGGGCGACGCGGCGGACCGGGCCATGGCCGCGGACGCGCCGGGACGGCACGCCGAGCTCACCGGGATCGCGGGTGCGGACGCCGTGGCGGCCGCCGCGCGCCAGGTCGTCCTGTACCAGCTCGACCGCTGCTGGGCCGAGCACCTCGCCTTCCTCGCCGACCTCCGCGAGGGCATCCACCTCCGGTCGCTCGGCCGCGGGCTCGACCCGCTGATCGAGTTCAACCGGGAGGCCGTCCCGGCGGGCAAGCGCCTCCTCGCCGACGCCAGGAAGCGCTCGATCGCCGCCTTCGAGGCGCTCACGGCGCCCGGGGACGGCATCGACCTCGACTCCGCCGGCCTCACGCGTCCGTCGGCGACGTGGACGTACCTCGTCCACGACAACCCCTTCGGCTCCCTCGACGAACGCGCCCTCCGCGGGCTGATCACCATGTTCAAGGGCCGCCGCCGCTGAATCCGGTCAGGCGCGCAGGCGCAGGCCGCGGGGGGTCGGGTGGAAGCCGGCGGACTCCAGCGCCGCGGCCAGCGGGGAGTCGGCGATCGCCGCTCCGTCGGCGCGCTCGACGGTCAGCTTCCCGAGCGCGCCCTCCCGGACGGCGAGTGCGAGCGCGTCCACCGCCGGCTGCACGACACCGGGATCGTCGTCCCAGCTCAGCAGCGTCCGGCCGCCGCGTTCGACGTAGAGGACGAGGCGGCCTTCGGTCAGCACGACCAGCGCGCCGGCCTTGCGGCCCGGCTTGTGGCCGCCGGCGGCCTCGTCGTCGCGCTCCGGCCAGGGCAGGGCCGCGCCGTACGGGTTGGCGGGGTCGGCGGCGGCCAGGACGAGGGCGCCGTCACCGGGTTTCCGCGGCGTCTCCCAGAGGGCGGAGATGTCGTCCGGGGGAGAGGCCGCGGCGGGACGGAGCGCGCGGAGCCGGTCGACGGCGCCCGGCAGCGCGAACTGCGCCGCCCCCAGCCCCTCGACGAAGTAGCCGCGCCGGCAGCGGCCCGTCTCCTCGAACGCGCGCAGTACCGGGTAGACGGCGGAAAACCCGCCGGGCGTCCGTTCCGCCGCGACCGCGCCCCGGATGACGATGCCGTACCGTTCCAGCAGCGCGTCCGCGAGCGCGTGCGACCGGAGCGTCGCGGCGGTCTCCCGTCCGGGGAGCGGCCACCACCGGCCGCCGACCGTGGGAGGGCCCGTCCGGGACGGCAGGACGGGACGGCCGCGCCGGGTCGTCCGGGAGCGGTGCGTGGGACGGCCGGAGCCGAGCGCGGCGCGCAGCGGCGCCATGGTGTCGTTGGTGAGATGCCCGGCCCACACGAGGTCCCACACGGCGGTGACGAGGTCGGCGTCGTTCGCGGTGACGTTCTGGTTCACCCGGTCGGACAGCGTGCGGAAGAACAGCGCGCCCCCGTCGGCGAGCGCGTCCAGCGCGGCCTGGTGCGCCGGCGTGAGGGTGATCTCCGCGGGCTCCGGCATGAGGAGCGGCGCCGTGTCGGCCAGGTAGAGCGCCACCCAGCCGTCCCCGCCG
>NZ_SMKH01000255.1 GCF_004348515.1 Actinomadura sp. KC345 | reverse complement strand
CACCTGTCTGCTCACGCAGTTCAAAGACCATCCGGATCGCGCGTTCACGCAGCTCAGGGGAGTACTTCCTCGGGGGTGCCATAGCCCCTCACCCTTCCAGGTATCAGGGCCTCCACCCAACCCGGGGTGCTCCAGCCAGCAGCCGGAACGGGCGGCTGCGTGTGATCTGGCGTATCGCCTGTGGGCGGGCGGGATGGTCGGCGGCGGCTTTCCGGTCACCGGTCGGCTCGGGCCATGGGCGGCGCAGGGCGATGGCGTGCAGGGGGATGGTGACGACGGCGAGGACGGCGGCGAGGGTGAGGTAGACGCCGCGCCAGGTCAGGTGCCCGGCCAGGGTGTCGGTCAGCGGCGCGAACACGGTGCTGGCCAGGCCCGCCACCAGGGTGAGGGTGGTGAGGGCGGGCAGATGGCGGGGCGCGTAGTAGCGGGTGAGCGCGGCGAAGGCGGGCTGGTACAGGACGGCCGACATCGCGACTCCGGCCAAGAACCACGCTGCGGCGAACCAGAGCAGCGACGGCGCCATGGCCACTGCCGCTGCTGCGGCGGCGGCCAGGACGGAACCGGTCGTCATCAGGGCGTGTGGGCCGCGGCGGTCCAGGACGCGGCCGACGGGGATGCCGACGAGGGCGGCGACGATGAGCGCGGCGGAGAACGCGGCGGTGATGGCGGGCGTGGACCAGCCGGTGTCGGCGGTGATAGCCGGGGCCAGCACCGGAAAGGCGTAGTACAGCACGCCCCAGCTGGTGATCTCTGTAATACAGAGGGCGACCAGCACACCACGCGCGCTCGAACCGGTCCCGGCGGCCGCAACCGCGGGGACCGGGATCGAGGATGCGGAATCCACCGACCGCGAACTCAGGCTCCGCCGCTTCCGGCGTCACCGGAGTAGCCGTGCACCCGTCCGGTGGCGAAACCGACATCAGCCGGGGCCCCCACGCTGACGGTGACCGGCTGCGGCGCCCGCTCCGCAGAACCGCAGCAGGACGACGTGCTCTCCTCGACTGCGGGTTCGGCCGCGCACGAGGTGCCGCATCCGTCCGCCTCCGCACCGGGGAGTTGGTCCTCGCTGA
This sequence comes from Actinomadura sp. KC345, assembly GCF_004348515.1. Classification (GTDB taxonomy): domain Bacteria; phylum Actinomycetota; class Actinomycetes; order Streptosporangiales; family Streptosporangiaceae; genus Spirillospora. Next base: position 10,381 of record NZ_SMKH01000255.1, on the reverse strand, counting down.
CCAGGTCGGTGGAGCAGACGCCGGTCTCGGGGAGGTCGAGCTGGACGCTGTCGGCGGCCTCGCGGTCGCCGGCCAGGGCCGCGACGATGGAGCGGACCTGCTCGTAGCCGGTGGCCATCAGGAAGGTGGGCGCGCGGCCGTAGCTCTTCATTCCGGCCAGGTAGAACCCGGTTTCGGGGTGGGTGAGGTCGCGTTCCCCGTGCGGGGGGACGGTGCCGCAGGAGTGGAAGTTCGGGTCGATCATCGGTGCGAGTTTGGCCGGCGCCTCGGTGGCGGGGTCGAGGTCGAGGCGGATCTCGCGGAGCATGTCCAGGTCGGGACGGAAGCCGGTGGCGGCGACCACGGTGTCGGCGGCGACGGCCCGTTCGCCGTCGGGGGTGCTGCCGGTGACGGTGACCGGGCCGGACTCGGGTCCGTCCTCGGGGACGGTGAAGCGCGTGATGGTGAAGCTGCGGACCAGGTCGATCGAACCGGCCTCGACCGCCTGCTTGAGCCGAGTGCCCAGCGCCCCGCGGGCGGGTAGTCCGTCGGCGTCCCCGCCGCCGTAGAGCCGGGCGACCGAGGCGGAGCGGACGGCCCAGCTGATGCGAGTTCCCGGGGCCTGCTCGGAGAGTTCGACCAGCGCGAGAAGGGTATTGGCGGACGAGTGCCCCATGCCGACGACCAGGGTGTGGCGTCCGGCGAACCGGTCGCGGTCGCGTCCCAGCACGTCCGGTAGCGGCCCTGCCAGGTACGGGGCGGCCTGGTCTTCGCCGATGGCGGGCAGGCCGGAGTGGCCGAGCGGGTTGGGGTGTCCCCAGGTGCCGGAGGCGTCGATGACGGCGCGGGCGGTGAGGTCGCGGACCGTCCCGTCGGCGTCGATGGTGCGGACCATGAGCGGATACTGGTCGCGGTCGATGGTGCGCGTGGCGTCGACGCCTTGGCGGGTGACGGCGACAACGCGTGTCCCGGTTCGGATGCGGCCCGCCAGCTCCGGGACGCCGGCGAGCGGAACAAGGTAGTCGCCGACGAGTTCGGCACCGGTCGGCAGATGGCCGGGTTCGGGGGCGGCCCAGCCGGTGGGCGCCAGCAGGCGGCGCGCGGCGGCGTCGGTGTTGTAGCGCCATGGCGAGAACAGCCTGACGTGGCCCCATTCGGAGATCGCGGCGCCGACCTGCGGTCCGGCCTCCAGAACGCGGAAGTCCAGGCCGCGTTCGGCCAGGTGCGCGGCGGTGGCCAGGCCGACCGGTCCGGCACCGATGACCACTACCGGCAGGCTGCCCTGGCCGTCGTGGTCTGCGACGCAGCCGCACCCGGCCTCGGTCTTGGCCTGCAGCAGCGTGGTTCCGGAGTCGACGGGCTGCTCGGTGTCGGTGCAGCAGGCGCTGACGCCGCAGCAACTGCCGCCCTGGGTCTGCTGACCGGTGCTCTGGCCTGCAGCTGCTGCGGCGGGCTCGTCCCGGCCGGTGCTGGTGCTCATGGGCGTCTCCTTTGAAGTCACGGCACTACAACAGCCTGTTTCGATTAACATCGAATCAGACGCAAGAGTGCATCACTGGTTAGATGTATGTCAAATTAGAGAGGTGGCCGTGTTGATGGAACTTCAGGACGTCTCCGCTCCGGTGTGCTGCGCGCCGTTGAGCGGCCCGGTGATGGACGAGGATGAGGCCGCCGACCTGGCCCGGGTGTTCAAGGCGCTGGCGGACCCCGTGCGGTTGCGGTTGCTGAACCTGATCGCTTCGGCGGAGGGCGGCGAAGCGTGCGTCTGCGACCTGACCGGCCCCTTCGAGGTGTCCGCGCCGACCATCTCCCACCATCTGAAGATTCTGCGTCAGGCCGGGCTGATCGAGGGCGAGCGGCGCGGCACCTGGGTGTACTACCGCGTGATCCCCGAACGCCTCACCAGGCTGTCGGGACTGTTCGCACTACCGGACCTCACCGGCGCCTGACCCGCCGTGAACCGACGCCGGATCGCCCGCGGGAGCCGCGGCTCCGTTGCGACGTGACCGCTTGAGGAGCCGGGTGAGGACGTGGCGGGCGTCCGCGCCGACGCCGCGCAGGGTGGCCGAGGCGAACGAGCGCTGCCATTCCAGCCCGACGTAGCCGAGCCCGGGGACGGTGGTGGAGACGCCCGCGCGGTGGCTGGGCGTCCCGTGCTCGTCCAGGGCTCCGAGTCCGGCCAGGTAGTCGACGCCGGGCCGGTACCCGGTGGCCAGGAGCACCGCATCGATGGGCTCGCGCGTGGCATCGCTCCAGATGACCTGGTCGCCGTCCAGGCGGTCGAACATCGGTCGGCGGTCGGGATTGCCCGAGGCGACGGTGTCGCGGTAGGTGCCGGTGTCCATGACCGGGGTGCCCTGGCCCCCGGTCAGCAGCGGCCTGGCCCAGCCTGCGGTGTCCAGGCCGGTGCGCTGCAACCAGAGGTGGATGTCGCGGCCCGCGATCCGCTGCGGCATGAAGCGGAGCGGATGCCGGGTGGCGAGCGTGACGTCGGCGACGGCGGCGAGTTCGATCGCGATCTGCACCGCCGAGTTGCCGCCGCCGACGATCACCACCCGTCTGCCGGTGAACGGCTCGGGGCGCCGGTAGTCGGACGTGTGCAGCACTGTCCCGGCGAAGGAGTCCAGGCCCGGCACGGCGGGGCGGTAGGGGCGACTGAACGCACCCGTCGCCGCGATCACCAGCGGAGCGGTGAACACGCCCCCGTCCGCGGTAGCGGCCTGGAACCCGGCCCCGTCCTCGGTGCAGGTGATGCGTTCGACGCGGTGGCCGGTGCGGATGTCGCGAAAACGGGCACACACCAGCTGATCCCGAAGCGCGGCAGACCTCTTGCCTCCTCGACATTGATCGCTTATCGTCGATTGACGATGAATATGGGAAAGGGGCTGCTGGACCGGCCCACCGCAACCGAGTACGCATCGTGGTTCAAGGCGCTGGCCGACCCGACCAGGATCCAGATCGTGTCGCTCCTGGCCCGGGAGGGACATCCGATGAGCGTGGGCGAGATCGTCGAGTTCGTCGATGTCGGCCAGTCCACCGTCTCGGCTCATCTGAAGGTGCTGGCCGAGGTCCGGTTCGTACTGGCCGACAGCCATGGCACCGCGCGCTTCTACCGGATCAACGACGCCTGCGTGGACTGCTTTCCCACGGCCGCCGACATCATCATGGGCAAACCCGCCCCCGTACCACCGTCCTGCGGCCCCTCCGGCTGAAGAGCATCTCCTATGACGGACCCTGACGACCGGTCACAGGCGATCGTGAACCATTACGGCGCGCTCGCCCGCGCCGGCCCGGACATGCTCGCCCTCGCCGCGGCCAATGCCGACCATGCCGGTCTGGGCAACGTCCGGTTCCTGCGCGGAAACATCGAGGACGTCCCCCTACCGGACGCGGCCGTCGATGTGGTCATTTTTAACTGCGTCCTCAACCTGTCGGCCGACAAGCCCCGCGTCGTGGCCGAAGCCTTCCGCGTCCTTCGCCCCGGCGGACGGCTGGGGGTCAGCGACATCATCGCCGACGACGTCCAGGCAGATACCGCCGAGCCGACCCGCAAATGTGCCGCCCAAGCCCTCACCTCCGACGCCTACCTGAAAGCGCTGCGGCTGGCCGGGTTCACCCGAGTCACCACTGGTGGGGATCTGGAAGGCGCTCCGTGCCCGTGACGGCGACCTGGTCAACGCCCGGGCACCGGAGTTGCCGCGTTCGGGTGTAGGCCCGCGCATCGGCGGCGGGCAATCGCATCAGCCGATCTCCGAAAACCTCTGCTGATCGAGGTAGATATTCGCGGCGGAGTGGGGTATGGTTCCTGTCATCGAAGAGGAACAAGTCCAGCAGGCGCGGCAGAGGACGAACTGCCCGCACAGATGGATGACGCGGGCCGGACGTGCCGGGGTCAACGCAGTGGAAGGGACCCCGGCAGCCGGCTCCGCGCCCGGCGGCCAACGGGCCGCCGTGAAGGCAAGTCGCAACACCGCAAGTCGCAACACGGTAGGGAACGCAGGTAGGAACACGGAAGGAGGGTCTCGGCACCATCGGGATCGCCCGTTGCGGGCTCCAGTCACGCCGCGCGGGTACCGCAGCCCCACAGATTGGACGGTGGTCTGCGGTCACGCATCCGCGATCCCCGCGCCGTCGCCCCAGATGGCCGGCGCGGAAGTCAACCGGCCGCAGCGCCGGATAGATGGTGTTGTACCTCATGGCCCCGGCGCCGCCCTTCGGCGCCGGGGCTCCGTCGTTCTCGAATACGCGTTCGGCATGCCCCGGGTAGGGGCAGCCACGACAGTACGGAAGGTTTTGTGAGAGGACCTCAGCCGGTTAGGCCCGGCACCCACCCAGCAGACCGCGACCCGCGCCCCGCCCAGCCCGGCCAGGCGCAGGACGACACCAACACCGGGCTCGACCGCAGGCTGGACGACAAGCTCGACGACGAGGACTACCCCGCCTACAGCATGGGCCGGGCCGCCGAGCTCCTCGGTGTCACCCCGGGGTTCCTGCGGGGCCTGGACGCCGCCGAGCTGTTCGTCCCGCAACGCTCGGCCGGCGGCCACCGCCGCTACTCCCGCTACCAGCTACGCCTGGCCCAACGCGCCCGCGACCTCGTCGACCAGGGCACCGCGCTGGAGGCCGCCTGCCGCATCATCATTCTGGAAGACCAGCTCGCCGAAGCCACGCGCATCAACGCCCAGCTCAAGCAGCGCATCGACACCCGCGCCGACCAGGACGCAGAACGGGACTGAGCCCGCCCGCAACGGCACGGCGGGGGACCGGCCCGGGCCAGGTCGACTCCCTGCACCTGTACGCCCAGGAGTTCGCCGCCACCCGGCAGATCGCGACCGTGAGCAAGCCACCGAGCCCATGCCCGGGGTCGGGTTCACGCCGCCCGGCGTCCGCGCTCATGTTCTCGCCTTGCCGCGATGTGGTCGGCGCGCACCACGACAAGGCCCTCATACCTCTGTCCGGGACGCAGTAGCCCCCGCGCCTCCAGCGACTCGGCCCGGCTCCGCATCACCGGGCCGAACGGCTCACAATGCCGGGCCACCACCGAGGCCCGCATCCCCGCACGGCGCAACGCCACCAGCGTCGCCGCCACCCCGTTCAACGCCGAATGCACCACCAGCAACGTCCCCGACGGCGCCAGATGGCGCGGGGCCGCCTGGCATATCCGGTCCAGGAGAACCCCGCCACGCGGACCCGCCTCCCACGCCCGTGCCCGGCCCCGGGCCGTTGGCGGATCGGCGTCGCCGGGCACGTACGGCGGGTTGGCAAGGATCACGTCGAACACCTCGCCTGCCACCGGCGCGAACAGGTCATCTGCCCGGCGAGCATGTCCACCACTGCGTCGGCACCGCCCCGGCCGACGGTGTGACGCTGCCGGTCCGCGCCCGTTCCCGCCCGGCGAACGCCCTACACCAAGGCGACCACCGCGTCCAGAACACCTAGTTCGGCCGGTGCTGGGCTGACGCGGGCGACCGGGTCGTCCAGTAGCCGCCACGCCGGGACGGCGCGCCGCGTGAACGGGTCTAGGCCGGGTTCTTCCATCCAGTGCCGTGCCTCGTACCTCTCCTCGTCCTCGTATGGAGACGGCGCCGGTGCCGCGCGCGCAGGACCGCTAGATCAGGTTCAAGAAACCGGCTGGAATCCAGTTTCCGCTCCGGCGGCACACCGGCGAATCCGAGCGCAGCAGCCTCTGGATAATCTCGCCGGAGAAGCACCAGTGGGCGGTTCGACGGTTGCGGTCACCATGCCCGCCATAGGGGTCTTACCTGGCGCCGTCGCCGCCAGGTCAATGGCACCAATGCACGAGGGCCAGATTCATTCAAGTCCGCATGCACGCATCGACGCCGGGTACGTGGCAGCGGACCGGAGGGAGAATGATGATCAACACACTGCACAAGTGGGGCGTACGGTCCAGCCTGATGTACACAGCGGGCATCGGCTCTATCGCGTTGGCGTTCGCCTCCTGGGCCGCGTCCAACCGGCTTGAGGACGCGGGCCTGGAACGAGCCGACAGATGGGGCATTTTCGTCGGCGAATGGGCGCCGACGTTCTTCGCCATGGGTGTCGCCCTACGAATGGAGGAAACGAGCGAACAAAACATGGGGACTTCCGAGGAGCGCGGCGAGCCGGATGGAAGGAGCGCCAGCCAGGCGGCACGCTCGGCGGCGATGGGATAGTCAACGCGAACTCGTCAGATGGTGGTGCGGGCTTCACATCACCGGGTGCGATGCGTGATGAACTCGGCTTCGCGGCAGCGTGATCGTCCTCCGGACCGAGCGTGTAAAGATCGTGAACTGCGATGCCACCGATTTATGAACCGAGCGGCTACCGGTGATGGGGACGCCATTCCGCGGGCGATGGCGACCGTGGCTGGGAATACCGTGGCCTCCGGAGTGACGGCGGTCCGGCTGGACAGGTGAAATTTGGCCTGGCGCATCAGCCCCCGGCGGGCTGATGCGCCAGGCCATCTAGGGTGCCGAGCTTTGACCGCTCGCCCCACCAGCCGCCCCTCTATTCCCCTGTCCGTGCAGGAAACTGCCGATCTTAGTCAGCGCATCACAATTCGGACTGATGCCTATGAACAGAAGAACGGCCCGCGGGGGTGGCGGGAGACGGAACCGGCCGCGCCAGCGCGTTCCTTCGCAATGCCTCACGCAGCCCAATGCTGCGGTAACCGGCTGACCAACAACTCCTACAGGTGGTCATGGACGGCCGGTCACCGGCCCAACAGGCCCCGGCCGCCCTGGCCCAAGCGACGCTGTCACAACCACGGGATAGGGCACTAGCTGACCGAACACGCGATCTATAACAAGCTTAGCGTGATGGGTTGATTGCCATGGGTGTGTTGCAGTGTCGTAGGAAGCACACAGATGACAACACTCGCGTTTCGCAAGGCCGAGGGGCCGCCGACGCCCGAGGTCGACAGGACCGCTGCGAGGGAATGGGGGCCACCCGATGGCCGTGATGGCACAGATCCTGCGGTTGCTCGGCCTGACCGGCCCTCCTCAGCCAGCCGACGTTCTGGTGCCCCGCCGCCGCCCGCCGACAGCCACGATGCAGCGAGAGCAGCGGAGCTGGCGGGAACGATGCGGCGCCTGCCAGGCCGTTTCCAGGATCGGCTGCCTCCGACGGTGCTGGAGCGCATCACCGGTGGGGCGGCCAGCGGACAGTGGGAAAAGGCGATCGATCAGCTGGTCATGGCCCTGTACATGAGGGACGCACCGGTCAGCGCAGTAGAACGCGCCGAACTGCGCGGTGCCCTGCGGGCGTTGGGCCTCCCGACCCGCCGCGTTGACAGGCTGCCGCCCCGCTGAACTCTGCACGAGGGTGACGATCCGAAACGACCCACCCGACGGGCGCCCGAACACCCTGGTGGCCATGCCCGCCGGGATCGTGCCCATCATGCCGCCGTCACCGTCCATGCGCCGTCACCGTCGGGCCTCACCGATCACGACCCAATCGATCGGGCTGCGCCGCCGCAGTGCAGCGATGCGGTCGTGCCACCCGTCGCGGCAGGCACGACCGCCTCGCCCCCTCCTACTACCCCGGGCCGGGCGGAGGTCAGGACCGCACACCCGGCGTGGGACCTTTATGTTTCTGCACCGAGCGTTCGTTCAGCCCGGAGGCACGTGCTAGCCGGAGGACGCCGCCAGGACGACCGCGATGCGCTCCGCAGCCGCTTCGATCTCACCGGCGGGGCACAACGGCTCCAGATCGGGGCCGGATCCGCCAGCCCCGTCCCACCACACCCAGAACCACCACAGCGCGCCTCCGTCCGGCCGCTCGGCACACCACACCTCTTGCCGGAGCCCAGTACCGGGCACCCACTCCCCCTCGTCACCGGCAACGCCGTCGGCGCCCGGCTCGCCGACTGGGCCGAACACCCAGACCACGCCCCGTCGCCGCACCGTCGCGACCAGGCCGCGCTCCTTCAAAGCCGCGGTCAGCGCGCGAACCACGGAACGTTGTGATCGCGTCTCGGTGGTTAAGCCTCTCGCATCCATCCCTCGTCTCCTTGTTTTCACCGACCCTTGAACTCACAGTACAGAAATCATCACCAACCGTGCTGGGAATTTCAGGAAGTCAGACGAAAGCGCATCCCACGGACGATCAGCAACGACCAGGGCCTGGCAACCACCCACTACGCACCCCCGGACGAGCCTGCGGACGAGGGATACCCGTTAGGACCGGGCTTCGGGCAGGCGGAGCCGCGGTCCGAGCGTGCCCGGCCCGCTCGAACCGGTTGCAGGTGCGGGTTTGGACTGAGATTCTCAGTGGCAATCGACATCACGTGAGGGTCCACGCTTGGGTCTGGGGGGAGCGTTCCCATGGAGCGCAGATCCGTCAGGTTGGTTTCGCATTCCGCCAGCGATCCCAGTGAGCCGGCCAGCCCGCTCCTGGCCGTCGATGACGTTGCCCACGGTCATGCCGGGGACGGCACCGGCAAACCCGCCACGCCGCAGAGGTTGCGGCACGCCGTCGTCGAATCATGGCGACGGTCCAGGGAAGCCGGTGTCGCCGTGGAGGTGCCGGGGGCGCCTGAAGTGTGCGGGCCCGACGAGGTCGCCGAAGCCCGGGACGGCCACCGCCTCAACTCACTGTTGCCGATGCTGCAGGAGATAATCGGTCGCTTCACCGACGACAATGCGCACGTCATGGTGGTCACCGACGGCGACGGTCTGGCGCTGTGGCGGCAGGGAGCGCCAGGCCTGTTGACCGCGGCCGATCGGATCGGCATGCGGGAGGGATGCTGCTGGTCGGAGCGGTCGGTTGGCACCAATGGGATCGGCACCGCCCTGGCCACCGGTGCTCCCCAGTACGTCTTCGCGGCCGAGCATCTGGCCTCCTGCCTACACCCGTGGTCCTGTGCCGGTGCCCCGATCAGCGATCCCGACACCGGACAAGTGATCGGATGCGTCGATGTCAGCGCCACCGCGCGCGAACTGCATCCCGCGGCGGTCACGCTGGTCGGTGCCGCCGCCCGGCTCGCCGAGGGGCAGCTCGAGATGGAGATGCGGTGCCGCGACGAGCGCATGCGCGAACGCTATCGCCCGCACCTGGAGGCGCTGGACGCCGACCGCAGCGGTCGGGGCGGTCGGGGCGGCGGCACGGGACTGCTGGTCACCCCGACCGGCCGGGTCCTGCTGGCCGAGCCCGCATCCTGGACCGGACGGCGTCTGCAGGTGCCGACGCCCGGCGGCCACCTGCGGCTGCCCGACGGACGCCAGGCGCTGGCCGAGCCGCTCGGCGAGGTCTTCCTGTTACACCCGTTTCTCTCCGGCTCCCGCCGTCCTCGCGGCAACAGCAGTTCGCGGCGACCGGAGAGCCAAGAGGACCATCGCGCGCAGGAAACCGGCGGCACCGGACACCCGCCGCCGCTGATGCTCACCCTCTTGGGCGACGACCCGCCCACCGCGCGCCTGCGCGGCCGCAGAATCACGTTGTCGCTGCGACATGCCGAGATCCTTGCGCTGCTGGCCCTCCATCCCCGGGGCCTCAACGGCGACCGGCTGTCGTTGCACCTGTACGGCGAGGAGGGCAAACCGGTCACCGTGCGCGCCGAGATCCATCGGCTGCGCGCCCAGCTCGGCGAGGTGGTGCACGCCAAGCCGTACCGGCTGGCCTGCGCGGTCGACGCCGACTTCCTAGCGGTACGGCGACTGCTGGAGCGGGGCGAGGTGACCGCGGCGGCCCGGCTGGCCCGCGGCGAACTGCTGCCCCCTTCGGAGGCCCCCATTATCCGGGCCGAGCGAGACGAGCTGACCATGCTGTTGCGCCTGCGGGTGCTGGAGCGCGGCGACACCGCGGCGCTGTGGGCCTATGCCCAGGCCGAACCGGGACGCGATGATCTGGAGGTGCTGGAACACTTGGCCGCCGTCCTCCCACCCGGCGACCCCCGCCACGCCGCGGTCATCGCCCACGCCCACCGCCTCCTCAACGAGACGGATTGATCCCAGCCTGGCATCCCGTGCCGCTACCGTGCGCTTCCTCTCGTTTCACTTCCTTCGGATGGTCGGGTGCGTGGTTGTGGTTATCCCGCTCGTCCTCTGTCGAGCCACACCGCGCGGGTGCTGGCCGGGTGACGCGCACCACCGGGGTGCGTCCGCGTCGTCCCCAGGTCGTGCCATTGGGCGACCTCAGCCCCTGGCCGGCTTCGTCTTCGAAGCCGGCCAGGCGCGCCCAGGTCCGCCGCGGTCTGCCCACCGTCGGCCACAGCGGGTCAGAAACTAGACAGTCGGTGACTGTAGTTATTGAAGATCTCTAGGAGGAGATGTTGTCGCGCATGCTCGGGACGGGGTGCGGTCCCTCGGTCTCCAGCCGGTACTCCTCACCGAACTTGTGCTGGTGGTCCTCCATGACCTGGTCGCTGGGCGGCCGCTCGGCGTTGATCTTGTCCTGGTACTCC
>NZ_SMKH01000254.1 GCF_004348515.1 Actinomadura sp. KC345 | reverse complement strand
GGACGGCGGGGCGGCCGCGGCCGGGCCACCACCAGTTGGCGTGGCCGAGCAGGCTCATCAGCGCCGGGACGAGGACGAGGCGGACGATCGTGGCGTCCAGGGCGACGGCGACCGCGAGGCCGAGCGCCATCATCTTGACCGTGGGATCGGGCTGCGGGACGAAGCTCGCGAACACGAAGATCATGATGAGCGCGGCCGAGGTGATGAGCCGGGCGGTGGCCCCGATCCCGGTCACGACGGACTCGTGCGGGTCCCCCGTCCGGTCGTACTCCTCCTTGATGCGCGACAGGAGGAACACCTCGTAGTCCATGGACAGGCCGAAGACCAGGGCGAACATGAACAGCGGCACGAACGACATGATCGGGATCGACTGGTCCACGCCGAGCAGGCCGACCCCCCAGCCCCACTGGAACACGGCGGTGACGATGCCGAAGGACGCGCCGATCGACAGCAGGTTCATCAGCGCCGCCTTGATCGGGACGACGATCGACCGGAAGGCGATGACCAGGAGCAGGAGCGCGACGCCCACGACCGCGACGACCACGGTGAGCATGCGGTCCCCGACCGTCTCGGCCAGGTCGATGATCGCGGGGTTCTCCCCGCCGAGGTAGATCTCCGCCTCCGGGTGCGCGTCCCGTACCTGGGGGATCTCCACGCCGCGCAGCCGGTGGACGAGGTCGGTGGTCGTCTCGTCGTGGGGCGCGTCCCGCGGGGTGACCCGCACGATCGCGGTCGTCCCGGTCACCACGGGTTCGCCGACGAACACGACGCCGGGGGCCCCGGAGACGGCGCGTGCCAGCTCCTGCCCGACGAGGACCGCGTCCTTGTCGGGCTTCTCGTTCGGGTCCGGGGCGCCCTTGGGGCGTGGCTGCTCGGTCTTCCCGGCCGGCGACGGGCTCGATTCCGGCGCCGCGGGCCCGGTCAGGCCGCCGAGGCCCTGCATCCCGTCGACCGTGGGCACCGGCTTGTCGGGCTTGTCCTGCTTGTCGGGCTTCTCGCGCTCGGCCGCGCCGGGGACCTTCGCGACGATCACGAACGGGCTGTAGTGCCCGGCGCCGAACTCCTCCGCGACGATGTCGTACGCCTGCCGGGTCTCCATGTCGGGTGAGGCCATGCTGTCGGCCATCACCCCGAACCGCAGGCTGAGCGTCGGGACGGCGAGCGCCAGCAGGACGAGCGTCGCCACGATCGCGTAGGGCCAGGCATGGCGGTCCACATGCCGTCCCCACCGCATCCAGCGGCGCGAACTCCGCTCGGGACGGACGCGGGGCAGCTTGTACCGGTCGATGCGCGTCCCCATCGCCCCGAGGATCGCGGGCAGCAGGGTCAGCGCGGCCAGGACCATGACGGCCACGGCGAGGGCGGTGACGATCCCGATCCGCCCGACGAACCCGATTCCGGACAGGAACAGCCCGCAGATCGCGAACACGACGGTGCCGCCGGCGAACACGACGGCATGCCCGGAATGCGCCATCGCGCGTCCGACCGCCGTTTCGGCGTCGTCGCCCTCGGTGAGCTGCTGGCGGTAGCGCGTGACGATGAACAGCGCGTAGTCGATTCCGGCGCCGATGCCGAGCATCGCCGCGACCATCGGCGCGATCGGATGGATCTCGGCCACCGACGCCAGGAAATGGATCAGGGAGTACGAGAGGGCCAGGGCGCAGAGCGACACCAGGATGGGGATGCCCGCCGCGAAGTACGACCCGAACGCCAGCAGCAGCACGCCCATGGCGAGGACGATCCCGGCGCCCTCCTGCGGCCCGCCCTTCGGCTGGTTGAGCATCATCGCGACGATGCCGCCGAACTCGACGTCCAGCCCGGCCATCCGCGCAGGACCGACGGCCTCGTCCAGCCTGTCGAGGTCGGCCTGGCTCACGTCGCCCATCGTCCCGGCGAAGTTCAGCCGGACGACGACCGCGTCATCGGACTTCAGCCCGCCCATGCCCTGGACGTAGGGGTTCTCGGCGAACGCGACGCGGTCGAGCTTGGAGATGTTGTCGATCGACTGGCCGATCGTGAGGGCCACGCGCCAGTCGGCCGGGCTGACCTCCCCCTTCTCATGGAAGACGACGGTCGCGGTCGGCCCGGCCATCGCCGGGAAGTCCTCGGACAGCGTGTCGATGGCGCGCTGGGTCTCGGTGCCGGGCAGCGAGCTCTGCTGGACGAACATGCCGCCGTGCATGATCCCGAGCACCCCGGCGCCGAGGATCATGACGACCCACAGCTCGAAGACCGTCCGCCGCCTCCGCACGCACAGGCGCCCGAGCGCCCCCAGGAACCGCGCGATCCTGCCGAGGTCGCCGGGCGGCCCGTCCGCCCTGCCGGCAGGGCCCGCACCATCCGCAGAATTCCGCGCCATGTCCGCAGAGAACACCCAACGCGTGCAGTTTTGCAATAGATGCAACTTTGCAGTCATGGTAACGTCCGTCACATGGACGGCGCTGACGCTGATCAGGCGCCCGGCGACCACGACGCCGGGCGGACGGGCCTGCGGGAGCGCAAGAAGCGGCGCACCCGGCAGGCCATCGCGACCGCCGCGCTGCGCCTGTTCGCCGAGCGCGGCTACGAGGAGACGACGATCGCCGAGATCGCCGGCGCGGCCGACGTGTCACCCCGCACGTTCTTCAGCTACTTCCCGTCCAAGGAGGACGTGGTCTTCGCCGAGATCGACGACCGTCTCGCCGAGGTGTCCGAACGGCTGCGCCGCACGCCGGGCGAAACCCCCATGGAGACGATCCGGCGCAGCGTCATCGACGTCCTGGAGGCGCTCGTCTCCGAGCACGGCGAGTACGGCGCCGTCCAGATCGCCCTCATCCTGGGGCGGCCCGGCCTCCAGGCCCGCGCGCTCCAGCGGATGACCGACACCCAGGAGAAGATCGAGGTCCTGCTGCGCGACCTGTGCCCCGGCCTCTCGGAGATCGACGCCGTCGCCGCGTCCGGGATAGCGATCGGCGGCATGCAGGCGGTCGTCGCGCACTGCCGCCGCGAGGGCTACGACCCGCTCTCGATGCGCACCGCCCTGGACCGCGCCGTCGACATCGTGGAACACGGCCTCATCTCGGTCGACGCGCTGTCCCGCCCGTCCCCCTAGAACACCGGGCACCGGCCGGCGGAGGCGCCCGCCGCCCGGTGCCCGGCCCCGCGCTTATTCCTCGACCTTGATGCGGAGGCGGCGGAAGCCGCGGCCCTTGTTCTCGACCTTCGCGACCGTGATGCGGCCGATCTGCTCGGTGGAGCCGACGTGCGTGCCGCCGTCGGCCCGAGCCGTATGCGCTCAGTCGTTGACGACCACTTGCTGGATGGTGATCGTGCCGGTTCCGTAGGCGTTGTAGTAGATCGTCACTTCGTCCAGCTCCAGCCAGTACATGTCGGCAACACCCTCGTAGGACTGGCTTCCGGGTGGGTGAGGCTGCTCCAAAAGCAGGAGGACGACGTCGAAGACCAGCTTGCGCAGCCCGTCCGGTAACGCCGCCATCTGCCGGCGGACCGGCGCCGTGATCATCAGATGGTCAGGCATCGAGCCTGCCCGCCGCCCATTCCTCCGGCGTGGCATCGCGCCACCGGTCGAGGTCGTCGCGGTGGATGACGAGCGTTCCCTCAGGGACGACGCCCTCGTCGAGCGCCTTGCGGAACTGCTCGGCCTGCCAGCGCAGGTGGTCGGTGAACATCACGTCGTACATGGTCTTGGAGACCACGACGACCGGAGCGGAACCGTGCCGGGTGATCTCTACGGGCTGCCCATGGACGGCCGCGGCGTGAATCCTGCCGAGCCGGGTGCGTGCGTCCTTCAAAGGAACACTTTCCATGCCGAAAGTGTACACTCCGAGGGATCACCAGGGGCCGTAGGGGCCCGATCGGGAGCCGCCGCCGTTCTTCTTCTTGTACGGGGCGACCGCCGGGCGGACGTCGGCCAGGTAGATGGCGGCGCCGATGAACGCGGCGACCGGAAGGATGCCGATCAGCAGGCCGATGGGGCGGATGCCGAGCGCCGCGGGGGCGATCGCGTGGGCGCCGCCGAGGACCGCGGCGACGATCAGGACGATCATCCACATCTTCTTGCGCCACTTGCCCGCCGCCGCGAACGCGCTCTCGGGGACGGTCAGCGAGTCGATCAGCGCCCAAGCCTCCATCACGAACGCGATGATCAGCAGCAGCCAGAAGAAGTAGTCCAGCACATTGAAGCTCTCCATCGGCGATCAGCGCTCCTGCTCGTCTCGGACAGCGACTCCACGTCGCGCACACGGGGTCTGACTACCCCAACCCTATGCGCGCCGTCCAGCGGAGTCCGGTGACCCGGTTCCGCCCGGCGCCACGGAGCCGCCTCTGGGAAGGACGAAGGGGCCCGGCCGGGTGTTCCCGGCCGGGCCCGTCGATCAACGCCGCGTTCAGGCGCCGTTCTTCTTCGTGGTGGACCGCGTCTGCCCCGTGCTCTTGGACTGCCCCGTGCTCTTGGACTCCAGGGTGCCCTTGGCGGGCTTCCTCGGCTGCGCGGTGCGGGTCCGCGCGGCGGGCTTCGCGTCGGCCTCCGTCAGCTCGGCGACCTCGACGGCCTCGCGGTGCACGACCTTCTTGCCGCGCTCGGCGAGCTCGTCGATGAAGCCGACCGCACGGGTGCCGAAGTGCGTCGCGTAGGCGACGGCCGCGCCGGGCAGATCCTTGGCGTCGACGCGCTCCTGGTACCTGGTGACCTCGCCGCGGTAGCGGTCCACGGTGTCGCGGACCTGGCCGCGGTAGCGGTCGACGGTCTCGCGGACCTCGCCCTGGTACTTCGTCGCGGTCTCGCGGGCACGGCCCTGGTACCTGGTCACCTGCTCGGGGACCTCACGGATCTTCTCCACCGCGAAGTCGCCGGCGCCGGCCACTGCGTACACGGCCTTGTTCTCTCGGAAGTTGCTGGCCAGCGTCATCCGACCTCTTCCTTTCCGTTCTGTTCTGGTCCGGCCTTTTCTGGCACGGCTGTCATCGGCATGGCTCGTTCGGGCACGTCCGGGTCGTCCGCGGGCTGATCGGGCTCGGCGCGCTCTGCCGGGAGCACGCCGGCCGCCTCGTTCTCCTTGAGGAACGAGGCGTAGATGTCGAGGACGACCTGCTTCTGCCGTTCGGTGAGGAGCACGTCGTCCCGGACGGCGGCCTGCACGTCCGTCTCGGCCTCGCGGTCTTCGAGGATCCCGGCCTGCACGTACAGCACCTCGGCCGAGATCCGCAGCCCCTTGGCGATCTGCTGCAGTATCTCGGCGCTCGGCTTGCGCAGCCCGCGCTCGATCTGGCTCAGGTACGGGTTGGATATCCCGGACACGTCCGCGAGCTGGCGGAGCGAGATCTTCGCCCGCGTCCGCTGCTCCCGGATGTACTCCCCGATGGAGCCGACCTTCGAACTTGCCATGTCTCCACCCTGCGTCATGGTGCTTGCAATTGCAAGCAGTGTAGCTAGCACTCGCCGGTGAGTCCGCTCACACGGGATGCGCCGGGATGCCGAAGGTGCCACAAGTCAGGACGCTTGCCGCGAACAAGCTCGGCAAACACCAAAAAGAACCGGCCGGCGCGTGGGCGCCGGCCGGTCGGCTGATCCTCACCGCGCTAGCGCGGTGAGGACGTGTCAGCGGTTCGAGAGACCCCGGTACTCGACCCACAGTTCGATCCTGCTCAGGCCGTCCACCGACATCTCGACGTGGCCCGCGTGGCGGAACCACAGGACCCACAGCGGGTGCATGCCCGGGTCCTCCGCCCATTCCGGTTCGGAGACCTCGCCCCGGACGTAGGCCAGGGCGCGGTCGGCGAGACGCTGCAACTCGGCCTTGCCGGCCCAGCGCAGGGACGTGAACGTCCCGTCCGCGAGGACGGGGTCGCCCAAGGTGCCGACGCGGTGGAGCCACCACCAGTGCCCCCGGTCCCCGGCGGGGCCGGAGACGCGTGCGCAGGGGTTCCCGCGCCAGGTCAACCGGCAGATCCCCTCCAGTTCCGTGACGATCATGCCGGTCTCCCCGGTGACCACGTTGCGGACCACCGTCTCGACCTCGGCGACCGAGCTGGAGTGGAACTTGTCGCGGACGTGCCCGGCGGGGCCGGCCCAGCCCTCGCCGGTCGCGCACTCCCCGATCAGCACGAGGGTGCTCCCTTCGACCTCGCGCTCGACGACGGCGCCGGCGGACAGCCGGTCGCAGAACTTGACGAGGTCGTTGCTGTTTGCGGTCATATGACCATCTCCTTTGTTTTTCCGAGTGCGGCTTTGCCGCAGTGGTCACCGTTCCGGAACACCAATCCGCGACAAGCGCCGCGATGGCGGAAAGTGAGTGTTGGCCGGAACGGGATTCAGCTGTAACGACGAATTCGTCCAATGTTCACGAAATCCGGAAAAGCGAGCGCGGTCGCCTCGTGAGCCGGCCGCACGGCCGGTCGGAGGCACGAGCGGCCGGAAACGGCGTCAGGCGTGCGGCCCCGCGACGTTGCCGCCGGCGGATACCGCCGGACGGCCACCTTTGGCGCTGATCAAAGCGCACGACGTCCAGGACGTCGTAGTGACACAAACGAAGGAGAACGTATATGGCTACGGCCGCAGCCTCCCGGCGACAGCGGGGAGAGCGAAGCGAACCGCTGGAGAAACCCTCGGTTCCGCAGAATGAGGGCGACCGCTCCGCGCGGGTGACCCTCTCGAACACAGCGGTCCTGCCGCTGCCCGTGATCTCGACCTTCGAGATCCCGGGACCCGGGCTACGACGGTGTGGAGATCATGCCGCTGGTCCCCGACCCGACATCGCGGAGGGTCAAGTACCTCCAGCGTCTGCAGGACCGGTTCCAGATGCCGGTCAGGTCGATCCACGCACCATGCCTGGGCCCGCCGACGGCGGGCGTCTGGGGGTGGAGCCCCCAGGCCCAACTGGCGGCTTCCAAGGAGGCCGCCGAGGAACTCGGCGCCGGTGTGGTCGTGGTACACCCGCCGTTCAGGTGGCAGCCCGGCTACGCGCAGGGCTTCATGAGCCTCCTCACCCGCCTGCAGGGCTCGACCGACGTCAAGATCGCTGTGGAGAACATGTTCCCCCGGCAGACCGTGAAGGGGTACCTGCCCGACTGGAACCCCGTCGGACCCGGCTGGGGTTCCGACGGCCCCAGGTGGGCGACGCTCGACGTCTCCCACGCGGCCGCCGCCGAACTCGATTCCGTCGAGTTGGCCGACGCGTACGGCGAACGTCTCGCCCACGTGCACTTCTCCGACAGCGAGATGGGCACGGACGACCACATGGTTCCCGGCCGCGGCAAGCAGCCGTGCGGGGAACTCCTGCGGAAGCTCGCCGACGACGGCTACACCGGCGACATCTGCATGGAGATCAAAAGCGCCTTCGTCACCCGGACCGAGCGTGAGAAGCGCCTGGCCGAGGCACTCGCCTTCGTCGACACCCACTGGCCCACGCGCCGGTGATCACGAGCCTCGCCCGCGCGGGGCCCGCACACCAGGAGTTCCGGTCGGACGGCGCGAGCCACCGACCGGGATTTCCTTGTCGCCGGGAAGGCCCGGGGTCAGTCGACCTTGGAGGCCGGGGCCGTCCAGGTGTTGCAGACGGCCAGGCGGCGCCCCTCGTAGCCGGTGACGACCCAGCCCGCGTAGTTGCGTCCCGAGCCGTGGTCGCGCTCGTCGGGGGGCAGCCGCTCGTCGCCGCGGCCCCGGACGTCCCTGATCATCGCGTTGAACTGCTGCCGCGTCATCGGGAGCGTGACGCGTTCCGTGCCGAGGAAGGCGCCGGCGAAGCACTGCGCCTGGAGCTCGATGCGGCGGCTCGCCTCGTTGCTCGCGCCGGTGTCGCCGCTGTCCATCAGCCGGTTCCCGTAGAGCAGGATCCCCGCGCGGTCCTGGACGTGGTGGCCGTACTCGTGCGCGATCACCCGCGCGTACACCGAGTAGTTCGACAGCGGCTCGCCGCCCGAGGTCTCCACGACGTGCCGCACGCCCACGTACATGGTGTTGTTGGCCGGGCAGTAGAAGGCGGACGCTCCCGGGGCCGGGTAGGTGCCGCACGGGCTGCGGCCCGGCTCGTCCCAGAACACGCGGTCGGGCTCGTCGAACGCGATCCCGGCCTTGCCGAACTGCTTGGACCACGACTCGTCCAGGCAGTCGCTCAGCACGTTCATGAACTGGCGCATGGACGCGGTACTCGGCTGGATCCGGGGCACCCGGCAGTTCACGGGCGTCAGCGCGCCGCTCTTGTAGAGATCGCTGTTGACGGCCTGCTCGCGGGAGGACGTTCCGCCGCCGGACGAGATGGGTCCCCCGGCGCCGGAGCCGCCGCCCGCCTCGACGAAGAGGGTCGCCCCGAGGATCGCGACGACGGCCAGCGACGTGAGGGCGCCGAAGATGCCCGCGATCGTCCCGCCCGAGCTGCGGCGCGGCGGCGGCCGCATCCGGACGTACCGGTACTGGGCCGGCCGCCCCTGCGGCCCGTGGGCAGGCGGACCGTACCCGGGAGGGCGGTATCCAGGCGGGCCGTGACCGGGCGGGCCGTAACCGCCGGGCGGCCGCTGACCCGGGTGGCCGTACGGCGGTGCCGGGCGCCGCGGGGGCGGAGGCGGCGGGGGGTACTGACCTGCCATAGCAGAGAATCATCGCATGCGTTGCCGATACCATTTGCGGCCATGTCTGCCCTTGCACCGTTGCGCCGGATACGGCCGGTCCTTCTGACGCTGTCGGCCGTGGCCCTTCTGCCGGTGCTGACCTGCACTTCCGCGGCCGCGTCCGAGGCCGGACGGGCGCCTCAGGCCGCGCAGGCCGCGCAGCCGCGGGTGCTGAAGGACGAGGCCGTCCTCACCGCCGGCAAGGGCGGCGTGATCAAGGTGAGGGAGACGGTCCTCTACCGGTTCGCCGACGAGCGCGGCTTCCAGCGGACGTTCCCCACGCGCAGCCACGAGAGCCTCACCGAGGACCGCGTCCACAGGCTGTCGGACCTGCGGGCGAGCAGCCCCGACGGCGGGCCGGTCGCGGTCGGCTCGTCCAGCGAGGACACCACGACGACCGTCAAGGTCACCGGCGGCGACGGGCTGGCGGGCGACCGGACGATCGTCCTGGAGTACGAGGTGCGCGGCGCGATCACGCGGATGGGGCAGGCGGAGGAGCTGCGCTGGCCGGCGATCGGCGGCTGGAGCGTCCCGGTGGACGACGCGCGCGTGACCGTCGACGCCGGTGCGGCGATCCGCAGCGTCAACTGCTTCACCGGGCCGATCGGCAGCACGATCGGCTGCACGCAGTACTACATGAACCACACGCACACGCAGGGGGTCTACGCGCAGAAGCGGATGCTGCCTGGCGAGTACCTCACGGTCGTCGCGGGCCTCCCCCAGGGCACGACCGGCGGGAAGGCCCTCTACGAGCGGCGCCACACGATCGCGACGGCGTTCTCCGTCAACCTCGTCACCGGGGCCGCGCTGGCCGGGCTGCTGGTGCTGCTCGGCGGCGGCGTCATGGCGCTCTACCTGCTGCGCGGGCGCGACGCCCGCGTCGTGGGCAGGAGGGCGGCCGAGGGCGACCACGCGCCGGTCTCCGGGACGGAGTTCGAGCCGCCGGACGGCGTGCGTCCCGGCCAGATCGGCACGCTGATCGACGAGCAGGCCGACGTGATCGACGTGACCGCGACGATCGTCGACCTCGCCGTCCGCGGCTACCTGCTGATCGAGGAGGAGGACCGGGCGCGGACGGGCCGCCTCGACTGGACGCTGCGCCGGCTGGACCGTCCCGCCGTGGACCTGCTGCCCTACGAGCGGATCCTGCTGGACGCGCTGATGACCGCCCCGGACGGCACCGGCCGCGACGCGGTCAGGCTGTCGGAGCTCGGCGGGACGTTCGCCACGAAGCTCGCCCAGGTCAGGTCCGCGATGTACGACGACGTGGTGAAGCAGGGGTGGTTCGCGCGGCGCCCCGACACCGTCCGGTCGCGGTGGACGGTCGCGGGGATCGTCCTCACCGTGCTCGGCATCGGCGCGACGGTCGCGCTGGCGCTGACCACCGAGTGGGCCCTCGCCGGGCTCGCGGTGATCATCGCGGGGGCCGCGCTGGCGTACGGCGGCCAGTACATGCCCGCCAAGACCTCGCGCGGCGCGACCGTCCTCGCGCACACGATCGGGTTCCGCGCGTTCCTGGAGCGCGGCGCCGTCCCGGACGACGGCGCGACCGCGTCCCGGCAGAAGATCGCGCTGTTCTCGCGGTTCCTGCCGTACGCGGTGGTGTTCGACACCGTCCCCATGTGGGCGGAGACGGTCAAGCACGCGGGTGAGCGGGCCGAGGGCGCCGACAACCTCTACTGGTACGAGGGCCCCGCCGAGTGGGACCTGTCGAACTTCGCCGAGTCGATGCGCACGTTCACCCTCGCCACCTCGGGCTCGATCTCCCAGTCGCGCGGGATGTGACGGCGCCTGCGCGGCACTCGCGGGTCGGACCCGCGGTGACCGCCGGGAGGGGTCTCGGCGATCACCGCGGGCTCGGACGATGCCCGCCGGGTGGGGTGCGGGGCATGGGTGCCGGCTCCGGCGGGCATCGCGTTTCTCAACTTCTCGGACATGTCACCGGTTTCCGCGCGAGCGCTTCCCGCGTCTCCCGCCACGCCGCCCGCGCGTCTCGGATGCACGCGCCTGCTGCGCCTCGCGCTCGCGTTCGGCCGCGATGTGCGCCAGGACCTCGCGGCGGGTCACCGACGGGGCCGGGTCGTTGCGGTTCCGCTGGGCGGGGCTGCCCTCGATGACGCCGCCCTGGACGGGCCCGCGGTGCGGCAGGCCGGTGCCGCCGGTCCGCGGGCCCGTGTTCGGGGGCTTGCGCGACGTCATCAGCGTCATCGCGATCCAGATGACGAGCGCGGAGAAGATCGCGACCGGTGCGACGACATAAAGGGAGGTGTCTCCCAGGCGGGTGACCTCGGCGAGCATGGTGACACCTCCTCCCTCAGGCCCCTACCCGACATCAGGGCCCTAATCGTCCGGAATCTTCCGCGCGGCAGGCCGTAAGATGTCTGACGTCTTACGAAAGGAGGTCTTGGTGGGATTGAGTCCCGTGGCCGGAGGGTCGACCGTCGATGCCGTGCTCGAACAGCTCCAGGCGCAGGTCAGCGGCGGTTTGTGGGCGCTCGGTGCGCGCATCCCCGCCGAGACGGAGCTGGCCGGGCGGCTCGGCGTGAGCCGTCCCGCCGTCCGGGAGGCGATCCGCGCCCTGACGCACGTCGGTGTGCTGGAGGTGCGGCGCGGTGACGGCACGTACGTCCGCAGCACCGCCGACCCGCGCCCGCTGCTGCGCCGCGTGGCCCGCGCGTCCGCCCGGGACTTCTTCGAGCTGCAGCTCGCCTACGACGTCCAGGCGGCCCGGCTCGCCGCGCGCCGCCGCACCGCCGCCGACCTCGCGCGGCTCGAGGACCTGCTCCGCGCCCGCGACGAGGCCACCGAGGCGGACGCGTTCGGCGCCGCGGACGCGGCCTTCCACCTCGGCGTGGCGGAGGCGTCCGGCAATCCCGTCCTGATCGAGGCGATGCGCTTCTTCATCGACCGACTGCGCGAGTCGGTGCGCGACGTCCGGCTCGACGGCGAGGTTCCCGAGGCGGGGCCCGCCGCGCACCGCGCCGTCCTGGACGCCATCGCCGCGGGCGACCCGGAGGCCGCGGCGTCGGCGGCCGCCGCGGTCGTGGAGCCGACCCTGGCGGTCCTGGAGACCCTCGTCCCCCGCGAGCCCGTCCCCC
>NZ_SMKH01000253.1 GCF_004348515.1 Actinomadura sp. KC345 | reverse complement strand
CCCGGGACCCGCCGCCCCCACCCCGGCCAAAGTAGGCCAGGGACGCCTCCGCCTTTCCGCGCACGGATGCCGGAGCACGGGCTCGGACGGGGCCACGCTATCGATGCGTCGGGCATCGCTTGACGCGACC
The DNA here is from genome assembly GCF_004348515.1 of Actinomadura sp. KC345. Lineage (GTDB taxonomy): Bacteria > Actinomycetota > Actinomycetes > Streptosporangiales > Streptosporangiaceae > Spirillospora. Next base: position 11,580 of record NZ_SMKH01000253.1, on the reverse strand, counting down.
GGAGCCGCCGAAGTCAGGGCCCGAGCCGGTCGGCGAGTGCGGCGAGTGCCTCTGTGCCGACCAGGTCCCCTGGCAGCAGCGGCACGTCGAGCACAGGTATGTCCGGGATCTGCCGCCGCAGCCGGACGAGGTGCTCGTCCTCCTGCCCGCGGCGCCGGGCGAGCAGCTCACCGGCGTCCGCCGGGGAACGGCGGTTGGCGACGAGGGCGGCCACGTCGATGCCGAGGCCGGTGAGCTTCTCGTACACCTCCATGGTCTCGGCGATCGGGAGCAGCTCGGGGGTCAGCACGACCACGAACCCGGTCCGCGCCGGGTCGGTCACCACCTCGCGCAGCCGGGAGAAGCGATTGCGCCGGCGTACGAGGATCCGGCGCAGCTCGGCGTCGCGGTCGGTCTCCTCGCCGCCGCCGAGACCGCGCACCGCGGCGCCGAACCGCTCCGACCGGTCGCGGTTGGCGAGCAGGGTCTCGGTCCAGGTGGTGAGCTGCTCGGGCAGCGCGAGCAGCCGCAGCGTGTGGCCGGACGGGGCGGTGTCGAAGACGACCAGGTCGTACGCCTCCTCCCCGAGCTCCACCGCCTCGGCGATGCGCTCCAGCACCGCCGACTCGTGGGTGCCGGGCGCCTGCCGGGCCAGCTCCAGGTGCCGGGTCGCCGGTGCGTGCATCCGCTCGGGGAGCAGTCGCCGCATCGTCCCGGCGACCGCGGACAGGTGCCGCTCCACCGTGCGTTCCGGGTCGATCTCCAGCCCGTCGACATGACCCTCCGTTCCGGGGGCGAGGTCGCCGGGGCCGGCGAGGCGCACGGGCTCGTCGCCCACGGGGCGGCCCCAGAGGTGGCCGAGGCTGTGGGCGGGATCGGTGGAAACCAGCAGCACGCGGGCGCTCGCCCTGGCACGGCCGAGGGCGAGCGCCGCGGCGATGGACGTCTTGCCGACCCCGCCTTTGCCGCCCACGAAGACGACCCTGCGCGAGGTGATGAGGTCTAGCAGCACCCGACGTGCTCCAGCGGCGAGCGGTCCATGCCAATCCGGCGGTGCCAGGCGTGGAAGTCCTCGTAGAGGGCGGGCATCAGCTCGGCGGTGTAGTACGCCGCCGGGTCGGGCACGCCCAGTGCCTCGGCGAGGACGACCATCCGGAAGAGGTCGTCCTCCTCGCGCCGGGCACGGGCGAAGGTACGCCGGTAGGGGCCGGCGTAGAACTCCTCCAGCCCGGCCCGGAGCGAGGCCCAGCGGGATGTCATCCCTTCAGCTCGGCTTTCTCCGTCACATCGGCGTCCGGGGCCTCCGGCGGTTCCTGGGACGCCCGCCGCATCGCGAGGACCGCCTCGAAGGCGACCCACACGGCGGCGACGATGATGATGACGTCGATGGCCAGCAGCAGCCAGTCCCGCTCGTCGTAGAGGTCGCCGAGCTGCGCGAGTGCGGCCCAGAACGACATCACGAACACGAGCACGAGCGGCACCAGCGCGGGCAGCGGGTTGCGCCGCTTGCGGATCAGCATGACCACGATGATGGACAGGGTCAGGGCGGCCAGCAGCTGGTTGCTGGTGCCGAACAGCGGCCAGATGCGGAGGCCGCCCGCGCCCTCGGCGCCCTGGCTGAAGGTGAGTCCCATACCGATGACGAGCACGACGAGGGTGGCGACGCCATTGTTGATCTTCACCTTGGCGACCTCGCCGGCCTCCTGGACGACGAAGCGCAGCAGGCGCACGGCGGTGTCCATGGTGGTGGCGGCGAACAGGACCGCCATCGTGGCCAGGACCGTCGCGCTGAGCGAGGCCGACAGGCCCAGGCCGCTGTTGACGATCTCGCCGCCGCCCGTGACGAACGCCGCGACGCCGGCCTCGCCGAAGGCGCTGTAGACGGCCTCCCACTCGGCCAGGGTGCGGTAGCCCGCGACGGTGGCGATGATCGCGCCGAGCGCGAGCATGCCCTCGCCCACCGCGCCGAAGTAGCCGACGAAGCGTGCGTCGGTCTCCTTGTCCAGCTGCTTCGAGCTCGTGCCCGAGGAGACCATGCCATGGAAGCCGGAGATCGCGCCGCACGCGATGGTGACGAAGAGCAGGGGCATGAGGTCCGGGGTGCCCGCGGGCACCGCGTCGTTGATGGCCGGGGCGACGATCGCCGGGGCGCTCAGCAGCACCGAGACGAACAGGATGCCGAGCCCGATGAAGAGCTGGACGCCGTTGATGTAGTCACGCGGCTGGAGCAGCACCCACACCGGCAGCAGCGAGGCTATGCCGGCGTAGAGGAAGAGGGCCACGATCCAGAAGGTCGCCGGGGACATGCCCAGGATCGGGTCGGGCGGCTCCACCGGGACGGCGTCACCGAGGAGGATCAGGCCGTACAGCGCCGTGACGCCGAGCACGGTGACCAGGACGAGGTTCATCTTGTAGCGGTAGACCGCCTGGCCGACCAGCAGCGCCACCGCGACCGCGCCCCAGGCGGGGATCACCACCGAGGGGGTGGAGATCAGCAGGTTCTTGATGACCACCGCGAAGGCTGCGATCACCATCAGCAGCAGCAGAAAGATCACGACGAGGAAGAGGTTCGCGCCCCGGCGGCCGATGTAGCGGCCGGAGAGCGTGCCCATCGAGCGGCCCTTGTTGCGCGCCGAGGCCCACAGGGCGCCCAGGTCGTGCATGCCCGCGAAGAAGACCGTGCCGAGCGTGACCCACAGGAACGCGGGCAGCCAGCCCCAGATCACGGCGACCGCGGGACCGACGATCGGCGCCGCGCCCGCGACCGAGGTGAAGTGGTGACCCCACAGCACGAACTTGTTGGTCGGGACGTAGTCCACGCCGTCCTGCAGCTCGTGCGCGGGCGTCTTGAAGGACGCGTCGAGCTTGTAGACCCGGTCGCCCAGGAACTTCGAGTAGAGGATGTATCCGCCCGCGAACATCGCGAGGCCGATCAAAAGCAGCGGAAGCGCATTCATACGAGACGCCCTCTGGGGGTCTGGGAGGCGGTCTGCTCGAATCGTGTCGAGCGTCCGGATCCGGTTGACAGGAGATTGCCCCGAGTTTCACGCGGCGGGCCCGAGAGCAGGACCCGCCGGTCGTCCCTCACGCTGGACCTGCTCGACAGCGACCCGCAATGGCTCCGCTGACGATCACCATGTGCGGAAACGGGGCCAGCGAGCACGGCACCATTACCTCTCACATCGTTGGGCGGTTTGGGACCGGTCCGGTCAAAATGCCCCAGATCAAGTTCGATCAAACAGCCGAGATCCTCCGTTCGATCAGTGCAGCGGCCTCGCCCCCTCGGCATCTACCCGAGCCGATGCGACGGTGACGACGAGCCACGTCAACCGTCGTTGCGTCGGCACCGCTCAGCGGCGAACGCGGACCCCTTGACGGCTACCCGCAGTGGCAGCCGTCGGGGGACCACCATGTGTCAGCGGTGTCGCTGTCGCAGCTCGTAGTGCTGGGAGTGAAGGTCGAACCTGGTGAGCACGGCGCGTGCCTGGGGCGGTACATAGGACTGGGTGGGCCCGCCGGCGAACCGTTCGATGGCGGTCATGTCATCGAAGACCATCGCGGTGAGGAACTCGTGCTCGCCGGTCTGCTCGGCGGGGCGGCGTCGCCAGACATCGAACGAGCGCAGGCCGTCGAGATTCCTGGCCAGAATGCCCGGTGCCACGTCGGTGCCGAGGACCTCGTCGTAGCTGTCGGCCAGTTCGGCGGTCGTCCAGCCCCGCCAGAGTCGGAGGATCATCGCCGCTCCCGTATTTTGACAGTATGCTGTCATTCTATGGGTTCCGTGCGATCATCGGCAACGGTCGAGGCCTACCGCCTGCTCATCGCCGACGTGTACCAACTGGCCGGGCTGTCGCGGCACACCGCCGAGGACATCGCCCGCGAGGAGGGCCAGTCGACCGCCCGCTGGCACGTCCTCAGCGTGCTGAGCGAACGACCGATGACGGTGTCGGGCGCCGCCCGGCGGCTGGGGCTGACCCGGCAGAGCGTCCAACGGGTCGTCAACGAGCTCAAGGCCGCAGGGCTGGTCGTCGGGACCGCCAACCCCCATGACGCGCGGGCTCCTCTGGTCCGGCTCAGTGACTCGGGCGGACAGACCCTGGCACGCCTGGACGCCGCCGGACGCCGTCACCGTAGCCGACTCCTCGCCGGCACCGACCTTGACGCGGCGAGCCTGAACCAAGCGCGAACCACCATCCACCAGCTCATCCGCATGCTGTCGGCAGGAGGCACGGAGGCCACGACGAACGAGACCGCACGGTGACTCGACCAGCCCCGGCCGCTCGATCGGTGGCCTGAGCGGACGGCGGTTCGTTGGCGGTGCCCTGGACGTGTGGATCGGCGGGCGGGGCGCTCAGCGTAGTTCGACGTCGACGCCGTGGGCGGTGAAAACCTGCACGAGGGTGTCGAGTGTGACCGCCGGTGCGCGGCGGTGGCGGTCGTGGCCGGCGACGAGGTGCCGGCGGGCCACCGCCGAGTCGTGCCAGAGCAGGCGGAAGGGCGCCTGAGCGCCCCATGTCGCGCTGAGGCAGTCGTCCAGGGCGTCGAGGTTCCAGCCGAAGTAGCCGCCTGGGCCGTTGATCGCTTCACCGATGTCGCAGTAGAAGCCCTCGACGTCGGTGACGAAGCGGCCGTCGAGGTGAAAGACGGTCCCTGCCGGCCGGTCGGGAGCCTCGCGGCGGCGATGGGCCAGCGCCACGCCGGCCCACTCGTGCCGCAGCGTCCGGTCATGGCGCGCCCACAGGTTGTACCGGGTGGGCCGGCCGGTGAACCACAGGTCCAGAATGCCGCGGGTCCCGGCCGGGCGCGGTTCACGTGCGTCACCGGCGATGGTGACGTCCAGCAGGCCGGAGCCGAGCGTGGACGGGACGCTCGACAGGACCGTGCCGGACACGGCGGCGGCGACCAGAGCCACCGCCGAGCCGTCGGCGGCGACGGCTCCCACGTCCGCGGACACCCTTCGGCGGCGCAGACCGGCCTTCGTCGCCTGGTGCGCCGCGGCGATCGCGGTCTCCAGCGGCGGCTCGGGACGGCAGCCGACCAGGGTGACGTGCGGCACCGGAGGCTCGGCGGGCTCACGGAAGAGGCCGGTGGGGCGTTCCCGCGGCCGTGGCGGCAGGTCGACGAACAGCCCGTCTATGTCGGCACACAACGCCACGGCATCCTCACCGGGAAACTGCGGTGTGCCGGTGTGTCCGACCAGTAGCCAACGCGGCGGAAACGGCCGGTCCCACGCCCACCGCCGCCGCCACGGATCGTCGGCCCGGCCCAGGCCGTCGGTCACCACTCCCCGACCGTACCGGCGCGATGGCACAGACGACGTGCCTCTTCACCATTGCCCGGGAGGAAACCATTTCGGAGACAGCGCGGCGTTTCGGCCGTGTCCGGTGTGACGGGGCGTCAGTCCAGGTCCGTGGAGCGGCTGAGCTTCTCCCACCGCGTCAGGTCGGCGCGGAGCAGTTCGTGGTGGGCGGCGATGTGGTCGACGGCGTCATTGCCCAGCGCCAGCCGCAGTGGCGGGTCGGGGCTGTCGAGGATTCGCATGATGGCCTGGGCCGCCTTGCGCGGGTCGCCCGGCTGGGTGCCGTCCATGCCGTCGACCGCCGCACGGGTCGGACCGGTCGCGGCGGCGTACTCCTCGATGGTTCGCGACCGGTGCATCCGCCGGCCGCCGAATTCGGTGCGGAAGGAGCCGGGCTCCACGATCAACACGCGGACGCCGAACGGCGCGACCTCCGCCGTCAGCGCCTCGGACACACCTTCGAGCGCGAACTTCGCCGCGCAGTACGCGCCGAATCCGGGCATGCTCAGTTGGCCGCCCATCGAGCTGATCTGGACGATCGCCCCTTGGCGTTGTGCGCGCAGGAGCGGCAGGACGGCCTTGGTCACCGCGACGGCTCCGAAGAACATGACGTCCATCAGGGCCCGCAGGTCCGCCAGGTCCAGTTCCTCGACCGCGCCGACGCTGCCGTGGCCGGCGTTGTTGACCACCACGTCCACCCGGCCGAACTCGGCGAGAGTCTGTGCGACGGCGGCGCTCACCTGCTCCTCCTGCGTGACGTCCAGCTGCGCGGTCCGCACCCGCCGCCCGCCGGCCGCGACGAGATCGGCGAGCCGGTCCGGCCGCCGCGCGGTCGCCATCACCCGGTCGCCGGCCGCCAGTGCCGCCAACGCCAGCTCCCGGCCGAATCCCGCCGAGCAACCGGTGATCAACCACACGCGACCCGTGTCCGTCATCGTCGCCCGCACCCCTGTCCAGTTCGTCTGCGTGCCGTCGCCTCATCCTGGCCGGGTCGGCCACGGCCTGGCCAACACACGCTTCTTCCGGCGGCTACAGTCAGATCCTGTGACCATGGAGCTGCGTCATCTGCGGTACTTCGTCGCCGTCGCCGAACACCTGAGCTTCAGTCGCGCCGCACGGCACCTCCACCTCGCCCAGCAGTCGCTGTCGCAGCAGATCGCAGCGCTCGAACGCGATCTCGAGGTACGCCTGTTCGACCGCGATACCCGGGGGACCCGTCTCACCGAAGCGGGACGGGCGTTCCTGCCGGAGGCCCGCGCCGTTCTCGCTCGGGCCGACGCCGCCGTCGCCGTCGCGCAACGCGCGGGCCGCGGCGAGACCGGCCGTCTCGACCTGGCGTTCCTCACCTCCACCGCCAACTACATGCTGCCGCCTGTGGTCAAAGCCCTGCGGGAACGTCTCCCCGGCCTCGAACTCACCACCCACAATGTGCAGATCGACGAACTGGTCGCCGGGCTGCGCGACGGGCGATTCGACGCGGCGTTCACCCGTCCGCCACTCGTCGCCGACCTGGCCACCCGGACGCTCGCCACCGAACCGGTCTGCGCCGTCCTGCCGGCCGGGCACCGCCTCGCCGACCGCGCCGAACTCCGCCTCGCCGACCTGGCCGAGGAGGACTGGGTACTCTCGCCGCGAGCGTCGTGGCCCCCCTGGCACGACAAGTACGACCGGGATTTCGCCGCCGCCGGCTTCACCCCCAGGGTCGTCCAGCGGGCCACCGGGGTGGCGAACCTGCTCGGGCTCGTCGCCGCCGGCGTCGGCGTGACCCGGCTCGCCCTCTCGGCGAACAGCGTCCGGCGCACCGGGGTGGTGTTCGTACCCCTGGCCGACGACCGGACCGAAACCGTCGTCGCCTGGATGCCCACATCCGACGGACCGGTACAGCGCAACCTGCTCGGCGTCACCGCCGACCTCGCGGCGACCGCAGAGCTCACACACTGGGGCTGAGCCTGAGCCACCGACCGTTGATCATCCGAGTTGCAAGCTCGTCGTGGTGGCGGTCGCTAGGCGGCCCATGGCGGGGAGGCCCACCTGCGTTTCGCGGTGCACCATCGGTAGAGGATCAGGAGTGCGGACGGCATGGACACCGTGCCTGCGCGCAGTCCTTCGGCGAGGTGGGCCCGGCCGGTTGGGACGTCGGCCGGGCGGGAGCCAGAGGTCGTCGAGTTCGCTGCGGTTCTTGGCGTCCGGGAGCCGCTCGTTCTCGCGGAGGTACTTCAGGATGCGCGCCAGGCCCTTGCTGCGCAGGACGACGAAGGGTCCTCGCTGCGCGGGACGATGATGTCCTTGATCTGGGCGAGCGCCGCGTCGTAGTCCCGCTCGTTGGCGCTCGGGGAAGCCTCCAGCGGCGCCGGGGTTTCCAGAGCGGCGCCGGTGGCGTCCGCCAGTGCCTCGACGAACAGGCGGCGGTGCAGGATGCCGGTGTCCTGCGGGCCGAGTTCGACGATCCGGTCGAGCTCGTCGTCAATGAAGCCGTGCCAGGCCTTGCCGTGCGGGGTTGTTCTGCCGTGCAGCCGACGACCAGTGTCCGGGCCATGCGGTGTCTTGGACCCGGACCGAGCGGGTGGGGAGTCAGTCCGGCGTGTGGGGCACTGCGCCGGGTGGCTTGGCGGCGTCAGGGCCGGGCGAGGGATCACGGGGTTCTGGAGCGTGGTCGTCCGGGCCGCGGCTGTCCCGGCGACCCGGGCTTGACGCAGGGGCGGTGCAGAGCTGGGCGGTCAGAGTGGCGTAGGCCCACTGTTCCCACTCGTCCGGCAACCAGCCGCGATCTTGGACGAAGAGCAGGTACAGCTGCGGGCTGAGCAGCCCGAACAGCAGGTCGGCGGCCATCGCGACGGAGACGTCCGAGCGGGCGCCGGGCTTGCCGACCAGCGTCTGAGCCGCGGCGTGCTGCACGGTGTAGCGCGGATCGGGGCCGTCGGGCCACTGCGCGGCGATCTGCGGATCGGTGGCCGCGGCGGCCGCGATCAGCGGCATGATCGGGGCCACCCGGTCCAGGATCTCGCGGGTGCCGCGGACGTGCTCGCGCAGTTGGTCGGCCGCGGTGGGCGCGGCACATGCGGTGCGGAACCACTCCCGGTCCATGGTGGCCACCGGTTCGGTGTCACCGGCGATGGTCGAGTCGACGACGTCCTTGAACAGGGTGCGCTTGTTGCCGAAGACGAAGTAGACCGTCTGAACGGCCACGCCCGCCCGGTCCGCGATCTCCTGCAGGCTCGTCGCCCCGTAGCCCTGCGCGACGAACAGCTCGCGGGCCGCCTCGACGATCTTTTCGCGGGTGCGGAGCGAACGCTCGGCTCGCTTGTCCGGCCGCTTGACTCCATCCATATTGCGAGTATAGCTCTAGAGTACATCACTAGAGTTCAACTCTAGATTCTTGGAGGAGACGATGGACCAGCCCCACGCCACCCGGAAGCCGGAACCGGACCTGGCCTCAACGCAGCGAGACCCTGAGGAGGAGTCCGTCCACCGCGCGCTGGAGCGCTTCTACCGCACCGGCAAGCCACCGTGGGACACCGGCGTGACGCCGCCCGAGCTGGTCGCCCTGGTGGAGGGCGACAGGGCGCGGCCACCCGGCCGCGCCCTGGAACTCGGCTGCGGCACAGGGACCAACGCCACCTACCTCGCACGGCACGGCTGGGAAGTGACGGCCGTCGACCTCATCGACCGAGCCGTCGGCCAGGCCAAGGAGAAGGCTGCGGCGGAGGGAGTGGCGGTACGGCTGCTCCACGGAGACGCGACCCGCCTCGACGAGCTGGACGTACCGGGCCCCTTCGACCTGTTCTTCGACCTGAGCTGCTTCTGCGGGGTTCCGCCGCACCGCCGCGACGCCTACGCCGCCGGGCTCACCCACCGCGCCGCTCCCGGAGCACGGTTGCTGATGTTCGGGTACGGCCCGGAGCCGCTCGGCAACCCGCTCCCCGAGGTCACGTCGTGGGCGGCGGGCGTCACAGCCGACGAGCTCCGCGCCAGGTTCCCCGGCTGGGAACTGATCGACGTCACACCGGGCACCAACTCGGTGCCGACCTTCTGGTTCACGCTGCGCCGCAACGTTTAGGAAGCAACCGCGAGCCGGTGGCCTCCCGGGGCCACGAGCCCGCCGCAGTTCCGTGCGGACGCCGGCCGGCATCACGCGCGCTGAGTCGGCTCACAAGACAACGGCTGGACGATGAGTCGCGATGGTGCGTAGCGGATGGCGATGGACGTCGACACCGCGCGTGACGGCGAAATGCCAGATCTGAATGGCCGACGCCGAGGCCCTCGATCACGCGGAGTTCCAGACCTCGCCCGCGGGTCGCGATTTCGCCAGGCGTAGCGCTGTGGCATGGGGCGAAGCTCACCTGGCCGCCGGCGGCGATCCGGATCACGTGGCGGCCGCGGTCGAGGCCACCACCGCGTTCTATGTCCCCGGAGGCAACGAGCGCTGAAGTACACGACTTCGATCGAGATAGACCTGCCCCGCGAGAAGAGGTCCAGCTGATCCCCTACCCGGGGCAGATGCCAAAGTGGCTATGGGACCACCGGCCGGAGGGACCATCCCCCCGCGCGCGGGGAGCACTTCGCGCGCCTTCACCAGGTCGGGCAGTCCGAGGGACCATCCCCGCGCGGGGATGGTCCTTCTGCACCTGCGGACGCGGGCAACTCTGGGCAGTGCTCCGCGGGGAGGCTGTGGGATCGTCGTCGGATGCGGGTACTCGTGCTGGGTGGGACGTGGTTCTTGGGGCGCCGCGTGGTCGAGCGGTTGCATGAGCGCGGCGACGAGGTGCTGGTCGTCCATCGGGGACTCGGCGGCCCCGGCCCGTCGGTGCCGGTGGGGCGGCTGCTGACCGACCGGCTTGATCTGGCCGAGCACGCCGGTGAGGTGCGGAGGTTCGCCCCGCAGGCGGTAGTGGACACCTGCGCGCTCACCGCCGCCCACGTCGAGGCGGTGCTGCCCGTTCTGCCCGAGGTTCCGGCTGTGGTGCTGTCCAGCCAGGACGTCTACCAGGCCTACTCCGGTCTGGTCAGCGGGCGCTGCGAGGCGGCGGTGCCCGTGACCGAGGACGCCGAGCTGCGCCGTGAGCGCTACCCCCACCGCGGCGCCGGGTACGCGCACGTGCCCGACGATTACGAGAAACTCGACGTGGAAGAGCGCTGGCGCCCGCGCGGGGCCACCGTCCTGCGGCTGCCGCTGATCTACGGCCCGCACGACTGGCAGCATCGCGAGGAGCCCGTGCTGCGCCGGCTGCGCGCCGGACGCCGCCGCGTCCCGGTCGGCGCGGCCAACCTGCTGTGGACCCGCGGACACGTCGACGACCTCGCCACCGGTGTGCTGTCCGCTCTCGACACCCGGGCGGCCGACGGGAAGACGTTCAACCTCGGCGAACTCCAGACCTGGCCGCTGTCCACATGGTTCGAGCAGATCATCGAGGCCGCCGGGGCCGACGCCGAACTCGTCCGGGTCCCTGACGGGGCGCTGCCCGCGGATCTGGCGCTGACCGCCGCTCCGGCCCAGCATCTGCTCTTCTCGACCGCCCGTGCTCAGGCCGTCCTCGGCTGGGCCCCGCGAGACCCGGCCGAGCGCGTCGCCGAGTCGGTGCGCTGGCATCTCGCCAACCCGCCCGCCGACGCCACCTGGACCGACGCCGACACCGACGCCGACGAAGCCGCACTCGCCCAGGCATAACGAGCCCCGCTCAGCCCGGAACGCATACTCCGCATGGGGCGCCACCACCAGACGGACGGTCCAGGGCACCAGCCCGCCCCAGGCCGGACGAGGCGGTGGATCAGGGACTTCCGAGCAACAGGCGCACGCCAGCGGACGGAAGTCTCGTCCGAAGTCGCCGCGGTCTGTGGTGGCGCGGCGGCATCGCGGTGACGGTGGCGGTCATGGGCTCCTCCGACGGCGCGCGTTGAAAGGGGGCGGTGCCGCGGTCCCGGGTACGCGCCGGTTCGGGCCATGGAGACATCCCACGCGGTTAAGTTGTCAAGCGGCTGCGGCCAGGCGGGTGGGGAAGGCGGTGTGTTCGGTGTAGAGCTGCCGGTGTTGGAGGCAGTGGTGCAGGCAGCCGAGCATGCGGTTGAACAGGTTGCGTTGGGCGGCGGTGTGGCGGTCGCCGCGTTCGCGGCGGCGGTCGTAGTGGGCTCGGGCGCCGGGTGAGGCGGTCAGGGCGGCGAAGGCCCAGACGTAGCCGGCGGCGGCCAGTCGCTGGTTCTTCACTCTTCGGTGGGTGATGGTGGTGGTCTTGCCGCTCGCGCGGGTGACTGGGGCGCTGCCTGCGTAGGCCTTGAGTGCGCGGGCGTCGGTGAAGCGGGTCCGGTCG
>NZ_SMKH01000252.1 GCF_004348515.1 Actinomadura sp. KC345 | reverse complement strand
CCCCAGCCTCCGTACCCCCAAGGCGGTCCGTACCCGCCGGCGGGGTATCCCCCGGGCGGCTACCCGGGCGGCCGCTGAGTCAGCGGCCTTCGAAGTCGGGCGAACGGTTCTCCAGGAAGGCCGCGATGCCTTCCTGGGCGTCTTCCGTGGCGGCGAGTCCGACGAGTTCGCCCAGCAGATGGGCCACCTGGTCTTCGAGCGGACGGCCTTCGACGGCGAAGAAGGCGTCCCGCCCCCGGCGCAGGCCCAGCGGGCTCTTGGAGGCGATGGCGGTGGCCAGCTCATCCACGCGGGCGTCCAACTCCGCGCGGGGGACGACCTCGGTCACCAGGCCGATCTCGCGGCCCTCGGCGGCGGTGACGCGGGAGCCGGTGTAGTACAGCTTGAACGCGTGCTTGGGCGCGACGTTCCGGTTGACGATCGCCATGATCATCATGGGCCAGAGACCGACGTTGACCTCGGGGGTGGCGAGCTTGACGTCGTCCGCGGCGATCACGAGGTCGCACGCGGCGGCCAGGCCCAGACCGCCCGCGACGGCGTGCCCGGCGAGCCGCGCGATGATCGGCTTGCCGAGCTTCGGGAACGCGGTGAACAGGCGGAACGGCGCGCTCTCCCGGATCACGTCGGGCGAGGCGAGACCGTGCTCGCCCAGCCCGCCGAGGTCGGCGCCCGCGCAGAACGCCCGATCCCCCGAACCCGTCAGCACGATGACCCGGACGTCCGGGTCGGTCTTGGCGCGCTCGAACACGTCGAGCAGTTCGCCGACCATCCGGTCGCTGAGGGCGTTGCGCGCCTCGGGACGGTTCAAGGTGATCCGGGCGACCCGATCCGCGACCTCGTAAAGGATCGTCTCGTACATGCCCTGGCCCCTTCCCGGCCGTGCGTCCGCACCGGCCGCGAACACGTTACTGCCCCCTGGAGCGGCCCGAAGGCGACGTTCCAAGGGGCAGTTCGCGAAGCGGGGTCAGACCCGCTCGATGATCGTCGCGTTGGCCTGGCCACCGCCTTCGCACATGGTCTGGAGGCCGTAGCGGGCGCCGGTGCGCTCCAGCTCGTGCAGCAGCTTGGTCATCAGGATGCCGCCGGTGGCGCCGAGCGGGTGGCCGAGGGCGATCGCGCCGCCGTTCGGGTTGGTCTTCTCCAGCGAGGCGCCGGTGTCCTTGGCCCAGGCCATCGGCACCGGGGCGAACGCCTCGTTCACCTCGAAGACGTCGATGTCGTCGATCTTCAGGCCGCCGCGCTGCAGGGCCTTCTCCGTGGCGGGGATCGGGCCGGTCAGCATGTAGACCGGGTCCGAGCCGCAGACGGCGAGGGTGTGGATGCGGGCGCGGGGCGTCAGGTTGTGCTTCCTGACGGCCTCCTCGGACGCGATGAGCAGCGCCGACGCGCCGACGGAGATCTGCGAGGCGACGGCGGCGGTGATGTCCCAGCCCTCGCGGAGCGGCTTCAGCTCCGCCATCTTCTCCAGCGTGGTGTCGGGGCGGGCGCCCTCGTCCTTGGACAGGCCGGCGAGGGGGGCGATCTCCCGCTCGAAGTGGCCCGCCTCGATGGCCTTGCTGGCGCGCTTGTGGCTTTCGAGGGCGAACTCTTCGAGGTCCTGGCGCTTGAGGCCCCACTTCTCGGCCATCAGCTGCGCGCCGCGGAACTGGGAGATCTCCTGCTGGCCGTACCGCTCGGCCCAGCCGTCGCCGTACGGGAAGGGCATGCCCTTCTCCAGGGCCATCGCGACGGAGGATCCCATGGGGACGACGGCCATCTGCTCGACGCCGGACGCGACGACGAGATCCTGGGTGCCCGACAGGACGCCCTGCGCGGCGAAGTGGATCGCCTGCTGGGACGATCCGCACTGCCGGTCGATGGTCACGCCGGGCACGGTGTCCGGCAGGCCCGCCGACAGCCACGCGGTACGCGAGATGTCGAGGGACTGCGGGCCGACCTGCATGACGCAGCCCATGATGTTGTCTTCGACCGCGGAGGGGTCGACGCCGGTGCGGTTGACGAGCTCCTTGAGCACGTGGGCCCCGAGGTCGGCGGGGTGGACGTCCTTCAGGGCGCCCTTCTTGGTACCGACGGGGGTACGGACCGCGCCGACGATGTACGCCTCGGCCACTACGCCTCCAAATTTTGGGGTTCCGTCCCGAAACCGAGTGAGATTCGGTCAGTCAGTATGAGATTACATCGCTCGCGACGCAACGCCATGTGAGCTGAGTCTCGGGGCCACCTTAGGCACGGCGTCCGGTGGGCTCTGGACCGGGGTCGGGGCGAAGGACGTCGCCGTCCGCGTCGTCGCCGAGGGACGCCTCCGCCAGCCTGGTCAGCACGTCCGCCAGTTCCGGATGTTCCTCGGGGGACCAGCCGTCCACATGGCGAGCCAGTCCCTCACGCCGCGCGGCGAAGAGCCGTTCGGCCACGGCCCGGCCGGCGTCGGTGATGGCGAGGGTCCCGTCCCGGCGCTGCACGTAGGCCGCGTCGACGAGCCGGTCGACGTACGGGCGGCCGTGCTCGATCGGGACGCCGGCGCGTTCGGCGAGATCCTGGCCCTTGACCGTCCCGTCCTTGGCGATGCGGCAGAGCGCCCAGACGCTCCCGGCCGGTAGCGCGACTCCCGCGTGCGCGCCTAGCCGCTCGTAGAGCTGGCGGGCCTTCGCGTCCTTGCGCATGAGTTCGCTCAGCGCGCGCTCGATCTCGTGCCTGGACGACCGGGCGGTCGGTGCCGCACCGAACCCTTCTCCATAGTCGTGCGTCTGCGACGTCGCGCGGAGAGGGACCTCGCGCAAGAACCACGTCAGCACGAACCCGACGGCCACTACTGGGACGGCCCAGAAGAACACCGAGTCGATCGACTCCGAGTAGGCGTGCAGGACACCCCGCTGCACCTCGGCGGGGTACCGGTCGAGGAGCTGAGGGTTGCCCTGGACGGCGGACGGATCGAATCCAGGGGGAAGGACCCGCGCCAGGTCCTCCACGTGGCCGGCGAGCTGGTTGCTGAAGATCGAGCCGAACACCGCGACGCCGAACGACCCGCCGATCTGCCGGAAGAACGTGACGCCCGACGTGGCCGCACCCAGGTCCCGGTACGACACGGCGTTCTGGACGGCGATGACCAGCACCTGCAGCACCATGCCTAGCCCGAAGCCGAGCAGCGCGAACCGCAGGCTCATCGACAGCGTGGACGCGGTCTCGTCCAGCCGCGAGCACAGGTACAGGGCCAGCGCGATGAGCGGGGTACCGACCACGGGGAAGATCTTGTAGCGCCCGTACCGGGTGATCAGCTGCCCGGAGCCGATCGAGCTGGCCAGCATGCCGAGCATCATCGGCAGCAGGTGCACACCGGACAGCGTCGGCGAGACGCCGTGCACCACCTGCAGAAGGATCGGCAGGAACGTCAGCGCGCCGAACATCGCGAAACCGACCGCGAAGCTGACGGCCGAGCCGAGCGCGAACACCCGGTCGGCGAGCAGCCGCGGCGGCATGACCGGCTCGGCGGCGCGGCGCTCGACCAGCACCCAGACGCCGATCAGCGCGACGGACCCCGCGGCGAGCCCGATGATCGGCGCGGAGATCCAGTCGTAGCTCGTCCCGCCCCAGGTCGTCACCAGGACCAGGCCGACGGCCCAGCCGACGATCAGCAGCGTCCCCAGGTAGTCGATGCGGTGGCGTTCGCGCTCGCCGGCCTTCGGCAGCACGACGGCGATGACCAGCAGCGCGAGAACGCCGATGGGCAGGTTGATGTAGAAGACCCAGCGCCACGACAGGTTGTCGACGAACCAGCCTCCGAGCAGGGGGCCGCACACGCTGGACACGCCGAAGACCGCACCGAACAGCCCTTGGTAGCGGCCGCGTTCGCGCGGCGGCACCACGTCCCCGACGATCGCGACGACGAGCACCATCAGCCCGCCCCCGCCGAGGCCCTGCAGGGCGCGGAAAACGATCAGCTCCGTCATGTCCCGCGACAGCCCGCACAGCGCCGACCCGATCAGGAAGATGACGATCGACGCCTGGAACAGCCGCTTGCGCCCGTACTGGTCCCCGAGCTTGCCCCACAGCGGCGTCGAGGCCGTCGCGGCCAGGAGATACGCCGTCACCACCCACGACAGGTGGTTGAGCCCGCCGAGGTCGCTGACGATCGTCGGCAGCGCCGTGGACACGATCGTCTGGTCCAGCGCGGCCAGCAGCATGGCCAGCATGAGCGCGCCGAGGACGACGTAGAGTTCCCTGCCCTTGGGCATGACCTGCTCGCCGTGCGCCGCCCTCCCCGCCGATCCCGCCGTCATGCAGTCCCCCGCCGATGCCTCCGGTTCGCGGACTGGGGAGGTCTACCCATCAGCCGGAGGAGATCACCGGCCGGCGGCCGCGCGATCCGCGGTCCGGGTCAGCCCGTGAGGTCGCGGGCGACCTTCGCCGCACCGATCGCGGCCGCGCCGCCGGAGACGGCCACGGCGCCCGCCGTCACCCACAGCGGCAGCCCCGGGCGGGTCTTCATGCCGCTCATGAGATCGAGGGAGTCGACCGCGAGGCCGAGCCGCGCGAACATCCGCCGTCCGGAGTCGTCCCGGCTCAGCAGGTAGCCGGCGCCGAGCGCGATCTCCCGCGCGCCGAACGCCCGGACCATGTAGTCGCGGCCCGTGTCGGCGCCGCCACCGATGCCCATGGCCTTCACGGTCAGCCTGGGCGCGGCGAGCGCCGCGAGGCCGAGGGCGACCCGCCCGCGCGCCAGGTTGGTCATCATGCCGTCGAGTTTGTCGCGGCCGTCTGTTTCCTTCGCATCTGCCACAGGGGGAGATTATCTGGCCCACTTCCGGGCCCGACCGGCGGGTAACCCGTTCCTTACACGTCTATCGTGGCGAGGAGGCGGCACTCCCCCACACAGTGAAGGTGACCATGGAAGGCATCCTCAGCCTCGTCGTCGTGTCACTGCTCGCCGCGTTCTGCGTGCGCTGGGCGGCGGTGCGCCTCCGGCTCCCCATGCCCACCCGGCTCGCGGTGATCATCGTGTTCGTCCTGGTCGTGCTGGCGATGTACGGGCAGCACCTGAGGGGCTGACGGGGCCCACGCGGCGGTCTCCGGCCGGGGCGGCGAAGATGGGACGAGATTGTGTCCGGCCGATCCCGAACTTACGGCCCCGAAGGGGAGTCATAACTGGCGAAACCGGCTTCACGCCCGTTCAACGCCCCCGCCGAGGCAGACGTGCGGCGCCCGGATGATCCCGGGCGCCCGGGCCCGTGCCCCGCGCGGCGGACGCGAGCGGTACCCCGTCCGGCGAAGTCGGCCCGAGCCGAGGGAGTCGCAAGTGAACAGTTTTCATCCTCGGTCGCCTGCACCGGTCAGGGCCCCTGGCGTCAGGACGGATGAAAACCCTTCAGTGCCGCACAAGGCCACCGCCTGGAAGACCGGCGGCGCGACCACCCCGCATCTACGCCGGCTTCTGGATTTCGTCGAGCCCACGCGGGACGACGTGTGCCTGGACGTGGCGCGCGGCAGCGGCCCCATGCCCGCGGCGCTCGGCCCGCAGGTGCGCCACGTGACCGCCGTGGACGTCATGCCCGCGCCCGCGTCGTCCGACCCGTCCGGCGCATTCGCGCGGATGTCCACGGTGGAGTTCGGGACGGGCCCGGTGCGGCTCACCGGCGGCGACGCGGTCCCGCCGTCCGTGACGCGCGAGGACCGGCTTCCGCATCCGCTGGGGCCCGACCGCACCTCGGTGAAGGCGGACGCCACCGCACTGCCGTACAGGGACAACGCGTTCTCCCTGGTGACGGCCAGATTCTCGCTCCACGGCCTGGGCGACCCCCATGACGCGCTGCGCGAGCTGCTGCGGGTGTGCCGCCCCGGCGGCCGGGTCGTCATCGCCGATCTGGTGCGCGGCAACCTCGCCGGACCCGACCGCGACCGCATCCAGCGGCTGCGCGACCCCGACCACCCCGGCGCCCCGTCGATCGCCCGGCTCACCGAAATGATCACCTCGGCGGGCGGGAGCATCCGCCGGCTGGACGTGTTCACGGTCGAACGCCCCGTGGAGCCGTGGCTCGCCGGTTCCTGCGACGAGGCGACGGCCGACCGGATCCGCACCGCGCTGATCGACGAGGTGGACGGCGGCCGGCGCACCGGCGCGAAACCCCGCATCATCAGCGGCGAGCTGTGGTTCACCCAGTCCTGGGCGCACGTGGCGGCCGAACCGATCGCCTGATCCTCACCCCGCCGGACTCCGTCAGGGGCTCAGCGGCAGCTCGAACCAGACGGCCTTGCCGTCCGCCGTCGGCCGGGCGCCCCACCGGGTGGCGAGCTGGTCGACCAGGTACAGGCCGCGCCCGCCCTCGTCGGTCTCCCCCGCGCTGCGGATGCGCGGCAGCCGCATGTCGGAGTCGAACACCTCGACCCAGATGGCGTCGGCCCCGCGCCGCAGGCGGAGCCGGAACTCCTTGGTCGGCGGTTCGCGGCGGCCCAGGTCGGCGCCGAGGTTCCAGTCGTCCTCCGAGAAGGCGCCGCCCTCGAACAGGTCGCCGTCGAGCGAGCCCGTGTCGCTCATGTTGAACTGGACGGGCGGCGGGGCGCTCAGCGGCTCGCCGCCGCGCCCCGGAGTCCCGGCCGAGACCGGCACGACCATCTCGCGGCGCGGGGCGGGCGTGGCCGTGGCGTGCAGGACGACGTTCGTGACGACCTCGGAGACCAGCAGGCATGCCAGCTCGGCCTGCTCGTCCAGCATCCCCCAGGACGCGAACGCGTCGGCTGCCATCCGGCGGGCCTCCGACACCATGATCGGCTCGGCGGTGAACGTGCGCTCCTCGACCGCCAGCTCGTCACCGGCGGTGCGGATCACGACGATCGCGACGTCGTCGTCGATGTCGCCGGGCACCGCCTCGTAGGCGGCGTTGGCGATCGCCTCGACGCCGCCGCGCGCGACCTCGGCGACGGCGGCGCGGACCATCTCCCGCGACTCCTCGCGGGTGTAGTAGTCGCCGTCGTCCTTGGGGCGCCGGTCGATGAGGCCGTCGGTGTACAGGACGAGCGTGGAGCCCGGCTTCAGCTCGCTGGTCTCCTCGTTGAAGAGGATCTCGCCGCCCATCCCGGGGGCCCGCAGGCCGAGCATGCCGCCTTCGCTCTCGAACGGCAGCTCGCCGACCTGGCCGTCGACGATCAGGAACGGGGGGTCGTGCCCGGCGTTGGCGAACTCCAGCACCCGCGACCACGCGTCGTACACGAAGTAGGTACAGGACACGAGCGGCGGCCGGACGAGGTCGTCGCTGTTCCAGCCGGAGCGCATCCGCTCGGGCCGCGTCATCGTGCGGACCCACTCGTCCAGCTTGCGCAGTATGTCGGCAGGCGGCTTGTCGTCCTGCGCGAACGCGCGCAGGGCGGCGCGGAGCTGGCCCATCACGGCGGCGGCGCGGGCGCCGCGTCCCTCGACGTCGCCGATGACGAGGCCGACGCGGCCCGCGGACAGCGGGATCACGTCGTACCAGTCGCCGCCGACCTGCGTCTGGATGCCGTGCCCGTGCGACTCCAGCGGGCGGGCGGGCTCGTACCGCCAGGCGATCTGCAGGCCGTCCAGCGGGGGCGGCCGGTCACCGGGCAGCAGGTGCTTCTGGAACGCGAGCGCGGTGTCGCGCTCCTCCTCGAACAGCAGCGCGTTGTCGACGGCGAGCGCGACGCGGCTGCCGATCGCGCCCATCAGGTCGCGGTCGAAGCCGTCGTAGTGCGGGTCGGGCCGCTTGGTCAGGTTCGACAGCGCCAGGCTCATCACGCCGAGCAGCTCGCCGCGCACCAGCAGCGGCGCCGAGATCACCGAGGTGATGCCCATCTCGTTGCCGAGCCGCTGCGACGACTCGGTCGGCGCGGCGTACCGGTGCTGGATCATGTCTTCGACCAGGACGGCGTCGCGGCGGCTCATCGCCTTCTCGGCGAAGTGCCCGCGCGGGTAGGCGATGGGCTCGCCGACCTCGGCCCAGGTGCCGGGCGGCGGCTCCCAGCCGCCCGCGTGCCGCGACACCCGCCGGTACAGCCGGTCGCCGCTGTAGAGGTCGATGAAGCAGTGGTCGGCGAACTGCGGGACGAGCGTGTCGGCGACGCGCCGCAGCGTGCTCTCCAGCTCAAGGGATCCGGCGAGCCGCTCGCCGATGCGTTCCATCAGGCCGTAGCGGTCCTGCTCGCGCTGGTTGGAGCGCAGCGCCTCCCGCGCGAAGATCACGACACCGTCCACGGCGCCGGAGGGGTGGCGCAGCGGCACCGCGTGCGCGCGCGTGTAGACGGTGGTGCCGTCCGAGCGCAGGTTGCAGAACGTGCCTTCCCACACGCCGCCCTTGAGGACGTGCTTGGCCAGCTCGGTGGCCTGCTCGTGGTCCTCTTCGGCGATGCCCAGCGAGAGCACGGAGTGCCCGATGATGTCGTCTCCGCCGAACCCGAACAGCTGGCGCGCGAAGGAGTTGCCGTAGATGACGTTGCTGAAGCGGTCGCAGACGATGACCGCCATCTCCATCTGGTTCAGGACGGTCTCGGGTGGCAGATAGGCCTCGTCAGGCGCTTCCCCCCAGTGGCTCATCTCCCCATCCCGATACCAGTCGCGCTCCCCGTCCGGTCCGCCCGGCCGATGATCACCGGGCGTCGCGGCACGGACATCGTGCGTGTTCCCTCCGTCGTATTGAACGACGAACCTGCCGCCGGGATACGCCCGGAAGGCACGATGTCTTGGAGATCTTCGGTATAGACCGCCGAGACGGGGCCTCGCACGACGCCGACACGCATGCCGGCCGGATCAGCGCCTGCTGACGAAGACGTGCTCGGCGATGTCGCGCGGCAGTTCCGTCGCGGGAGTGTCGGCCTCGTCGTCACTGATCACCCGCACCCCGTCATCGGTAGCCCGAAGAGTCACTTCTCGTCCCGGTTGTATCCCTATCTGCTTGAGTCTAAGCATCAGGTCGCTGTCGCTTTGCACCTGTTCGCTGATCCGCTGGATCACGGCGCCCGCGCCGCCGGGGCTGGCCACCGCGGTCATCACCGACAGCGGCGCGGTGTCGGCGGCGACGCCGTGCCCGCCGAGTTCGGCGAGCCCGGGGATCGGGTTGCCGTGCGGGCAGGTGGTCGGGTTGTCCAGCAGCGCGACGAGGCGGCGTTCGACGTCCTCCGACATCACGTGCTCCCACCGGCACGCCTCGATGTGGACGTCCTCCCAGGGGAGCCCGATGACGTTGACCAGCAGGCATTCGGCGAGACGGTGCTTTCGCATGACGCGAGTCGCGAGGCCGCGGCCGCTTTCGGTCAGTTCGAGGTGGCGATCGCCCTCCACCCGCAGCAGCCCGTCGCGCTCCATCCGCGCGACCGTCTGACTCACCGTCGGTCCGCTCTGCGAGAGCCGTTCGGCGATGCGCGCACGAAGGGGAATGATCCCTTCCTCTTCGAGCTCGAAGACCGTCCGGAGGTACATCTCCGTGGTATCGATCAGGCCGTGTGAGGTCACAGCTCCCTCCAGTCTTATGGTCACGAGTCTACTTGCTGGGGACGCACGTCGCCGGGCCACACGAATATCCTCGTCAAGCCGGGTACGAGGGAACGCAAGATGAACACGAAACCTTCCCATGACGCGGAGCCGTTCCTGCCCGAGACCCCCGAGGAGCGGGCCGACCTCGGCGCGCTGCGCCATGCGGCGGCCGGCTGCCGCGGCTGCGGGCTTCACGAGAACGCCACCCAGACCGTGTTCGGCGAGGGCTCCCCGGGCGGACGGGTCATGTTCGTCGGCGAGCAGCCCGGTGACCAGGAGGATCGCAAGGGCCTGCCGTTCGTCGGCCCGGCCGGACGCGTCCTCGACCAGGCGCTGGTGGAGGCCGGGATCGAGCGCGATGAGGTGTACGTCACCAACGCCGTCAAGCATTTCAAGTTCAAGCGGCAGGAGGGCGGCAAGCGGCGCATCCACGAGCCGCCGAACGCGGGCGAGATGCGCGCGTGCCGTCCCTGGCTGCTGGCCGAACTGCGGCTCCTGGACCCGGACGTCGTGATCGTGCTCGGCGCCACCGCGGGCAAGGCCCTGTTCGGCTCCTCGTTCCGGGTGACCAGGCAGCGCGGCCACCTGCTCCCTCTCCCAGACCTGGAGAAGATCGGCACGCCTGCGGCGGGCCGGGAGATCGGCGACACCCCGCCGGACCGTGCCGGCGCCCGGATCGTCGCGACGATCCACCCGTCCGCCGTCCTGCGCGCCGACGACCGCGAAGCGACATACCGGGGCCTGGTCGACGACCTGAAGGTAGCCGCCTCCACCCTCCGTTGACTTGCGGCGTGATGGTGTTATGGCGGCCCGCATAACAACAACACGCCGCAAGTCAACGGTCGGGGTTGACCGGGACGGGCTGGGCCGTGCGGGTGTCGTAGCGGAGCAGGGCGGGGACGGCGAGGGCCGCGACGACCACCAGGACCGCGCAGGCCAGGCCGCCGCCGACCCAGGACACGCTCGCGCCCGCGACGCTCGCGGTCGCGCCCGCGCGGACGTCCCCGAGCCGCGGCCCGCCCGCGACGACGACGGTGAACACGCCCTGGAGCCGCCCGCGCATCTCGTCCGGCGCGTACGTCTGGAGCATCGACTGGCGGAAGACCGCCGACACCAGGTCCGCCGCTCCGCCGACGGCCAGCAGCACGACGACCAGCCACAACTGCCCCGCCAGCCCGGAGGCCGCGACCGCGAGACCCCAGATCACGATGGACACGACGAGGGCGATGCCCTGGCGGTGCACCCGCCCGATCCAGCCGGACATCAGCCCGCCGAGGAACGCGCCGATCGCGATCGCCGCGAACAGCCAGCCGACCGCGCCCTCGCCGCCGAACCGGGTGTCGGCCACCTCGGGGAACAGCGCGCGGGGCATCGCGATCGCCATCGCGATGATGTCCACGACGAACGACATCATCAGCACCGGCTGCGTGGCCAGGTACCTCAGCCCGTCGAAGACCGACCGCAGGCCCGGCGAACCGGTGATGTCGCCGAGCGGCGGGATCGCCGGCAGCCGGAGCGCCGCGTAGAGGGCGAGGCTGAACAGCACGGCGTCGAGCGCGTAGGCGGCCGCGTAGTTCCAGCGGGCCAGCAGGACGCCGGCGAACAGCGGGCCCGCGAGCATCCCGAACTGGCTGGCGGTGAAGGCGAGCGTGTTGGCCGCCGGGACGAGGGGCGTGTCGATCAGCCGCGGGATGATCGCGCTGCGGGTCGGCGAGGCCACCGCGAAGCCGATGGCCTGGACCGCGACCACCGCCATGATCAGTGCGAGGCTGTCGACGCCGAGGAGCGCCTGCGCGAGCAGCAGCAGGGTCGCCACCCACATGACG
Organism: Actinomadura sp. KC345; assembly: GCF_004348515.1. Taxonomy (GTDB): domain Bacteria; phylum Actinomycetota; class Actinomycetes; order Streptosporangiales; family Streptosporangiaceae; genus Spirillospora. The sequence continues at coordinate 477 of NZ_SMKH01000252.1, read as the reverse complement.
CAGGACGAGACGAACAGCAGCCTGCGCCGGTCCATGTGGTCGGCCACCGCGCCGCCCCACAGCCCGAACACGATCAGCGGGACGAGGTTGACGAAGCCGAGGACGCCGACCCAGAACGACGACCTGGTCATGTCGTACACCTGGACGGGGACGGCCACGGCGGTGACCTGGAACCCGACGAACGACACGCCCTGGCCCAGCCACAGCCGCCGGAACGCGGGCAGGGCCAGCGGCCGGGTGTCGATCGCGACCCTGCGCAGCCTGCTCCCCCGCAGCCCCGTGCGGGTCTTGCCCGGCTTCGGGCCGTCCCGGTGTTCCTCCGGTTCCGAGCCGGGGTCCGCGTCCCCGGAGTGTTCGGCTTTCCCGGAGGCACCGGAGGAAGAGCGGTCAGGACCGTCGGCGGGGGTTGGCTCCTGTTCCGATGTCACGGAGACAGTCTCTCCACCACCCATTCGCCGGACTCGTCCGGGGTTGCGT
>NZ_SMKH01000251.1 GCF_004348515.1 Actinomadura sp. KC345 | reverse complement strand
GGCCAATTATCGGTTGGGGGAGATGGTGCAGGTCGGTTCCTGGGTGGAGGAGTGGGGGGTGAACTGGAAGCTCGCGGTGGAGAACGCCCACGAGAACTACCACGTGATGGGCTTCCACCCGAACACGGTCGCGCTGATCACACCGCCCGGCGCCGACATGGAGGTGCGGGACTGCTCCCCCTCGGTGGTCCGCCTGCGCAGCCCCTTCAGGGAACCGGTGGACTCCCCCTTCGTGCCGCTCACCGACGAGCAGAAATCGCTGATGTACAACTACATCGTCTTCCCGTCCGCCAGCGTGGCCACCTTCGGCGACCAGATCATCTGGATCAGCTTCATCCCGCTGGCGATCGACCGGACCCAGGTGCGCGGCGGGGTCCTGATGCCGCCCGCCATGCTGGACGGCGCGGACGTGGACGAGCTCCGCAAGGAGAGCGAGGAAAGCGCCGCCGTGGTCAACGACGAGGATCGGCGGGGGCTGGAGCAGGTCCAGCGGTCGGTCGGGTCGCGCTTCGCCACCCGCGGCCACCTCAGCCCCAAGGAACCCGGCGTGCGGGCCTTCCACCGCAATCTCGCGCGGGCCCTGCTCACCGAGTGAGGGGCCGAGGTGCCCCGTCGCCTCGGCGCGGCGTCTCAGTCGCCCTCTGCCTTCCTTTCGAAGGCCACCGGATCGAAGCCGCCGGGTTCGGCGAGCGGTATGACCTCGAAACGCAGGTGGGGGCTGACCGGATTGCCGTACAACAGGGCCAGCAGTTCCTCGTGCGAAGCGACATCGTAGATGAGCAGTCCACCCGAAGCGCCGACGCGGACCCAGTTGTGCTTGATGACGCCCTTGTCGACCAGGCCCCCGGTGTAGGCGAAGCCCTCGGGCAGCCTCCGGCGGAACTCGTCCGCGCTGATCCCGGATGGTGCCTGCGTCGCGAGAACGGCGAAAAGCGCCATTCCTTCCTCCTCCTCGAAAAGACCGCCTGAGACTCCGTTCGTCCTGGAGCCCGCGCCGGAAACGATCGCGAAGTCCGGTCGTCGCCTCTTCGAGTCCCGTTGGAACGCGCGGACCGCGGGCCCAACGGTCCTCAACCCGCCCTCTAATCCGCCGCCGCATTCTCTGAGGGCACAGGCTGCCGACAAAGGGGTCCCGTTGAATCTCCTCGTGACCGGTGCGGCCGGATTCATCGGCTCCGCCTACGTTCGCATGCTCCTGGCCGGCGGTGCCGGCCGCCCCGACATCACCGTGCTGGACAAGCTCACCTACGCGGGACAGCTACGCAATCTGGACATCGACCACCCGGGACTGCGGTTCGTCCACGGCGACATCTGCGACGCCGACCTGGTCGGCAAGCTGATGGCCGAGGCCGACCAGATCGTGCACTTCGCCGCCGAGTCCCATGTGGACCGCTCGATCGAGGGCTCGGACGAGTTCGTCGTCACGAACGTGCTGGGCACCCAGACGCTGCTGGACGCCGCGCTGCGGCACGATGTGGGGCCGTTCGTCCACGTCTCGACCGACGAGGTCTACGGCTCCACCGACACCGGCTCCTGGCGGGAGGACGAGCCGCTCAGCCCCAACTCCCCCTATTCCGCCTCGAAGGCCTCCTCCGACCTGCTCGCCCTCGCCTACCACCGGACGTTCGGGCTCGACGTGCGGATCACCCGGTGCTCCAACAACTACGGGCCGCGCCAGTTCCCCGAGAAGATCATCCCCCTCTTCATCACGAACCTGCTCGACGGGCGCACGGTCCCGCTCTACGGCGACGGGCTGAACGTCCGCGAATGGGTGCACGTCGAGGACCACTGCCGCGGTGTCGAACTGGTGCGTACCGGCGGGCGCACGGGCGAGATCTACCACCTCGGGGGCGGGACCGAGCTGACCAACCGGGAGCTGACCGAGCGGCTGCTCACGGCCTGTGGCGCCGACTGGTCCAGCGTCCGGCACATACCCGACCGCAAGGGCCATGACCGGCGCTACTCGCTCGACGACGGCAAGGCGCGCCGCGAGCTCGGCTACCGTCCGCGCCAGGAGTTCCCGCGCGGCCTGGCGGAGACGGTCGCCTGGTACCGCGGGAACCGGGACTGGTGGGAGCCGCTCAGGCGGCATCCCGCCGCGCCCCCGGTGTCCACGCGATGAGATGGCTGGTCACCGGCGCCGGTGGAATGCTCGGCCGGGACGTGGCCGCTCGGCTCACGGCGGAGGCCGCCCGCCGCGGCGACCACGTCGTCGCCCTCACCCGCGCCGAGCTGGACATCACCGAACCCGGCGCCGTGCGCTCGGCCGTCGCCGAGCACGGCCCCGACATCGTGGTCAACTGCGCCGCCTACACCGCGGTCGACGACGCCGAGGCGGACGAGGAGACGGCGCTGCTGGTCAACCGCGACGGTCCGCGCCATCTCGCCGAGGCGTGCGCCGCGCATCACGCCCGGCTCGTGCACATCTCCACCGACTACGTCTTCAGCGGCGAGGCACGCCTCCCCTACTCCGAGGACCATCCTCCCGCGCCCACGACCGCCTACGGCCGCAGCAAGCTGGCGGGGGAACGGGCGGTGGCCGCCCGGTTGCCGGGCTCGGCGGCCATCGTGCGGACGGCCTGGCTCTACGGTGCCCACGGACGCAGTTTCGTACGCACGATGATCGAGCTGCAGGCACGGCGGGACACCGTCGAGGTGGTCGCCGACCAGCACGGCCAGCCCACCTGGTCCGCCGACGTCGCCGCGCGCGTGGTCGCGCTCGCCCGGCAGCCGGACGCGTGCGGCATCTTCCACGCGACCAACTCCGGCGAGGCGACCTGGTACGAGCTGGCCAGGGAGGTCTTCTCGCTCGTCGGCGCCGATCCCGACCGGGTCCGCCCGACGACCACCGAGGCGTTCGGCGGCCCGGCTCCCCGCCCCGCCTACACCGTGCTGGGGCACGGACGGTGGGAGCGGCTCGGCGCCGGGCCGCTCCGGCCGTGGCGCAGCGCGCTGCGCCGGGCGCTGCCGCTGCTGCGCTGACCGGCTACGACCGGTGCGCGGCGGTCAGCCTCTCCAGCGACGGGACGACCTCACGCGGGACGGGCGTGCTCAGCGACTCGGCCCGCAGCCGGGCCGCGTTCCGCGCGAAGCGCGGCTCCTTCAGCACCCGTGCCAGCATCTCCCGCACCTCCTCCGCGGACGACCGGCCGGTTTCCGGCGCGTGGAGTCCGGCACCGGCCTCGTGGAGGAGCCGCGCCCTGGGCATGCTGTCCCACAGGTCGCTCGGGAGGACGACCTGCGGAACGCCATGGGCCAGTGCGGTCTGCCAGGTTCCGAAACCGCCGTGGTGAACGACGGCCGCGCAGGTGGGGAGCAGCTCGTTCATCGGCACGAAGTCGACGGTGCGGACGTTGTCCGGCAGCGCGGCCACCCCGGCGAGCTGGTCGGCGTTCAACGTGGCCACCACCTCCACGTCCAGGTCGGCCATGGCCTCCAGCAGCTCACCGGCCGACGTCTGGTCCCCGCCGAGGATCTCGCGGAAGGAGAAGCCCAGCGTCAGGCACACCCGGGGGCGTTCGGGCGGCTCGCGCAACCAGTCGGGGACGGCCGCCATGCCGTTGTAGGGCACGTGGCGGACCGAGACCACGTGGTGGCCCGTGGCGAGCCGCATCACGGGGGGCACGGGATCGATGGTCCACTGCCCGGCGACCACGTCCTCGTCGAAGGCGAAGCCGTACCGCCCGAGGATCGGGGACAGCCACTCCTCCAGCGGGTCCTCACGCAGTTCCGGCGGCCGCCGGGCCAGCGACCGGAGGTAGCGCTGCCGGATCCCGCCCACCAGGTCCAGGCTGTACTGGAACCGGGCGTGGGCGGCACCGCACACGCGCGCCGCCACCGGGGCCGCGAACACGACGGGATCCCAGATCACCAGGTCCGGCCGCCAGCCGCGGGCGAACTCGACCAGCTCGTCGACCATGTCCGGGGTGAAGATCTCCCGGAAGACCGACGACGTCCAGGCGGAGAACACGCCGTGCATGTAGTCGTAGGTCAGCCATGCCGGCCTCAGTTCACCGAGGTCCAGCACCTGGCGCCACTGGTGCCAGGGGAAGGGGTCCTCCGCGTGTGCGCGCTCCTCCTGCTCCCTCAGCTCCGCGAGCTGCTCGGGGGTCAGCCAGTCGGGCTCCGCCGGCTCACCGATCGGCACGGCGGTCAGCCCGGCGCGCGTGATGTCGTCGGCCAGGTCGGCCTGCGCCGCCACCCTGACCTCGTGGCCGGCGGCCCGGAGCGCCCACGCCAGCGGGACCAGGTTGTACAGGTGGGCCTTCACGGCCAGCGTCGTGAACAGGACTCGCATCAGCGGGCGCCGTTCATGCCGAGCCGTCCGAGACGATCGAGGGCTTGGGGATCGGCAGGATGAACCTGCCGCCCGCCCTCAGGAAGGACGCCTCCTTGCGGATGATCTCGTCGGCGTAGTTCCAGGCGAGCAGCAGGAAGTAGTCGGGCGGATGCACCCGCGCGTACTCGGGGGTGCGCACCGGGACGTGGGTACCCGGGAGCACCTTGTCCTGCTTGAGATCGGTCGTGTCGCTGCAGTAGTCCAAGTGCTCCGGGCCGAGCCCGCAGACGTTGAGGATCGTGTTGCCCTTCGCCGAGGCCCCGTATCCGGCGATGCGCTTCCCGTCGGCCACCAGCCGCTGGATGAGCGCGGGCAGCTCCTCCCTGATATGGCCGACGTTCTTCGCGAAGACGCGGTAGGCGGAGTCCTCGAAGAGGCCGGTGCGCTCCTCCAGGGACGACAGCTCAGCGACGGCCGGGCGGACCTGCCACGGTCCCTGCGGATGTCCGACGAAGGCCAGGATCGAGCCGCCGTGGACCGAAAGCCGTTCGACGTCGAACAGCCGCAGGCCGTGCCGTTCGAACAGGGTGCCCAGGGTCCGGACCAGGAAATAGGACAGATGCTCGTGGTAGATGGTGTCGAAGGCGACGCGTTCCAGCAGCTCCAGCGCGTACGGCACCTCGATGGCGAAGACACCGTCCGGGGCCAGCAGCCCCCGGACGCCGTCGACGACCCCGGCCAGATCGTCGATGTGCGCGAAGACATGGCGGCCCAGGACCAGGCGGGCCGGCCCGTGCTCCTCCCTGATCGTCTCGGCGACGCCCGCGGAGAAGAACTCCGGCAGCGTCGGGACGCCGTTCCCGTTGGCGACGGCCGCCAGGTTGCGCGCCGGGTCGACGCCCAGCGTGCGCGTCCCGGCCTCCCGGAACGCCAGCAGTTGCGTGCCGGTGTTACTGCCGATCTCCACCACGAGGTCGTCCTCGCCGATCGCGAACCGCCGCACGCAGGTCTCGGCGACGTACCGCATGTGCCGCGTGATGGTCTCGGAGTCGGAGGTGACGTAGGGATAGGTGCGGTAGAGGACCTCGGGGTCGACGATCCGGGTCACGCTCATCAGCCGGCAGGAGCGGCACGAGATGACGCCGAGGGGATAGTACGGCTCGTCGTCGTACGATCCGGCCGGGTCGAGGAAGCCGTTGGCCAGGGGCACGGGGCCGAAGGAGACGACGTCCTGCCAGTCGCCTCCTCCGCAGACCCGGCAGGCGACGACCTTCCGTGCCCTGTCGCTGACGTCCATGGGCGCACCTTTCTCTGGGAGGACGGAGCGGCCGGTCATCCGGCGGCGACGGGGAACCGCAGCACCGCCGAGGTGACCGGGGACCGGAGCCGGTGGAGCACGGCATCGGTCCGCCGGATCTCGGGTGCCTCTGCCGCGAGCGTCTGCACCGCGACGACCGCCTGCAGCCGGGCGAGCGGGGCGAGGATCCCGCCGTGGAGCCCCTCGTGAAGCGCGAGCGGAGCCGGCCCCCGGCGCCCGAGGTCGAAGCGGTCCGGGTCGGTGTGGACCGCCGGGTCGCGGCCGGTCGCCTCCGCCACCACGACCACTTCGCCGCCGGCCTCGATCCGCTGCCCGGCCAGTTCGACGTCCTCCTGCGCGAAGAGCCGCGCCAGTCTCACCGGAGGGGCGTACCGCAGCGTCTCCTCGACCGCCGCGGCCGCCAGTCCGGGCTCGGTGCGCAGCGCCTTCCACTGGTCGGCGTGGTCGAGCAGCGACGACATCGTGGTGCAGACCAGGTTCGCGGCGATCTCGACGCCCGTGACCGCGAGCAGCATGGAGACCGCGAGCGCGTCGGGCCCCGGCGCGTCCCCGCCCGCGAACGCCTCCAGCAGCGCCGCGAGCACATCGTCGTGCGGCTCCCGGCGCCTGGCCTCGACGGCCTCGGCCATCAGGTCGTGGAGTCCGGAAAGGGACGCCGTGAGCGTGCGGGCCACATGCAGCTGCGGCGGGCACATCGTGGCGTCGAGCGCCCCCGCGGCCCCGGCGGACAGTTCGGCGAACTCGCGGCGACGGCCGGGCGCGACGCCGAGCAGCTCGGCGACCACGGTCGCCGCGCACGGGCGGGCCAGATCGTCCATCAGGTCGAAACGCTCGCCGGCGGCCGCCACGCCCTGCTCGTACACGCGCGTGATCTCGGGACGAAGCCGTTCCAGAGCGGCCGCACCGATCACGGGCTCGACAGCCCGCCTCAGGCGCTCGTAGTCGGAGCGACGCAGGTCCAGGTACGCCTCATCGAGTGGCAGGACGTCGTTCAGCGTGGGCAGTTCCCAGGGCATGGCCTCCTCCCCCTCGGTGGGCGCCGGGGGGTCGTCGGCACCGGGCCGCCGCGGGCTCAGCAGCGGGTGGTCGAGAGCCGCCAGTCCGGTCTCGTAAGCGGCCGTGACCCACGCCTCCGCATGGCTCCAGTAGAGGGCGCCGCGTTCCCGCATCCGGTGTCCGAGCCCGTGCGGATCGTCGCTGCCCACCCGCAGCAACAGCGCGTAGGGGTCGTTCTTGGTGCCGATGATCCATTGGACCCCGCGAAGTGTCAGCAGGATGCCGCCCAATTCGCTGTCGGTCATGCTCTCTGCCATGCCGGTAAATTAGGCGTCCCGGTTCGAGCTTTACTCAAATCCCGCTACACCGGGAATTGCTCCGCGCGGAGAGGCTGTGCAGGCAGGCCACCAGGCTGCGGGCCTGGATGTTCACATAGTGGCTGTGCCGCAGGAGATCGACGAGCTGATGGACGGCCATCCAGCGGAAATCCGGGTGATCGAAGGTGGCGGCGGTGTCGGTCTCGACGATGAGATAGCGGTTTCGGGCGTGATAGAAACGCCCGCCCTCCTCGGAGAGAATGGTCTCGTAGCGAATCCGGTCCGGTCCGGCCGCCAGCACCTCGTCCAGGAAGCGCGGACGCGCCTCGGCGGGCAGCACGTCGTAGTTGGGCGGCGTGCACTGCACGGTCGGCGCGAGTTCGGCCACGTCCATGTAGCCCGCCTCGACGCGCACGTTCACCAGCGCATGGAGCACGTCGCCGATCTCCCTGACCAGGAACGCCACGACCCCCGTCCCATGCGATTCGATCATCGGCTGGGTCCACCGGCCGACCTCCCGGCCGCCGGCCTCGACACGCACCCCGATCACGTCGAAGAACCGGCCGGTCTCGTGCGAGATCCTGCCCCCGGCGGTGCGCCAACCCGGCAGCCCGTCGAGCGGCACCCGTCTCGCGCGCACATCGGTCCGCGTCCGGGCCTCGGTGATCCAGCTCAGGATCTCCTCCATGGTGTGCAGGCTCCCGGCCGCCCGGCCGCACGACCGCAGCAGGGCGGAACGGAACCGATCGCCTTCCGCGTCCGGCATCTCCTGCGGGTCGCGGTGGGCGAAGGGCAGGCACGACAGCACCGTCCGCGCGTCCATGTTGACGATGTCGTCGGCCGCGAGCAGCCGGTGGACCTGGCCGAGGGTGAGCCAGACGAAGCCGTCGAGGGGCTCGACGTCCTCCAGCACTTCCACGACCATGTTGCGGTTGCGCTTGCGATGGAACGCCGAACCCTGCTCGGACTGCCGCACGTCCGCGAGCACCCGCCGCGGGGACGAGGCGGCGCTGTGGTCGAAGTACCGCAGGTAGGGCACGGGCCTGCCGCCGTGCACGCGCGTGTAATTGCTGCGGGTGGCCTGCACCGTGGGGGACAGTTGCAGGCCGTTGCGATTGCCCGGCTCGACCTTGGCCTGCATCAGGCAGTGCAGCGTCCCGCCGAACTCCCTGACCAGGAGGCCGAGCACACCGATCTCCGGCTGGTTGATGATCGGCTGGCTCCACCGGGCGACCGGCCCGCGGGACATCCGTACGTCCAGGCCCTCCACGGTGAAGAACCGCCCGGTGTGGTGCCGGATGTTGCCGGTCTCGGGATCGCGCCGCCAGCCGTCGAGGTCCTCCAGCGGGATCCGTTCGACATGGGCGTAGGACCGCTCGCCGTAGCCGGCGAACCAGCTCCGGAAGTCGGCCAGGTCCGTGATCCCGCCGTCCCAGGCCCGCGCGGAATCGGCGATGCGCTGGGCGGTCGGCTCCCCGGTACCGGGCGAGAGCAGCCCGGGACGCGCGAAGACGTCGGTCATGAGAAGCTCCTAACGGCCGCGGACGACTCCCACATGTCGCGCATCGATTCGCGTAGGCCGATGGTGGGACTCCATCCCAGCGCCTCACCGGCGACCCGGATGTCGGCCAGGGTCCAGTCGCCGCCCCTGGACTCCACCTTCGCTTCCCGCTTTTCGATGGCGTCCGCGGGCAGACCCGCGCCTTCGAGGAGGAGCGCGAGCATCGTCCGGATCGAGACGGCCTCACCGCGCCCCAGGTTGATGACGCGGCCGACGACCGGGGCGTCGGCGGCCTGGACGACGGCGGCGGCGAGATCCCGCACGTCGAGGAAGTCCCGGCGGGCGTCGCCGACGCTCAGCTCGATGGCCCGCCCCGGCCCCGCCTCGCGCAGGCGGCGGACCACGGTGCCCAAGAAGCTCGCCGGCGCCACTCCGGGCCCGCAGACGTTGACCGAGCGCAGGACGACGGCATGCGCCCCGCCCGCCCGGGTGGCGTCGAGCAGGGCCCTCGAACCCGCCAGCTTGGTGCGGGCGTAGGGCGTGACGGGTTTGGGCTCGACGGATTCGTCGATGGGCGTGCCGGGGGGCACCGGACCGTACTCATGGATCGATCCCACCTGGACGATGCGGGGAGGCGCAGCCATCGAGGCCGTGCCCTCCAGCAGGTTCTCCACGAGGCGCACGTGGTGGTGCTCGTTGGCCTCTTCGGTGGCGAGCCAGCCGCCGGTGGCGTTGACCACGACCCGGACGTCCGCGGCCGTGAGGAGCTCGGCGATCTCCCGGGGCGCTGCGGTGGCGACGTCGAGCGGCTCGCAACCGCCGCCGTCGGGGCGCCGGGCACGGTCGCGCGCCACGGCGAGGACGGGGCGCCCCGCTTCGATGAAGGCGGCGCGGACGCTGCGGCCGACGCATCCGGTGGCGCCCAGGACGGCGACCGTCCCCGCCTCGCGCGATCTCATCGGCCCGGACGGGGAGCCGTGCCGGTCGGGCCACGGGCCGTACCGGTCGGGCCACGGGCCGGGCCGACCGGGCGGCGGGTCAGGCGCGCGGCGTGAAGAGGGCACGTTCGAGCTCCAGGCACTCGGCGTACTCGGGGAGCGTCCCGTCGGCCTCGACCTTGTCGAGGCCGGGCGCGGCGCTGTCCCGCTCCGACATGATCGGCTCGATGCCGTCCGGGACCGGCACGCCGAGCGCCGGGTCGAAGACCGACAGCGCGAGCTCGTTCTCCTTCACGTACTCGCCGGACAGCATGTACGACATCACGGTGTCGTCCTCCAGCGCCACGAAGGCGTGCGCCACGCCGACCGGGAAGTACACGGCCGCGAAGTCCACCTGGTCCAGCACCACGGCGTCGCAGCGGCCGAACGTCGGGGAGCCGGCGCGGATGTCGATGACGATGTCGAGGGCCTTCCCCCGCGCGCAGTAGACGTACTTGGCGATGCCGGGCGGCGTGCGCGTGAAGTGGGCGCCGCGGACGACGCCCCGCCGGGACCGGCTGTGGTTGGTCTGGGCGACCGGGAACAGCGGATGCCCGAGCGCCTCGCGGGCCGCCGCCTCCTGGAACGGCGACACGAATATCCCGCGGTCGTCGGTGAATGTCCGAGGGCGGAATTCGAACGCGCCCTCCACAGCGAGCTTTCGCGACTGCATGACGTCCGTCCTCAATGTTCGCGATGTTCGTCGGTCAGTTTCTCCAGCAGCGGCACGATGCCGGCCGGAGCCGGCGTGCCCAGCATCTCGGCGCGCAGGCCGGCCGCGCCCTCGGCGAACCGCGGCTCCTCCAGGACTCGGACGAGCATCCGGCGCAGCTCGTCGGCGGAGATCCCGTCGGCAGGAGCGCACAGGCCCGCGCCCGCGTCCTGGAGCCGCCGCCCCCTGGCCACCGTGTCCCACAACCCGTTGGGCAGGACGACCTGCGGGACCCCGTGGGCCTGGGCGGTCAGCGCCTGGCCGAACCCGCCCTGGTGGACGATCGCCGAGCAGGTCGGCAGCAGCTCGTTCATCGGGGCGAAGTCGACGACCCTGACGTTGTCCGGCACGCTGGACACGCCCGCCATCTGCTCGGCGTTGAAGGTCGCCACGACCTCCGCGTCCAGATCGGCCACCGCCTCCAGCAGCCGCGCGACCGAGACGCGGTCCCCGCCCATGAACTCCCGGAACGACAGACCGAGGGTCAGGCACACCCGGCGCCGCTTCGGCGGCTCCCGCAGCCATCCCTCGATCACGGACCGGCCGTTGTAGGGCACGTGGCGCACCGGAACGTAGGGATGCTCGACCGCCAGCCGCATCGACGAGGGAACCGGATCGATCGTCCACCGGCCCATGAAGGCGTCCTCGCCGTAGTCGCAGCCGTACTGCTCCAACGTCCAGCCGAGCCACTCCCGTACCGGGTCGTCGCGCAGTTCCGGCGGTCTGCCGTGGACGGCCTTCAGGTAGCCCTGGCGCATCCAGCCGAGCAGGTCGAGCCCGTAGAGCAGCCGGGCGTGGGCCGCGCCGCACGCCCGCGCCGCCACCGCACCCGCGAAGAACAGCGAGTCCCAGACGAGGAGATCGGGCCGCCAGGTGCGGGCGAAATCGACGATCTCGTCCACCGTCCGGACCGACGAGGCCAGCGGGAACGCGGTGGCCGTCATCGTGCTGAACCGCTCGTGCGTATGGTCGTAGGTCAGCTTCTCGGCGCGGAGTTCGTCCATTCTCATGAGGTCTTCCACTTCGGGAGCCCCATCGTCGGCGTGGTTGGCGGCCATCTTGCCCTCAAGGTCGAGGGGCTCGCCGACCGGAACGGCGGTGAGGCCGGTGTGCGTGATGTCGTCCACCAGATCCGGGCGGCTTGCCACGCGCACCTCGTGCCCCGCCGATCGCAGCGCCCACGCCACCGGCACCTGCGCATACAGATGCGCCTTGTAAGGAAGCGTGGCGAACAGTACCCGCACGTTCTCGCTCCTTCGATCCGGAGTGGTCAGTTTCGTGGACCGCGGTGTTCTTCGGTCAGTTTCTCCAGCACCGGGACGATGCCGGCCGGCGTGGGCATCCCCTGAATTTCATGACGCAGGCAGGCGGTACGTTCCGCGAAGGAGGGATCGTCGAGGACGCTTTCCAGCATTTCTCGAAGTTCCGCCGCGGTGATCCGGTCAGGTTCGGGCGCGTAAAGGGCCGCCCCTGCCCGCTGCAGTCCGCGTGCCATGGGCACGGTGTCCCAGAGCCCGTTGGGCAGGACGATCTGCGGCACGCCATGCGCGAGAGCCGTCTGAACCTGACCGAAACCACCCTGATGAACCACCGCCGAACACGACGGCAACAACTCATTCAACGAAACGAAATCAACAACCCGCACATTATCCGGAACACCCGACACCCCCGCCAACTGCTCCGCATTCAACGTCGCCACCACCTCCACATCCAAACCCCCCACCGCCTCCAACAAACACCCCACCGAAACACGATCCCCACCCAACACCTCACGAAAAG
>NZ_SMKH01000250.1 GCF_004348515.1 Actinomadura sp. KC345 | reverse complement strand
CTCCCCGCCCTCCTCGGAAGGGGGTGAGGGGCTGTGGCGGTTCCGCGCCGCGCTGCCGCCCGTCCGGGGCGAGGTCACCCTGGGCGAGGGCGGTACGCCGCTGGTGCGGTGCGAGCGGCTCGCGGCGCACGCCGGAGTGGCGGAGGTGCTGGTCAAGAACGAGACCGTCAACCCGACGCTGTCGTTCAAGGACCGGGCCATGGCCCTCGGCGTGAGCCTGGCGCGCGACGCGGGCGCGCCGGGGGTGGTGGCCGCGTCCACCGGCAACACCGCCGTGTCGGCCGCCGCGTACGCCGCCCGCGCCGGGCTGCCCTGCCGCCTCTACTGCGCGGCCGGTGCCGCCGGGACCGCGAAGCTGCGGACGGCGGCGTCCTACGGCGCGCACGTGGAGCCCGTGGACGGCGACTTCAGCTCGGCGCACGCCGCTGCCGCCGCCCTCGAAGCGGACGGCTGGTTCCCGCTCACCACGACGTTCCGCAACCCCTACCTCACCGAGGCTCACCGGACCGTCGCCCTGGAGCTGTGCGAGCAGACCGGCGGCGACGTGCCCGGCTGGGTGCTCGTCCCGGTGGGAGCGGGGCCGCTGCTCGTGGGAGCCCACCACGGCTTCCGCGCGCTCGCCGCCTCGGGCCGGATCGCCCGGACACCGCGCATGGTCGCCGTCCAGTCCGACGCCTGCGCGCCCCTGGTGGCCGCGTGGCGCGGCGGCGCGGAGACCGTGACCGCGGCCGATCCGCGCCCCACCGTGGCCGGGGCCATCGCCGACCCGATGCGCGGCTACGAGGACGAGGGCCTGTTCACGCTGGAGGCGGTAAGGCGCTCGGGCGGGACGGCCGTCTCCGTCTCCGACCGCGCCGTCCTGGACGCCGTGCGCGACCTGTCCCGCCTGGAGGGCCTGCTCGTGGAGCCCGCGGCGGCCGCCCCCCTGGCCGCCCTCGCGGACCTGGCGGCGTCCGGCGAGATCCCGCCGGACGCCCGGGTCGCCCTGCTGGCCACCGGCCACGGGGCCAAGGAACAGCCGACCCAAGGATGACCATGGTGATGAGAGTGGCGCTGGTGGGTGCCGGACGGTTCGGAGCGCTGCACCTGCACGCGTTCCGGTCGCTGCCCGTCGAGGTCGCGGCGGTCTGCGAGCCGGACGGCGAACGGCGCGCGGCCGTCCAGGAGGAGTTCGGGATCCCGGCCGGGTACGGGTCGCTCGACGAGCTTCTCGAACGGGAGAGCGTGGACCTCGTCGACGTCGTCTCGGACGAGTCCACCCACGGCGAGCTGGTGCTGAAGGCCGTCGAGGCCGGATGCCACGTCTTCGTCGAGAAGCCGCTGAGCATGGACCCCGCCGAGGCCGGGCGCATCCGGGACCGCACCCGCGCACGCGGCGTCCAGGTGGTCACCGGCCAGATCAGCCGCTTCGGCGCCGGCTACCAGCATCTGCGCGACGTCCTCGATCGCGGGGAACTGGGCCGGCCGGTCAACCTGCGCTTCCGCCGGGACTTCAGCCGGTCGTGGTTCCCGGCGTTCGGGCGGCGCGTCCATCCGGTCTGGGAGTCCGGCGTCCACGACATCGACCTGGCCGTCTGGTACGCGGGCGCGCCCTGCCGCGAGGTCTACGCCGTGCAGCGGCGCGTCTCCGGCCTGGAGTACCCGGACACGCTGGTGGCCGTGCTGACGTTCGCCAACGACGTGGTGGCCACGGTGGAGAGCGCCTGGCTGGTCCCGGACGCCGCTCCCCAGACCCTGCGCGGGTCCCTGGAGCTGGACGGCACGATCGACGCGGTCACCGAGCTGCTCGGCGACCGCGGGACCGCCGCGTACCGGCTCGCCCACGACGGGCTGTCGGTCCGCACCGACACCGCTCTCGCGCAGCCCGAGCTCACGCTCTGGCCGACCGTGGCGGGCCGCGTGTCGGGCGCCCTGGCGGCGGAACTCGGCTACGCGGTCGAGGTGGCGGCCGGAACGCGCGGCAACGACGTGATCCCGCTGGACGAGGCCGTCGAGGGCATCCGGATCGCGGCCGCCGTCCAGCGCTCGGCGGAGCAGGGCGTCCGCGTCACCCTGGGGACGTGACATGGGTGCGCGCAGGCTGAGCGACTCCCTCTGGCACATCGAGACGGGCTCGCCGTACGACTGCCACGTCTACCTGGCCGACGGCGGGACCGAGGCGGCGCTGATCGACTGCGGCACGGGCCTGGCCACCGGGGACCTCCTCGCCGCCGTGGCGCAGACCGGCTGCCTCGACCGCCTCGACCGCGTCCTCCTCACCCACTACCACGCCGATCACGCGGGCGGCGCCGCGAGCCTGCGCGCCGCGCGCGGCGTGCGCGTGCTGGGGAGCGCGGAGACCGCAGCGGTGCTGGGCGCCGGCGACGAGGAGCGCTCCCAGGTGGCCGCCGCCCGCGACGCCGGCGTCTACCCGTCCGGCTACCGCTACCCGCCCTGCCCCGTGGACGAGGTACTGGAGGACGGCGCGACCCGCCGGATCGGGCGGCTCTCGGTGACCGCCCACGCCTCCCCCGGCCACTGCGACGGCCACCTGTGCTTCCTGGTCGACGACTGCGAGCGCCGCGCGCTGTGCACCGGCGACGCCGTCTTCCACGGCGGGCGCGTCTCCATCCAGCCCATCCCCGACTGCCGTCCCCACCTGTACGCGCGCACCGTCCGGCGCCTGGCCGGCCTCCCGGTCGACATGCTGCTGCCCGGCCACCTCGATCTGGTGCTGGACGACGGGGCCGCCCACCTGGCCGCGGCGGACGCCTGCTTCCGCCGCCTCGCCACTCCCCCGAACATCATCGCCTCTCCCCCGGACGTCGCCTCTCCCCCGGACGTCGCCTCTCCCCCGGACATCGCCTCTCCGGACATCGCCTCTCCGGACATCGCCGGCGCGGAGCCGCCGTGACCGCCCTCGGCATCGACGTCGGCGGGACGAAGATCGCCGGCGGGCTGGTCGGGCCCGACGGGACGGTGGCGGTCCGCGCGACCGTCCCGACACCCGCCGCGGACGGCTCGGCGGCGATCCTCGACGCGATCGCGGAGCTGGCCGGACGGCTGCGCGTCCCGGGCGTCACCGGGGTGGGCATCGGCACCGGCGGCGTCGTCGACCACGCCACCGGGACGATCGTGTCCGCCAACGGCCTGCTGCGGGGCTGGACCGGAACACCCGTCGCGGCCGTCCTGTCGTCCCGCCTGGGCCTGCCGGTCACGGTCGACAACGACGGCAACGCACTCGCCCTGGGCGAGCTGCGCTTCGGCGCGGCCCGCGGGCTGGACAGCGCGCTCTGCGTCGCCGTCGGCACCGGTGTCGGGGGCGGGATCGTCGCCGGCGGCGAACTGCGGCGCGGCGCCCGCCACACCGCCGGCGAGGTGGGGCACATGCCCGTCCCGGGCGCCGAGGGCCTGCGCTGCAACTGCGGCCGGACCGGCCACCTGGAGGCCATCGCGGCGGGCCCCGCGATGGCGGGCCGCCATGGCGCCGGGCTGGATCTGCGCGCCGTCGCCGCCCGCGCCCGGGAGGGCGACGAGCGCGCCGTCCAGGTGATCGAGGAGGGCGCCGCCGCCCTGGGCACGGCACTCGCCGGGCTGGCCAACGCGCTGGACCCGCAGGCCCTGATCGTCGGCGGCGGCGTCGCCGAGATCGGGGACCTGTACTGGACGCCGCTGCGCGCCGCCGTGCGCGCGCACGCTCTCGCGGACCCGGAGGTCCGGCCCGCCGAACTCCGTACCGACGCGAGCATCGCGGGCGCCGCCGCGCCCGTGCTCACCGGGAGGCGATCATGACCGGCGCGCTCGACCGGCTCCGGGGACGGCTGGTGGTCTCCTGCCAGGCCCCGCCCGGCGACCCGCTGCACGGCCCCGGGCACATGGCCGCGATGGCCCGTGCCGCCGTCGCCGGAGGGGCCGCGGGTGTCCGCGCCAACGGCCTCGCCGACGTGCGGGCCGTCCGATCGGCCGTCGACGTCCCGCTGATCGGCCTGTGGAAGGACGGCACGTCCGGCGTCTACATCACCCCGACGGCCGGGCACGCCGTCGCCGTCGCCGAGGCCGGCGCCGGCATCGTCGCCGTCGACGCCACCGCACGCCCCCGCCCCGACGGCCGCCGGTTCGCGGACACCGTCGAGGCCGTACACGCCGAAGGCGCGCTGGTCATGGCGGACGTCGCGACCCTCGGCGAGGGCCTCGACGCCGAGAGCGCGGGCGCCGACCTCGTCTCCACGACCCTCTCCGGCTACACCGGTCCCGATGAGCCGCCACCCGGTCCCGACCTCGCGCTCGTCGCCGCCCTGGCGGAACGCCTGACCGTCCCCGTCGTCGCCGAAGGACGCGTCCGCACACCGGACGAGGCCGCCCTGGCCCTGGACTCCGGCGCCTGGTCCGTCGTCGTCGGCACCGCCATCACCGCCCCCGGCTGGATCACCGCGCGGTACGTCCGCGCCATGGCGCGCTGACCGCCGACCGGTGACCTGCCACCGGACCGCACGCCCGCGTCCCGGGCGGCGACGCCGGGCCCCGGCGCATCCGCGGCCGGACGGCGCAGCCGCGGTGGCCCATGCGGCGCCGGGCAGGGCATTGAAAATCTGAGCGACGACCGCACTGTCTTGTGCAGCCTTCCCGGAGGTGAGCCACTCCCCGACAGCGCGACCGAACGGCTGGCCGGCGACATGCGCCGTGGTCCCGCTCGATGACAGCTCGATGTCGAAGAGAGTCCAGTGTGAACAAAAGAAGCACGAGGATGCTTTCCCTTTTCGGGTGCGGTGGCTGCCTTTCCGTGACAATGGTCATGTTCTTCGCGCTTACAGCGATCACGGTGGCGATCACATTGGGAAGTCAATGCACCTCGAACGGCGCAACAGGGGGCACGCCGGCGATCTTCGGAGAAGACAAGGGGAAGGGCAGTGCCGCATCGATTCCGACCAATTACCTAAAGTATTATGTAGAAATAGGCGACCTGCGGAACATACCCGCTAATGTACTCGCCGGCATCGGGAGGATCGAGACCGACCACGGACAGAGCACGCTGCCCGGCGCCAGAGACGGTGTGAACTACGCAGGCGCGGGCGGGCCCATGCAGTTCCTCAAGTCTTCTTGGGACATCTACGGGGCCGACGAAAACGGGGACGGAGAAAAAGACCTTTACGACCCCGCGGACGCCATCCTCGGAGCAACGAACCACCTCAGGGGCAGCATCGGCAAGAAAAAATCATCGATACCGCTCAGTTCGAGCGACATCAGAAGAGCCGTTCATCTCTACAATCCCGGGAACTACACCCCGCAGAGCAATCCATACGCACGTAGTGTCCTGGCGGCGGCGAATGGCTACGACGACATCCTGGAGGTGTATCAGAAAATTTACGGAGACGGTTCGGAAGTCCCCGAAAAAGGCGACGCCTGCTCGGCGTCGCTGAACGGGTCCGGATCCTTTGGCCAGCGCATCGCCTATGCGGCGGCGTACTTTGCGAAGAAGGAGAAAGGAACGCCGCGACCACCGGAGCAGAAAGACACCCCTACCCCCTATTCATGGGGCGGTGGAACCTTGGAGGGCGTCGGCCTCGGCATCGCCCACGGCTCGAACACCGTCGGTTTCGACTGTTCGGGCCTCGCTCGGCATGCCGTGCACAAGGCATCCAAGGGCAAGATCGTGTTGGCCCGGACAACGCAGCAGATGTGGCATGGAAAAATAGGCACGAAGATTTTGAAGAGCAAGCGCAGTGAACTGGCCCCGGGCGATCTGGTCTTCTTCAACTCGGATATCAGTCACATGGCGATCTACTACGGCGAGGTCGACGGTGTGCGCTGGATGGTCGAGGCCCAGAGGACCGGCACACCCATCAAATTCAGCAAGTTCGACGAAAGGGGTCAGTACATGGGTGCCCTTCGTATCGAACCGCCGCCAGGCATGGCGGGCGAGTCTCCGGACACGGGCCGTGAGTAGCGGCTCCGTTCGGATCGGACGGCACCGAGAGTCGGACGTGACCGGCGGGTTGGCCGCCACCGGCCTCCGTTCCGCCTGCGTTGTCGCTACGGTCGCCGCTCTCGTGGCCGGCTGCGGCGACGGCGAGCAGGCGCGGCCCGAGGAGCCGCCACCGCCCACCTCGGCGGCGCCGTCGAGCAGTGTGCCGACCTTCGGTCTTCCCTCGGCGCCGCCATCCCCGAACGCCACCCCACCGGCCGATCTCCCCACCGCGGGCCAGGTCGACCAGGACGATGCGACGGCGGTGTCGAAGGCGGCCCTGACCATCATGTACACGGCCGACAGCACCGTCGACGCGGGATTGCGGGACGCCAAACTGCGCGCGGCGCGCTACCTCACCTCCGATTACACGGCCAAGATCAAGGCAGAGCCCAGGCAGTACGTCCCCAGGGAATGGGGGCGGCACCGGGCCTATCTCGCGGTGCGGCTCGAATCGCTCCCGCGGGAAGCCGGGTCCCCGCCCGACGGGCCGACCGCCGCCCACCGGCAATGGGAAATGACCACGACTCCGACCGGCCGGGACGGTTGGCGCGGCACTCCCGTCACATTCGTCGTCTACATGGCACTGACCAGATCGTCCGAAGACGCCTCCTGGCAGGTATCCGATGCCGCCGTCAGCAACGAGAACTGATCCCCGCACCGGAAGGCCGCGGCATTGTGAGGCGAATCGATATCGATACGAGGAGTCTTTGTGAGCAGCACTGATGACGACGAAGTCTACGCCTACTTGTTCGGCATCGCCTTCCTGGGCGTTCTGCTCGGCGGCACGTCCGGCTTCTTGATCTGGCTGGCGGGCCAGTTGTCCGGCCTGCTCGGAGGGACCGGCTGGCCCGATTCGAGTCCGCGGGACTTTCCGGAGATCGCCGTCGGCTTCGTGCGGAATCCCGGTGATCCACAGAGCGCATGGCCCCCGGCGGCGGCGGCCGCGATGGGATCCGCCACGCTGTTCTTCTTCCTGTTGGTCATCCTCTTCGTCTTCGCTTCGGTGGGGACCTACTTCGCGGTACGGCTGTCCCTGAACGCACGGCGTCACCGGCCGGTCCGGCGTCTGCGGCTGGGTTTCGCCTCCGGCTGGGAGGTTCGGAACCTGCTCAGCGCGCGGACCGTCCTCCGCAAGGCGGAGCAGGTCCGGCCCTCGCTCGCGGGCCGGCCCGCGAGCGAGGTGAAGCCCGAGGACGTGGGCTTCTACCTCGGGCGGGACATCAGGTCCCGCCGGAAGCTGTACGCGTCCCTGGAGGACTCGGCGACCGTCATCGCGGCGCCGAGGCAAGGCAAGGACGTGCACTTCGTCACGCCTTTCACCATCGACGCGCCCGGTCCCTGCATCGTCACTTCCACCCGGCGGGAGACCTTCGTCAACACCGCGATGGTGCGGGCGCAGTACGGCGACGTGCACGTGTTCGACCCGTTCAACTGGACCGGATGGCCGAACCGGATGCGCTGGTCGCCATTGCAGGGATGCGAGGATCCGAACGTCTGCGCCGTCAGGGCGGGGACGCTCGTCCAGGCCAGCCAGTACGACATCGGGGTCGAGGGGACCACCCTCACCGGGGTCCTCACCATCATCCGCTGCCTGCTGCACGCCGGCGCGCTCGGCAAGGTCGGCTTCCGAGACGTGATGCGCTGGATCCACGAAGCCGACGCCGACGAGGCGATGGACATCCTCCGCGAGAACTCGGACCGGGCCGCCCCGGGATACGTGTCCCAGCTCGAATTCCATAGGGACAACGAAACGGCCTGGTCCACCGTGATCCAGACCATGCACTGTTTCTCGCACCCCAACGTGCTGGAGGACTGCTCACCACCCCCCGGTGAGGAGTTCGACTTCGTCAACTTCCTCAAGGGCCGCAACACCCTCTACTTCGTCGGCAAGCAGCAGGCCGACTGGGGCGGGATCGCACCGGTCGTCACCACGATCATCGAGCAGTACTTCAGAACAGCCCGCGGCACGGCGATGAAGAACCCGACCGGGCGCCTCGACCCGCCCCTGACCTTCGAACTGAACCAGGTGACCGACATCTGCCCGATAGGCGGCCTGCCGGTGTACATGGGCGAGTCAGGCGGGTACTCCATCACGGTGCACGTCTACCTGACGTCCCTGGCGGAGGCGCGCGCCAGGTGGGGGTCGGACGGCGCCGCGCGCCTGTGGGACAACTCCTCGATCAAGATCGTCTCTGGGGGCACCGGGACCGCCGACGACCTTGACGACCTTTCCAGTCTCGTGGGCAAGGAGCACGGGAAGCAGATACTGAGTCCCGAAGAGCTCAGGACCATGCGCTTCGGCCGCGCGGCCCTTGTCGCGGGTACGGCCCGTCCCGTCGAGATGTGGCTCACTCCTTGGTGGAAGCGCAAGGACGGAGAACTCATCGCCCGTGGCAAGCAGTGGGCCGAGAGCATGATCCAGAAGTTCGTCGCGGACCAGGCGCCCGGCGCGACCGCCGCGCCCGACCCGATCGCCGCGGACGACTAAGAGCACTGGGGCGTGCGGTAAGCCGCCGAGTGAGCACTGCCTCGGTCGGCGCGGTCAGACGGTGTTGGCGGAAGGTCGCGTTGTCGAGTTGGTCCAGCGCTTGTTGGTGTCGTTGACGTTCCTCTCGGCGGAGGTGAGCTCCACCTTGAACGGTATGCCGGGACGGCCACCGACCTTGACGATGAACCTGCCGCGTCCCGGGGGTTCGCTGTCCCCATCGATGTCGGGGTTCCAGGAGGGCGGCGTCGACCAGTCGACGAGCATGCGCTGCTCGATGGACGACAACCGTACGACTTCGTTCACCATGGGCATCTCCGCCTGCGGCAGCCCACCGCAGATCACCATGCCCGCGCGTTCGGCGAAGCCCTTGGCCTTGAGCCGGTCGGCCTCATCGGCCAACGACAGCAGGTCCGCCATCGTGTGCGTGATCATCACCTGGCCCGCGCCCCGCTGCCGGTTGAGGCGGGTGAGGGTGTCGACCCGGTCCACCAGGCCGCGCCCGGACCGCAGAACCCGCCACAGCTCGTCGAGGACAACGAAGAAGTGCCGCCGGGGTGCCAGGCCCTCATCGGTCAGCGCGTGCGCGGCCTCCACCGCGCCGAACCCGTCCGACCAGCAGGCGAGCAGGACGGCGGCCTGGAGTTCGGCGTCGGAGTCGTCGATCCCGCTGATGTCGATGCAGACCCCTCCCGGATTGTCCAGGTCGATCGCGGTGGTGGTCTGATGGGCGAACGTCTCTCCCATCGGGCCGTCCAGCATCCCCAGCAGCGAGGCGTGCAAGGGGTCGACGGCCGCGCGGTACTTCGCCCCGTCGCCGCGGGCCAGGGTCACCGCGCGCAGCCGCTCCGGCCCCTCGTCGATCACCCTGATGAGGTCGGGCAGGACGGGAACGCCGGAGTGGCGTTCGTCCAGCACCCGCAGGGCCGCGTTCAGGACGGTGCGTTCGGTGTCGGCGATCGGGCCCCCACGCAGCACCGTAAGCAACGCGGCGACCATGTTCAGCCGGCGGCCGTGCGCGTCGGCGACCAGCTTGGTCCGCGCCTGCTCCGGAAGCCTGGCCGCAGCAGCGGCCGTCGCGCCGGGATCGAGCACGTTCAGCGATCCAAGTCCCCGACCGAGCTTGATGATCTGCCCGCCCATCGCCCGGAACAGATCGACGTAGTCGGGCTTGAGGTCACCGAGCACCATGGGGAACACCCCCTGCCCAACCAGCCCCAGCACCATACGGCGAATCAGGGTCGACTTGCCCAGTCCGGGTTTGCCCAGCACCAGGGCCGACGGGTTGTGGATCAGGTTGGCCCGCTGAAACCACGAGATCGGATCGCAGCACAGCGCGGTACCGGTGGTCAGTTCCCGGCCGAGCGGTACGCCCACCATCGGAGTTCCCGAGCCGGCCCCGAACGGCCACAGCCCGCATACCTGGACCGTGGTCCCGCGCCACTCCGGAGGCATTTCCACGTAGGAGGCCCGCCCCCCACCGCGGCGGGTGAAACCCCTGAATCCAGGTTGTAGATCGCTCTTATCGGTCTTCTTTCCTTTCTTTCCCCTGTTGCCCTTTCCGTCTTCCTGTGCGGCGGGCGGTTCCACGTCCGCGCCGCCCGGGACCGATGCCGATGGACTACTCACAAAGATTCCCTCACCAGTGCAGGAACATTGAGGTGATCAGGAAGGACGACGCCCAGTGGAAGGCCTGCCGCGAACGCCGACGCCTGCGACCCGTACATCCGCCGCAAGCGCACACGCGCGGGGGCAGCGAGCGTGTCGACAGCAGCCGCCGCAGCCGGGAGGTCCCCAGCCGAATGGACGGTGGCGGTGACGAGAACGGCGAACCGGATCACCCCCGCTCCCCTGGCCTCCTCTACCGCCGCCTGATCGCTCTTCATGACATTGAGCTCGTTGCGAGCCGCGCTGGCGGAACCATCGAGACGGAAACGCGTGTCCTTACGGTCCCGTTCCACAATCCGTGCCGCAGAGGCCGGGTCGTGCGGCCGGTAGAGAAAAGTGACGCGCTTACGGGCAATGTCGTGGTGCGGGGCCACCAAACCGCTCATCACACTGGACAGAACCTCGCCGCGAGGCGCTTCTGACATGCCCCAGGTGATGGAATGGCCACTGTCGTGAACATAGCGGTCCCACAATTCCTGAGCGGCGACCGGCCCGGCATTCTCCCAACTGACCTCCCCGCCGTCAGTGGCCTCAATACTCGGTTGCGAGGTCGGGTCGTAGGCAATCCGCACTGCGCGACCGAGCTGGTCGGCGGTCATCGGACGAGCGGATCCGGCGCCGGTCAGGTCCAGCCCGGAGATCAACCCGGGAATGCGCCTCCCGATCTCCCGCACCATCGCATCCTGGTCACGTCGTTTGCCTCCGAGATGCGGAAGCGCCGTAAAGGTGACCGCGATGCGGGTGGAGACCCGTGCGCTGCCCACCGGGTAGTTCCAGACGATTTCATCCAATGCTGCCCGAGCCAGTTCTGGAGCATTCGGATCAGTATTGGCGTGCACCTCCTCCCGAAGGCGAAGCCCGAGGTCGGGGGCCGTCTCGATGGTGACGCTCGCGGCGACCAGGCCCGGCTCGTAACCCAGAGAGGCCAACCAATACCCCCAGTGGGAGACCCAGGTGTCGACCTGCTCCTGGTCGACCAGAGCCGCCCCGTCGGCGTTGCACTCGAACACCACGGTGTAGTGCCTCCTGGAGGGGATCACGACCAGAGCGAACGGGAGCCCGTGGGAGTCATGGCCTTCCACCAGCCGGGACGCGGCGAGCAGCCCTGGCAGCCGACCCGAACCATGCGAGATAACGCCCAGCGGTCCCGAGCGGTAGAGATGCCAGCCCTGGGAACGACCCCACCACCAGGTGAATCGGGCCGTGAGCGACTGAAGCGCGGTTCGCCCATGCTGATCCTGGATGAACAGCGGCAGCATTACCAACCCCAGCAGCACGAGACCGGCCAGGCCGGCCGTCGGCGATACCATCGCGATCATGGTGGCGATGATCAGCCCGACCATGAGGATCAGGGTGCCGGCCAGTCCCAGCCGCCCGATCCCCGGAGAAGCCGGTTTATGCCAATTCCCGTACGTGGGTTCACGATAGTCAGACGTCACTGCAATTCACCTCATTTCATATCGGTTAGTCCCCCATACCTGTCACTGATCAGTCATGATTTCCGCTAATCGTTATCGGGGTCCCCGAGTCTCGGGGATGTGTAACTGGGGGACGAGAACCCAGGGGACGACGGGTACATGGGCGACGTGTACCCAGAAGGCGACGAGTAGCTGGGGGACGAGTAGCTGGGGGACGAGTAACCGGGGGACGAGTAATGAGACTGGCCGCTCGGGCCAGGTGGGCCGGCAACGCTCGGTGTCCCCGGGCCGGGTGGGCCGGCAACGCTCGGTGTCCCCGGGCCGGGTGGGCCGGCAACGCTCGGTGTCCCCGGGCCGGGTGGGCCGGCAACGCTCGGTGTCCCCGGGCCGGGTGGGCC
>NZ_SMKH01000024.1 GCF_004348515.1 Actinomadura sp. KC345 | reverse complement strand
CGCCAGCCCCGCCCACGACGCCGCCGCCCACATCGTCGGATACGACGGCGAGTTGCAGCAGGCACTGCTCTACCTGGACGCCTGGGTTGCGCGAGGCAGCAGGCCGCCCGCGACGACCGGCTACCACGTCGACTCCGACAGCCAGGTCAGACTCGCACCGACCGCCGCGCGGCGCCACGGCCTCCAGCCGGTCGCGACGCTACGGGTCCGCCCCGGCGCGCACCCGGCCGGCAGGCCCGTCACCTTCTCGCTCCGCGCCCAGGTCCCACCCGGCACAGGAAAAATCGTCCGAGTGGAATGGGACTTCCAGGGAACCGGCACCTTCACCGCCGCGCCGCCCCCGAACCGACCCGCGATCCACCGGCGAACGACCCACACCTTCACCAAGCCCGGCACCTATCACACCGTCGCCCGCGTAACCGCGCAGCACAACGGCGACCCCCACTCCCCGTACGGCCTGATCCAGAACCTCGCCGCCGTCCGGGTGACCGTACGCTGAAACCTGAGACGCTGGTCGGTGACGCGACGGTTCGAGTTGACTGATGCGAAGTGGGAGCGGCTCGCGCCGTTCATTCCGAGTCGGCTCCGCAGAAGGGGACCTCTGAGAGGGGATGAACCCGACGGCCGTGAGGCACTGGGCCGGTCCCGCGGCGGGCTCACCACCAAGATCCACTTGGCCGCCGACCGGTGCTGCCGACCGACCGCCCGGCTGACCTCAAACGCTGCTGCATCGGCCGCGATCGAGTCCGCTCCGACCGTGTGCTGGCCGACAACGCCTACTCCAGTCGGGCCATCCGCGCCCATCTCCGCCGCCGGGGTATCAAGGCGGTCTCGCCGCGCGGCTACCCAACCAGCCTGCTCAAGCAGTTCCGGGGCGGCCGCAACCCGCTACGACAAGAGGGCCTTCGCCTACGAGGGCGCCATCGACGTCGCCTCCATCAAAGATCTGGCTCCGCGACCTCACCCAAGATCTACCGGACACGGCCTCCGGCACCTCTCCCCTGCCGGCGCATGACCCGAGGGCTGTCCGGCCCACGGCCGGACAGCCCTCATACAAGACCTTCGTCGGCCCTCTAGGTTCCGTTCGCGGGCTGCCGGTAGGTGCGACCGTCGAGCGTGGTCGTCATCGTTCCGGTCGCGTCGAAGACCGTCTCGAACAGGTCGATGGTCAGGTGGAAGCCGTCCGGGCTGGTCTTCTTCGTGCCGTTGGTGCGGCCGGTCTGGACGAGGTCGGAGTACCAGTGCAGCGTGCTCGAGGTCTGCGTCGGGTTCTCCCTGGTGACGCGCTCGGTGCCGTTGAGCACGTGGGCGCCGTCGTCGGAGTAGTCGGTGTAACGCGCCGCGACCGTTTCCACGGTGGTGCCGGCCTCGTTCCAGGAGATCTCCACCGTCGCGGAACCGGACCGCCGGCCGCGCAACGTGTACGTCCCCTCCGGGGGATAGGGACGCACGGCCGCCGGGTCACCCGCCTCGTACGGCGTTCCCCAGCTCACCTCGTCCGAAATGGGGACGACGGGCTTGGGCCGCTGAGGCCTGCGTTCCACGAGCCTGGCGAGCATCAGCCGCGACATGCGGCCACCTGGCTCGGTGGACTCGGGGCACGGGAGCGGGTTGGCTCCCCCACACGCTGGAGCCTTGACGAGGCGCTGCCCGTACACGACGCTGGTGCCGTTCGGCGACCAGGCCGGGTCGGCGCTGGCGTTCCAGTTCGGGTCACAGATGCTGCCCGGCCCCGGCTTGTGGCGCGGTGTGCAGGCGTTGAGCTGCTGGCCGTTGTACGAACCGCGGTCGCCGTACCGGTCGATGAGGTAGGGCTGGAAGAACCGGCGCTGGTGGTTGTTGCGGATCGACGACACGGCGCTCGTGGTCAGCACGTCGGTCACCGGCGGAATGGCCCGCATTCCCGCCACGAACATCTGCCGGTCCGTCCCCCTGGTGTCCTCCGCGACGATCCACTTGTCGTCCGGTGAGGCGTCCACGGGATCGGTGTACTCCGGATGCCTGGTGAGCCTGCGCACCTTCCCGGTGGTCAGGTCGGCGGCGAACACGTCGATGTTGGCCGACTCCTCGGGATAGCCGACGTAGATGACTTCCCGGCCGTCGCTGGAGAAGCCGCGGAGCTCTCCGACCGAACGAGCCCGCGGGTCGTACTCCAGCTCGCCGGGTTTGCCGGGCTTCACCCTCAGTGGCTGCGCCTGCGGTGAGGCGTCGAACAGCAAGGTGACGGCTGTGAGCTCGTAGCGCGGCACACGTGGCTGCCCGGTTTCCGGGGCAGGGTTGAACACCAGCCGTCCCAGGTAGGAGAACTGCTCGAACCTGTTGCCGGGCGCGACCGTCACACTGCTCCAGCCAAGGTGCTCGTTGTCGGGGTGCAGACGGAGCTCCCGCATGCTGCCGCCGCCCCCGGAGCCGTCGGGAGTCACGTTCCAGCGGATCGGGTGAATGCGCACCCGGTCGGGAGTGCACGCCTCGTCGACTACCCGATGGCGCCCGCAGTCGACGATGTTGGTGCCGCCGAGTACCCGCCTGCCGTCGGCGAACGGCTGCACGTAGCTGTAGCCCCCGCCTGTGCCCTGACGGTTCTCGGGTGGCACCCCGCACGTGAGGCACTTCCACGGCTCGCCGTTCGAGAACCGGCTCCCGTCGGCCTTCACGATGAGCATCTGCTCCCCGGTGTAGACGCTTCCCTCCGGGGCCCCGGCGTAGTCAACGTACACGATGACGTGGCGGCCGTCCGGCGTCCAGCCGGGTCCTCCAGAGTCGGTGATGCATCCGGTGCGCACGACGCAGGAACCGGGGTCGGTCGACGGTGGCGCAGGTGGCAGCGGAAGCCGTCGCACATCGACGCGTTCCGGTGCGGGTGCCGGTGGGTAGTTCCGAACGCCGGGAGTACCCGGCGAGGAGTACTCGACAGCCGTGGCGGCCGTGCGCTGCGCGCTCTCCCCCGCTCCACCGATGCCCTGCAAGAGCGTGCTCGTCATCAGCACAACGACCCCGAGAGCCAGGGCTCGCTTGCGCACTCGGGTACCTGCCACCGGGCTTCTCTGCATCGTTGCGTCTCCTTGTCTGTGCCATCGGTCGGGCGGCCGCGAACGCGCGCAGCTCACGGCGCACGTCGAGTCCGGTGGGGGATGAGCTCGCCGAAGCCATATTCGCCGAATCGAAACAAGTACGGCGGCGCCGGGGTCAGCCGCATCAGCAGAGCGTGATTGTCGGCGCAGGTCGGCAGAACGATCGTGGAGCGCATCGCAACGACGTTCCCGGTGCCCCGGGCACCGTTGACGCAACACCCCGTGGTACGCACCGGCCGCCACCGCGTCGCCGCGGAAGTCCACAGACCTGAAGTCGTCCACCGTCTGCGCGCTCCCTCAGATCACCGCGAACGGAGAATGTCATTCTCAGAACTAGCATCTGCACTCTACGTCACGACGAACGACACTTGCAACGGTGGCGGCTCGGAGCCGCCACCGGTGTCGCGAGCTGGATCGATCGTCACGGCAACGCTGGTCTCGTCCAGGGCGCTGCACGCGCGGCGGAGTGCCTGGCAGGAACTCTGGCACGGTTCACCGGCCGCGGTTGCGGGCCGAATCGTAGATAAGGCGCAGGCCTCGCGGTGAGGTTGGCACGGGTGAGGGCGTAGCCGGACGGGATCGACACGCGGCCGGAGCCGCCCACCCTCCCGGTATGTACAGGTCGCTCAACCGGACGCATGGCACGGAGTCCCGGAGCCCGCCGTGCGGGCCGGAGTGCATTGCGTGTGCCGGGTGGTCGGATGCACCACCTCAGGCGTCACTCCGCGGTGATCGCCCGTTCGGGGCAGTTGAGGACCGCCCTGCGGACGTCCTCCTCGTGCTCGGCAGGGACTTCGCCGGTGCCGACCGTAGCGTGGCCGTCGTCGCTCAGGTCGAAGACCCCGGGACACGTGGTGCAGCAGATGCCGTGGCCCGCGCAGCGGTCCTCGTCGATCGTGACCTTCATCCGGACGTACCCTCCTTCGCGGTGAGCTCCAGGTGCAGGCTGGTCAGGCCGCGAAGGATATAGGTCGGGATGTACTTATACCTGCGGTCTTCGGCGGGACCGTGCCTGCGGTCGGAGACCCGGATGTCGGAGGTTCGGTCCAAAATCCGTTCGATGCACGTGCGGGCCTCGGCCCGGGCCAGCGGCGCTCCGGGGCAGGTGTGGATGCCGCGCCCGAACGCCATGTGATGGCGTGCGTTGGGACGGGCGGGGTCGAATCGCTCTGGATCCTCGAACTTGCGGGGGTCGCGGTTCACTCCCCCGTTCACCACCATCATCGTGGTGCCGGCGGGGATGTCGACCCCGCCGATCGTGGCGGGGACGCGAGACAACCGGAAGTCGCCTTTGATCGGGCTCTCGTGCCGCAGCGTCTCCTCGATGAAGTTCTGGATGCGGCCGGGGTCCTCACGCAGCCATGCCTGGATATCGGGGCGCTCGGCGATCACCTTCAGCGCGGAGCCGAGGAGGCGGACGGTCGTCTCCTGGCCGGCCGCGAAGAGGTTGGACGCCACCCGCACCGAGTCCATGACCTCCGGCATCGATCCGTCGGGGAACGTCGCGGTGGCCAGGCCGGTGAGCACGTCGTCGCGCGGCTCGCGGCGGCGGTCGACGATGTACTCGGCGAAACGGCCGTA
The DNA here is from genome assembly GCF_004348515.1 of Actinomadura sp. KC345. Classification (GTDB taxonomy): domain Bacteria; phylum Actinomycetota; class Actinomycetes; order Streptosporangiales; family Streptosporangiaceae; genus Spirillospora. The sequence continues at coordinate 41,922 of NZ_SMKH01000024.1, read as the reverse complement.
CAGGAACTCCAGCGGGGTGTGCTTGAGGTTGTCCTCGTCGACGCTGCCGATCGTGCCGGTGGACTCCTCCAGGTTGAACTTCTCCATGAACTCCTGCAGGTCCTGCTCGGGGACGCCCAGGAGGTCGGCGATGACGAGGAGGGTGAAGGGCCCGGCGAACCCGCGGATGAACTCGCCCTCGGTACCGGAGAGGAAGGTGTCGAGCAGGCCGTCGGCCAGCCGCCCCATGGACTCCTCGTTCTCCTTGAGCCGCTTCGGGGTGATCAGCTTCATCAGCAGGCTGCGGTGGGCGGTGTGCACCGGCGGGTCCAGCGTGGGCAGCTGGTCGCTCATCGGGAGCTTGTCGCGGTGCTCTTCAATCAGGTCGGTCAGGTCATCGCCCTCCAAGGCGACGGGAAACCCGGGGAACGGCCCAGTCACCGACAGGCACGACGAGAAGGTCCGCGAGTCGGAGAGCACCTCCATGGCCTCGTCGTACCCGGTGACCATCATCACCCCGTGGTTGGGCTCCCGGGTCACCGGACACTTGGCGCGCAACGCGTCGAAATAGGGATAGGGGTCGGCGGTGAGTTCGTCGCCCCGGAAGAAGTCGATCTTGTCGAAGTCGTCCGCCATCAGGTCCGCTCCTGTTCGAAAGGACGAAAGGCCGGGTGACGGCCTTCGGGCATTGGGAAGGGCGTCGTGAAGAGCTCTCCTCACGCGGTGCCGCCCGGCCGGGCGGGAAGGCCAGGTCCACCAAGAGCACCCACCCCCACGCCAGGCCGGTCAGGTACCGCTTCACCGCCAGGCGACATCGCCATTCTCGAAGTTGAGATTACCGTTCTCAATTATCCAGAGCAACCCTTTCAGGGTGTCGATGGGGTGGCCGTTCCGCCTACTCCCGGGATCAGTCCCACGGTGATCTCCGGAGGGCGAGACACCGCGTCCGGGCAGGAGCCGCTCCGTACGGTGAACACGGGCAACTCGACGGTCGCCCCACTCAGGGGCCGTGCATCCGCACTTCGATCCGTCCGGTCAGCCGCACGTCCGGGGAGGTGTGGCCGGGCTGACCGGCAACACCCTGACCGGCGTACGCCCCGCGCGCGTCCCGGGGTCGCAGCTCAGGTGATGGTGAAGGTCTCCCGGACGAACATCCGGAACTCCTCGGCACCGATACCCCCCGGCTCGTCGCTGACCATGGGGTCCATCAGGGTGAAGCTGTCCAGGAGGGCGCAGCACATGCGCGCGAGGGCGTGCGGCTCCCCGCGACGAATCGTGTCGTCGGCGTGCCCGTCGGCGATGACGCCCGCCAGGATCCGAACCGTCTCACGGTGGAGATCCTTGTAGTCCTGCGGGACGTCGGCGACGGTCCGGCCACCGACCTTGGTCATCCGGGCGTGCAGCAGCGCCCAGGCGGGGTACTTGCGGCGGTGCTCGAGCTCCGCCGTCACCAGCGCGAGGAACCGTTCGCCCGCCGGGCCCCCGCCGGCCGCGAGCCGCTTCATCTCGGCCAGCCGCCCGGGTCCTCGCCGCATCAGGACCGCGAGGTACAGGGCCTCCTTGCTGTCGAAGAACGAGTAGATCGAGCCGACCGAGAACTCGCACCGTTGCGCGACGTCCTTCAAGTTGGTCTCGTAGTACCCTCGCTCGGCGAACAGCTCCTCGGCCGTCTCGAGCATCTGCTCGCGGCCGAGCTCGATACGCTGCCGGCGGCGCACCTCGCGCGGGCTGAGCCGCTCAGGCGCCGCGGCCTCCCCGTCCGGCCGCGCCTGGCCCGTGACGCCGGCCGCTTCCCTCTCCGTCACCGCACCCTCCTTGCCCGCCACACGCTCAAACCAGCCATCAGCCGATTGAACCGCGGCTCAGTCTACGCCAACCGAGCTCAGCATCCGACGCGCGGGCGGCCGGCGGGCATGCGGAAGCGCGCGCCCGCACGAATGGACGCGCCCGGTCCTTCGGGTCGGCCCGGTCAGGTGATGCCGGCGCCGGTCGAGCGGAGGATCTCGGCCGACCAGAAGACCTCGGTGGCTCGGGTCGCGGGGTCGCCCGGTACGGGGGCACCGGACGTGCAGTCGCCGGTGACGCGGTCCGGGGCGACGCATTGCGCGGGCACCCGGGCGGCGGACGCGGCCGCGAGGGCGTGCGTCTTGAACGCGCGCGCCGCGCTGCTCAGCCGGTGCTGCAAGCGACCAGGAACCTCGTCGAGAGCCGGGTCGACCTCCCCGGCACGCCGTCCGCCCCACAGGCGGATGTGCATGTCGCCGTCGAGCACCTCGAACAGCTTGCGCCGGACCAGCTCGTCGGACTCGAACAGCGCGGCGTCCAGCGCGAGGGCAAGCGGGCGGGGGCCGCGGATCCGCGAGTTGAGCGCCTTGTCCAGATCGATGCCGCGGACGCCCAGGATGCGCAGCGCCCGGGAATCGGTGCCGTCCGCGGTGAGGACGGTGACGTCCCACCCGGCGGCCACGCGATCGAACACCCAGCCGCCCGCGAACCGGACACCGCCCACCATGCTCGGGGCCACCACGACCAGGTGGTGCCTCAGCGAGGATCGGCGCCGGGTGCGAGCTGCCGGGCCAACGACCCGGTGTACTCCTTGAAGACCTCGGTCAGCGGAATCGAAGGGTCGAGCAGCCATGATGTCTCTATCCCGTTGAGGAAGGCGATGATCTCGACCGCCTTCACGTCCGGATCCAGGTCGGTGCGGTATCTCCCGGAGCGCTGACCGCGCCGGATGCCTTCGGCGACGGTGCGCACGGAGGCCCGATAGCGGTCGAAGAAGCGGTCGTGCAGCGGATCGTCGGTGGCGAGGTTCTCCATGAGCAGGACGGCGAACATGCCGACCAGATCCGGCGCCCGGTGGTACCGCTCTGCGACCTGCAAGAGTTGCGTGATGAGGTCGGCGTCCATGTCGGCGTGGGCCTCGTCGTAGGCGTCCCGGGCGTCGATGGCCGCGTGGAGCAGCTGCTCCTTGGACTCGAAGTGATGCAACAGGCCGGCCGGGCTCACCCCGGCCTCACGGGCGATCCGCCCGAGCGTGATTCCGCGCCATCCGTGCCGCTTCAGCAGTCGCTGGGCGGCGGTCAGGATCCGCTGCCGGCGGTTCTCTCCCTTCGCCAGGAGCGCGGCGTACGGCCGTTGATCGGTCAACCGGACTCCTTCCCGAAACCTACTGAACACACATTAGGTCGGTTGGATCCGCTGTGACAAGGGTCACGCATACTCGCCGGCAGACGGGCGGCCGGCCACGCGCGAGCCCCCGGCGGCCCGCTGGGGTTCCAGACGCCGCCGCCGGCACCCCGGCCGGGAGTGGGCATCACCGGGACGGGTCACCAGCCGAGGCGCCCCGGCCCCGCCTCCATGGCGACCCGGCCGTCGGTGGCCTCGGACTTGGCCGGCGGCCTGGTACGTCAGGAGCCGGGCGGCCTGGATCTCGGTCGCCTCGGCGAGGTTCAACTGGATGGCCTGGAAGTCCGAGATCGGCCGACCGAACGCCTCCCGCTGCCGCGAGTAGCCGACCGCCGCGTCGTAGGCGGCCTGTGCTACGCCGACCGCCCGCGCCACGATGTTGATCCGGCCGAACTCCAGCCCGTACTCGCGGGACTCCTCCGCCGTGACCGGGTCGCCGGTGAGGCCCATCTACAGGGCGACGGCCTGGGGCGGCGTCCCACCGCCACCGGCGAACAGTCCCCGCTCTCGGTCATCCCGAGCCGGGCGCCCTCGTTCGCGGTGATCAGCTCGCAGGCGGCACCAGCTCGAACCCGCCCTCAGTGCGGGGCCGTTCGGCGCCGCGACGACCGAGGTGGAGGCAACCGCTCCATCGCGGCCGGGTCGAGGGCGTCGCGCGCCGGGCCGGTTGAGCGTCAGCACCCGGACGTGGCCGTGCCGCTCGATCGGCACGAGGTCGCTCACCGCGACTCCCGGGCCGCGTGCGCCCGAAGCCGGACGGCCCTCGGCGTCCCATCCTCGGAGTCCATGGCGTTCCCTCAGTCGGATGCGGGCAGCGGCTTGGCCGCCTTGATGCTCATGGGCGCGCCGTCGCAGGTGAGCTCGCCCGTCCCGGGGGCCACGCACAACAGTTCGACGGTCCCGGCCTCGTCCACGTAGCGCTTGCCGACGAGCGTGGCGTTCGCGGCGTCGGCGGACGCTCCCGCGGGTCCTCCGGACGGCGCTGCGAGCTTTCCGGCGGCAGGGACCATCGGGCCGCCCCCGCAGGCGATCGCCGGACGGCCCCGCGCGGGCGCCCGGACGACCACGACCCTCGTCGCGCACACGGAGCTGGCGAGCTGCTCACCGGGGCGCAGCGCCGACTCTGATGACGTCATGACGGACCTTCCTTCCACTTGCCGCGAAAATTACCTTCTCACTTCCAGAGAATCAACCATCCATCCGGTCGGCGGGCCGGGCCCTCGGCACCGGCGGATTGACTACCGGCATGAGACATGAGAATCTTCGATCCATAAGTGAGAATATGATTCTCGGGATCGAGAATGAACGCCACGAGAGGTCGGACCCTTGCCCCACTTCCCCAAACCCGCCGTGGGCAGCTGGACGGAGCAGTACCCCGAGCTGGGCACGGCCCCCGTCGACTACAGCGACTCCATCGACCCGGAGCACTACGAGGCCGAGAGAGAGGCCATCTTCAAGCGGACGTGGCTGAACGTCGGCCGCGTGGAGTCGGTGCCGAAGGTCGGCAGCTACTTCACCAAGGAGCTCGCGGTCGCGGACACTTCGCTGATCATCGTCCGCGGCAAGGACAGGCAGATCCGCGCGTTCCACAACGTGTGCCGGCACCGCGGCAACAAGCTCGTCTGGAACGACTTCCCCCAGGAAGAGGTCAAGGGCACCTGCCGCCAGTTCACCTGCAAGTACCACGCGTGGCGGTACGGACTTGACGGCGAGCTGACGTTCATCCAGCAGGAGGACGAGTTCTTCGACGTCGACAAGAGCGAGTACGGGCTCAAATCCGTGCGCTGCGAGGTCTGGGAGGGGTTCGTCTTCGTCAACCTCGACCCGGACGCCGCGCCGCTCGGCGAGTACCTCGGCGACCTCGCCAAGGGCCTGGAGGGCTACCCCTTCCACGAGATGACCGAGGTCTACACCTACAAGGCCCGGATCGGCAGCAACTGGAAGCTGTTCATCGACGCGTTCGCGGAATTCTACCACGCGCCCGTGCTGCACCAGAAGCAGGCGGTGAAGGAAGAGGCCGACAAGCTGATGAGCTTCGGCTACGAGGCGCTCCACTACAAGCTGGAGGGTCCGCACTCGGTGATCTCTTCCTGGGGCGGCATGTCCCCGCCAAAGGACCCGTCGATGGTCAAGCCGATCGAGCGCATCCTGCGCAGCGGTCTGTTCGGCCCCTGGGACCGCCCCGGCATAGACGGCCTCGACGACCTCCCCGAGAGCCTCAACCCCGCCCGGCACAAGGCATGGGGAAGCGACTCGTTCGTCCTCTTCCCGAACTTCATGCTGCTGATCTGGGCACCCGGCTGGTACCTGACGTACCACTACTGGCCGACCGCCGTCGACGAGCACATCTTCGAGACGAGCCTCTACTTCGCCCCGCCGAAGAACGCCCGGGAGCGTCTCGGCCACGAGCTCGCCGCAGTGACGTTCAAGGAGTACGCGCTCCAGGACGCCAACACCCTTGAGGCCACCCAGACCATGCTCAAGAGCCGCGCCGTCACCCAATTCCCCCTCAACGACCAGGAGATCCTCCTGCGGCACCTGCACAAGGTCGCCGGCGACCACGTCAAGGAGCACCGCGATGCCGCTGCCCGCTGAGTTCTCCGACCTCGAGCCGTACGCGGCGTGGGCCCTGCCCACCGAGCCCGAGCGGTACGCCAAGCGCCTCGCCAGCTCGATGGACGAGATGCAGGCGTTCTACGACGCGGCGTTCCCCCGCCTTGAGGACGCCATCGCCTACGTCGACCGGTTCCCCTGGGGCGACCTGCCCGACGATGCCCGCACTCTGATGCACCTGATGCAGGGCCTGGTGATGGCGTCGTTTCCCGTCGAGGTGTGGAAGCAGGCCCGCGTCCCCGACAGCGGCGCCGCCTACCTGGACATCGTCGTGGAACCCGTGGTCTGACATGTTCACGCTGAAAGCGGCCGGTCTCCTCGACGTCGACGCGGGCGAGATCGTCCGGCCGGGCGTCCTGCGAATCGACGGCGACCGCATCGCCGGGGTCGGCGGCCCGCCCGAGGGCGAGGTCCTCGACCTCGGCGATGCGATCCTTCTGCCCGGCCTCATGGACATGGAGGTCAACCTCCTGATGGGCGGGCGCGGCGAGACGGCGGCGTACTCGCCGGTCCAGGACGATCCGGCACTGCGGATGCTGCGGGCGGTCGGCAACGCCCGCCGCACCCTGCGGGCCGGCTTCACGACCGTCCGCAACCTCGGGCTGTTCGTGAAGACCGGCGGCTACCTGCTGGACGTCGCGCTCGGCAAGGCGATCGACGCGGGCTGGATCGACGGTCCGCGGATCGTCCCGGCCGGCCATGCCATCACCCCGACGGGCGGGCACCTGGACCCGACGATGTTCGCCGCGTTCGCGCCCGGGGTGCTGGAGCTGTCGGTCGAGGAGGGCATCGCCAACGGCGTCGACGAGGTGCGCAAGGCCGTCCGGTACCAGATCAAGCACGGCGCCAAGCTGATCAAGGTGTGCGTGTCCGGTGGCGTCATGTCGCACACCGGGCAGCCCGGCGCGCAGCACTACTCCGACGAGGAGCTGCGCGCGATCGTGGACGAGGCGCACCGGCGCGGCCTGCGCGTCGCGGCGCACACGCACGGCGCGGAGGCCGTGCGCAACGCCGTCGAGGCCGGCATCGACTGCATCGAGCACGGCTTCCTCATCGACGACGAGACGATCGAGCTGATGGTCGAGCGCGGCACCTGGCTCGTCCCGACCACGTTCCTGGCCGACGGGATGGACGTCTCCAAGGCGGCGCCCGAGCTCCAGGAGAAGGCCGCGGTGATGTTCCCGCGCGCCCGGCGGTCCGTGCTGGCCGCCTACCGGGCGGGGGTGAAGATCGCGGTCGGCACGGACGCCCCCGCGATCCCGCACGGCCGCAACGCCGGTGAGCTCGTCGCACTGGTCGAGCGTGGCCTGTCCCCGGCGGACGTGCTGCGGGCGGCCACCGTGCGGGCCGCCGAGCTGGTCGAGGTCACCGACCGGGGACGGCTGTCCGAGGGGCTCCTCGCCGATGTCATCGCCGTCCCCGGCGATCCCCTGGCGGACATCGCCGTCACGGAGGACGTGCGATTCGTGATGAAGGGCGGGAAGGTCTTTGTCGAGAGGTGAGGTCGAGGACCACGTCGGGGACCCGGCGACTGCCGGCCCGGTACGCGGTCACCATCACGCGGGCGACATCCACGGGCTGGTCGGGGTGTTCACCCCGGACGGCGCCTACAGCGCCTTCGGCGACACCTACCGGCTCGACGAGGTCCCGGAACAGTCGAGGCGGCGCCCACGTGCCTGTTCGCGGGAGGCGGGCCGGATCCTGAGCGCGGGCGGCTCGGCGCGGCGGCCCGTCGAGCTGTGAGCGGGAACACGGCATGAGGCGGCGAGATTATGACACTCTTGACTTACGCAAGTCATAGTCTCGCTGTCGTGCGCACCGCGGTGCGGCGGCGGTACCGGGCACTACCGGTACTGTGAAGTAAGGTTCTACACATGGTGCAGAAGACGGATTCGACGGCGGACACACCTACCCATCGGCCGGCCTGGAAGGACCGCGCGGTCGAGCGCTCCACCAAGGCCGCGCGGCTGCGCGCCGAGCAGCGGGTGGAACGGTTCCTCGACGCGGCCCAGTCGATCATCACGGAGAAGGGCACCACCGACTTCACCGTTCAGGAGGTCGTGGACCGATCCCGCCAGTCGCTGCGCAGCTTCTACCAGCATTTCGACGGCAAGCACGAGCTGCTGCTCGCCCTGTTCGAGGACGCCCTGCGCCGCTCCACCGACCAGATCCGCGCCGCCGCGACCGGGGAGGCCGAGCCGATGCAGCGGCTCAAGGTCGCCGTCGAACTGTTGTTCGAACTGTGCCGGCCCGACCCGGCCGCGCAGCGGCCGCTGTTCACCGACTTCGCACCGCAGCTGCTGGTGTCCCACCCGGCCGAGGTCAAATCGGCACACGCCCCCCTGCTCACGCTGTTCACCGAGCTGATGGAGCAGGTCGAGGCGGCCGGGCGGCTGCGTCCCGGCGTGCAGCCACGGCGCGCGGCGGCATTGGTGATGCAGACGGTGATGTTCATCGCCCAGGGCGCCCCCACCGACGAGGTCTCCCACCCGATCAGCTCCGACGAGCTGTGGGAGTTCTGCGCCTCCGGGTTCGGCACAACGATCTGAGAACGTCGTTCTTGCAGATCGGCCAAGTGTTCTACAGTTGTGGCATGTCCACTTCCGTGATCGATCCGTGGACCGACCTCCTCTCCTGCCTGGACCTTCGGGGTCTGGAGCGGGCCCCTGAGGACGGCTCCGCCTCCGTGCGCTTCGAGGGACACAACCAGCGGCTGACCTACCACCGCCTGTTCGGCGGCCAACTCCTGGCGCAGTTCGTCCGGGCGGCCGCCCGGGTCTGCCCGGAGAAGGCCGTCAAGTCCCTGCACGCGCTGTTCCCCCGCGCCGGCGGCTCGGACGAGCCCGTCCGGTACGAGGCCGAGCGCCACCATGAGGGCCGGACGTTCGCGACCGTGACGATCACCGCCCGGCAGGAGCGCGGCGTCATCGCCACCGCCTCGGTGTCGCTGCACGCGCCCGAGGACGGGACCGCGCACCAGTCAGTCCCGGACGTCCCGCCGCTTCCCGGCGCCGAGCATGAGGTGAGGCTCGACCTGCTGCCCTGGGAGACTCGATCGGTCGCGGGGCAGGACAGCCGGACGTCCGAGCCGCCCGAGTACGAGCTGTGGATGCGCACCCCCGCCCTCAACGCCGCGCTCGCACCCGCCGTCGCCGCCTACGCCCGACCTCACCCTCATCGGGACGGCGCTGCGCCCGCTCGACGGCGTCTCCCAGCACGACGCCGGCACCGCGTTCACGTCGGCGGTCACCTCGCACAGCCTGTGGTTCCACCGGCCGTTCCGCACCGACGACTGGCTGCTGCTGCGCCAGCACAGCCCGATCCTCGCGCACGGCCGCTGCTTCGGCAGGGGCGACGTCCTCACCGGTGACGGCTCGCTCGTCGCCTCCTACGCGCAGGAGGCCCTGCTCCGGATGAACCCGGTCTGACCGACCGGAGCACCCTAGGACTCCTTTTCCTCCGCCGTCCCGCTGGGCTCGAAGGAGCAGCAGAGGAGCAGGGCGGCGGCGGTATAGGCGTCGTGGCGGCCGTCGGCGACGGCGTCGGCGAGCCGGGCCAGGTCGGGGTGGGCGCGCAGGCGGGTGTGGGCCAGGGAGAGGATCTGGGCCTGTGCCCGAGCGCCCCGCCGGGCGGCGGTGTCGGCGCCGTCGTGGGCGTCGATCGCTTCGACCAGTTCGGGCAGGCCCTTGCCCGCTGAAGCGATGAGGGTGAGCACGGGAGCGCCGGTCTCGGCCCGCAGGTCGCGGGCGGTCCGGTCGGCGCCGTCGCGGTCGGCCTTGTTGACCACCAGCAGGTCGGCGACCTCCAGCAGCCCGGCCTTGGCCGCCTGCACGGCGTCGCCCGCGCCGGGGGCGAGGATGACGACGGTCGGATCGGCGACCGCGGCGATCTCGATCTCGGACTGCCCCACACCGACCGTCTCCACCAGAACCAGGTCGAACGCCAGGGCCGTCAGCACCCGGACGGCCGCGGGCACGGCGGCGGCGAGCCCGCCCAGGTGGCCGCGCGTCGCCACCGAGCGGATGAGCACGCCGGGGTCGGCGGTGTGCTCGGCCATCCGGATGCGGTCGCCGAGCAGAGCGCCGCCGCTGTAGGGGGAGGACGGGTCGACCGCGAGGACCGCCACCCGCAGGCCGTGCCCGCGGTAGGCCCCGACGAGCGCGGCGGCGGTCGTCGATTTGCCCGCGCCGGGCGGCCCGGTCAGTCCGATCACCCGGGCGACGCCCTCCCCGGAGGCGGGGGCGGGCGCCAGGTCCGCGCCGCAGGACTCGGCCGGCGCCGCGTCGAGGGCCGCCAGAACCTCGTCCCGGCCCTCCCCCTCCACGAGGCTCAACAGCCGACCCGCCGCCCGGGGCGAACCGTGGCGGGCCGCAGCGACCAGCCCGGCGACGTCCGTCACGGGGCGGCTACCTCGATCACCGTGGCCGAGCCCATTCCGCCGCCCGCGCACATCGCGGCGACGCCGACGCCGCCGCCCCGGCGGCGCAGCTCGTGCACCAGCGTGACGATCATCCGCGCGCCGGTCGCCGCGACGGGGTGGCCGAGCGAGCAGCCGCTGCCGTTCACGTTGACCCGCTCCGGGTCGAGGCCGAGCCGCCGGACGGTGGCGACGCACATGGCGGCGAACGCCTCGTTGATCTCGAAGACGTCGACGCCGTCGGGCTTCATGCCTGCGCGGGCCAGTGCCTTGGGGATCGCCTTCACGGGGGCCAAGCCGGTGATCCGGGGGTCGATGCCGACGGACGCCCACGACCGGACCGTGGCCAGCACGGGAAAACCCTGCTCCCGCGCCATCCGGTCACTGGCGACGACCAGCGCCGCCGCGCCGTCGTTGGCACCGCAGGCGTTGCCGGCGGTGATGCTGAACCCTTCGATCTCCGGGTGCAGCGGCTTGAGGGAGGCGAGCCTGTCCAGGGTGGTGTCGCGGCGCGGGTGCTCGTCGACCTCGAACGTCCCGTGCGGCGTCTCGATCGGGACGAGCTCGGCCGCGAACCGGCCCTCGTCGATGGCGCGGACGGCATTGCGGTGCGAGCGCAGCGCCCATTCGTCCATCTCCTGGCGGGAGACGCCCGCCTCGACGGCCGCGTTCCAGCCCACGGTGATCGACATGTCGCGGTTGGGGGCGTCCGGGCGGTCCGGATGAGTGGGCGGAAACCAGTCGGCCCACTCCCCGTCGACGCGGAAACTCGACCTCGGCGAGGTGGAGGCGGAGTTGACTCCCCCGGCGATGATCAGCTCGTCCATGCCCGCTCGAACGCTCGCGGCGGCGCTCTGCACGGCGGCCTGGCCCGCCGCGCAGTGCCGGTTCTGGGCGAGGCCGGGAACGTCGGTGAGCCCGGCGGTCACGGCGGCGTGCCGGGCGACGACACCGCCGCCGTAAAGGCCCTCGCCGAGGATCACGTCGTCGACGAGGCCGCCGTCCAGCTTCGCGGCGGCGTGCTCGACCACGTGGTGGGCCAGCTCGAAGGCGGTGGTGTCGCGCAGGGTCCCCTTGAACGCGGTGCCGATGGGGGTGCGCAGCGCAGCGGTGATGACGGCTTCAGGCATTGGCTGACTCCAGATCGGCGAGAAGGGTGCGGCGGAGGATCTTTCCGGTGTCGGTCTTGGGCAGCTCGCCGCGGAAGACGATCGCGTCAGGGGTCTTGGACGAGCGGAGCCGATCCCTGACCCACCGCCGGACCTCGGCGGGGTCGCCGGAGCCGACGACGACGGCGACGATCCGCTGCCCCCACTCGGGGTCGGGCGGGCCGACGACCACCGCCTCGGTGATATCAGGATGGGTGAGCAGCACGTCCTCGATCTCGGCGGGGGCGATGTTCTCGCCGCCCCGGATGATGGTGTCGTCGGCGCGGCCTTCGATGAACAGGTAGTCGTCGGCGTCGAGACGCCCCCGGTCGCGGGTGGGGAACCAGCCTTCCTCGTCAAGGGCGCTTCGTCCCCCGTACTCCCCTGAAATCTGCTCACCGCGGACGAACACGAGCCCGGTTTCGCCGACCGGGAGCGGTGTGCCGTCGTCGTCGCGGACCTGGAACTCCACGCCCGGCAGCGCCCGGCCGACCGACTCCAGCCGCGCGCGCACGGCGGTGTCGTCGGAGGCGAGCGCCTTGCGGTGGTCGTCCGGTTCGAGAACGGCGACGGAGGATGCCGTCTCGGTCAGCCCGTAGGCGTTGACGAAGCCGACGCCGGGGAAGACCCGCAAGGCCCGCTCCAGCACGGGACGCGGCGTGCGCGAACCGCCGTAGGCGAGGCTGCGCAGCGACGGCGTCCCGGCGTCGTCGCCCGGCACCTCCGCAACGATCCGCGCCAGCATGGTGGGCACTACCAGCGCGTGCGTGACCCGTTCCCGCCGGACGATCTCCAGCCACTCCCCCGGCTCGAAGTTCGGCATGTAGACGACGCGGCGGCCGGTGTAGAGGTTCGTCAGCAGGTTCGCCAGGCCGGCGACGTGGTAGGGCGGGACCGCGACGAGCGCCGCGTCCTCCTCCTCCGCGGAGGCGAACTCGAGAGTGTTCAGCACGTACGCCAGCAGGTGCCGGTGCCGCAGGACCGCCGCCTTGGGGGCGGACGTCGTCCCGCTCGTGTAGAGCAGGACGGCGATCTCGTCCCCGTCCGGCATCTCGGTGATCTCCTCGCCGGCGGGCGGGTCCGGCAGGTCCAGAAGACCGTCGAGGTCGCCGGGGTCGCGCAGTACGAGCGCGCCGGGGTGTCGTTCGATCAAGCCGCTCAGCTGGTCTCGGCCGAGCCGGTAGTTGAGGGGGACGAAGGGTACCCCGGCCAGTGCCGCCCCGAACAGCCCCACGGGATACGCGAGCCCGTTGGCGCCAAGGTGGAGGACCGCCGGGTACGTCCGGAACCGATGTGCCGCAGCCTGGGCGTGGCGCAGCAGTCCCGAGGCGGTGAGTGAACGCTCGCCCACCGTCACGGCCACCCGATCGTCCGCCGAGGCCGCCATCTCCAAGATCATCGCAAGGTTCATGAGAATGCTATTCTCGCCCAGACAGATCATAGTTAGCAAGAGAAGGAAACACGCATGCAGATCAATGGGTGCTCCGTCGTGGTCGTGGGCGGCACGGGCGGCCTCGGCGAGGCCACCGTCCGCCGCCTGCACGCGGCCGGAGCGAAGGTCGTCGTGGCCGACGTCGCCGACGAGAAGGGCAAGGCGCTCGAGCGCGAGCTCGGCGTCCGGTACATGCGGACCGACGCCACCGACGAGGCGAGCCTCACGGACGCGATCGAGGCCGCCGAGGAACTGGGCCCGCTGCGGGCGTCGGTGGACTGCCACGGCGGCCCGGCCACGGGCGGCCGGCTCGTCGGCAAGGACGGGAGCCCGCTCGACCTCGACGGGTTCCGCACGACGCTGGAGTTCTATCTGACCTCCGTGTTCAACGTGATGCGGCTGGCGGCCGCGGCCATGGGCCGCCGGGAGCCGGTGGACGGCTCGCGCGGCGTCATCGTCAACACCGCGTCGATCGCCGCCTACGAGGGCCAGGTCGGCCAGCTGCCGTACGCGGCCGCCAAGGGCGGGGTCGTCGGGATGACCCTCGTCGCCGCCCGCGACCTGTCGCCGCTCGGGATCCGCGTCATGAGCATCGCGCCCGGCACCGTCCTGACCCCCGCCTACGGCAAGGCCGGCGACCAGCTCGAGGCGCACTGGGGCCCGCAGGTCCCGCACCCTCGCCGGATGGGGCGGCCCTCTGAGTACGCCGGGCTCGTCGCGCACATCATCGAGAACGACTACCTCAACGGCGAGATCGTCCGCCTCGACGGCGCGCTGCGGTTTCCCCCGAAGTGAGCCGGGGCCACGGCGGCCGCGGGGCCCCGGAAGCATCCGCTTCCGGGGCCCCGCGCCTTTGCGGGGTCCCGCAGTTCACGCTGTTCAGTGGTCGGTCGCGCGTCCATAGCGCTCCTTGAGCATACGGCGCAACACCTTGCCGGAGGGCAGGCGCGGGATCTCAGGGACGAACACGACCCGGCTCGGCCGCTTGTAGCCGGCGAGTCTTTCGCCGACGTAGGCGACCAGGTCGGCGGAGTCGGGGGCCGGGCCCTGAGGGGTGACGGCCGCGATGATCACCTCGCCGTCGGCCTCGTCGGGGATCCCGAACACGGCGCAGTCGGCGATGCCGGGGTGGCCGTGCAGGACGCCCTCGACCTCGGCGGGCGCGACCTGAAACCCCCGCACCTTGATCATTTCCTTGAAGCGGTCGGTGAGCGTCAGCCAGCCGTCGGCGTCGATGCGGCCGACGTCGCCGGTGCGGTACCAGCCGTCGTGGAAACTCCCGGCCGTGGCCTCGTCCGGCAGGTAGCCGGCCATCAGCGACTCGGCCCTGGCCTGGATCTCCCCGACCTCGCCGGGGGCGACCGGCTTCCCGGTCTCCAGCGACACCGCGCGGAGCGTCACGCCGGGCACCGCGCGTCCGGCACTGTCCAGCCGGGGGGCGTCGAGGGGGTTGCAGGTGATGACGGGCAGTTCACTGGCACCGTAGGCGGGCACCCAGCCGACGCCCGTGCGGCGGGTCACGGTCTCGGCGACGCTCGGCGTGACCGGCGTCGCCCCCCACATGATGTACCGCAGCGAGGACAGGTCGTAGGACTCCAGGCCCGGATGGTCGGCGAGCGCCAGCGCGATCGGCGCGACGGCCATCTCCACAGTGATTCCGTCCGCCTGGATGTGGTGGAGCATCCGGTCGAGGTCGAACCGGCGGTGCAGGCGCATCCAGGCGCCGGCGTCCAGTGCGGTGACGATGTTGAGCAGGCCGAGGATGTGGGAGGGCGGCGTCGTGATCTGGATGCGGTCCCGGCCGGTGAGGGCGAGGGCGCCCTGCCAGTGCCGGACGGCGGCGGCGAACGACCCGTGCGTGTGCCGGACGGCCTTCGGCATGCCCGTCGTGCCGGAACTGAACACCAGGACGGCGTCGGCCTTGGGCTCAGGATGCCGGTAGGGTCGCATACCGGGTTCGATGGGCTCGTCGAGGTGCAGCATCGGCATCAGCTCGGCGAGCACGGGATGGTCGCCGATCGCGTGCGCGGGCGCGGTGATCCGCAAGGCGTGCTCAACCTCGGCGCGTTTCCACGCCGGGCTGAGCAGGACGACCGCTGCGCCGAGCCTCCACACGGCCTGCACCGCGACGACGAACTCGGGCCGGTTGGACGACATGAGCGCCACCCGATCCGCCGCCCGCACGCCCCGCTCCTCGAGGGTGCCGGCCAGGCCGTTCGCCAGCGCGTCCAGCCGATCCACGCTGTACTCGCGGTCGCCCACGCCGTCAGGGTTCTCGAAGACGAGCGCGACCCGGTCCCCGGCGCTCGGGGAGCGGGGATCAGGGGACGACATCGGATCAGAACCTCCCATCGTGCTCGCCCAGCCGGGGCGGCGGCCGGTGGTCCGGCTCGTGGCCGGTCACCCGGACCGGGCAGCGGACCAGCCGGAAGCGGCCGGCGGTCACGATCGTCTCCGGGGCGGCGGCGAGCGCCTCCGGGAGCGTGCGCACCGCCGCCGCGGGGACGCCCAACGGGCGCAGCCGCGCCTCCCATCCGGCGGCGGTGTCGGCCGCCAGGGCCTTCGCCACGACATCGAGAACCTCCTCGCGCCGCAACGCGCGCTGCCCCATCGCCTGGAAACCGGTTATCCCGGCCTCCCGCGAGAACGACTTCCAGAATTCGTCATGGGTGATGAACAGGGCCAGATGTCCCTCGGCAGTGGGGAAGAGCTGGGCCGGAACGTAGTAGGAGTGCGCGCCGCCCGGCAGCCGCCGGGGCGCGGCCCCCTCGTTCAGGTAGGCCGACGCCCGGTAGTTGAGCTGCGACAGCATCACGTCGCGCAGCGACACCTCCACCTGCCCGCCGCGCGCGGAGACGATCTGGGCGAGCAGGCCGAGCGCCGCCGTCAGCCCCGCCGAGTTGTCGGCCGCCGAGTAGCCGGGCAGCGTCGGCGGACCGTCCGGGTCGCCGGTGAGCGCCGCGATCCCGGTGGCCGCCTGGATCACATAGTCGAAGGCCGGGTCGTCCCCCGCGTCCAGGCCGTACCCGGTGACGGCAACGCAGACGATCCGCTCGTTCCACCGCCGTAGCGACTCGTAGGTGAGCCCGTACCGGTGGATCGCCGACGGCTTCAGGTTGACCAGCAGCGCGTGCGCGTTCGCGGCCAGCCCGCCCAGCCGTTCCCGCCCCTCCTCGGTGGTGAGGTCCAGCCGGACGCTGCGCTTGCCGCGGTTGAGGCTCGCGAAGTAGGCGTCGCCGACCTGGCGGGAGATGTCCCCACCCGGCGGTTCGATTTTGATGACCTCGGCGCCGAGGTCGGCGAGCGTCATCGCCGCGTACGGGCCCGCCAGCATGTGGCCGACCTCCAGGACGCGGATTCCGGCGAGTGGTCCGGGAGCCGCGCTCATCGGAGATCCGCGGCGATCCCGGCGAGCACCTCGCGGGTCCGGCGCTTGGACGCGACGAGCTGATCCCTGCCCTCACCGAGAGGCAGCAGCCGCACCGACAGGTCCGTGACGCCCGCGTCGCGGAACCGGCGGAACCGGGCCGCGATGGCCTCTTCGTCGCCCGCCGCGCACAGGTCCCCGACGTCCTCGGCGTCACCGTGGTCGAGAAGCCGCTGGTAGTTAGGGGAGACCTCCGCCTCGCCGAGGATGCGGTTCGCGCGCTCCCGCGCCGCGCCGACCTCGGACGGCGCGCACAGACACACCGGGATCCCGGCGACGACGCGCGGAGCGGGCCGTCCCGCCTCGTCGGCCGCCTTGGTGATGCGCGGCACGACGTGGTCGGCGATGGCGCGCTCATCGGCCAGCCAGAGCACGGTCCCGTCCGCCCGCTCCCCCGCGATCTTGAGCATCACCGGGCCGAGCGCCGCCAGCATGACCGGCATGCGGGCGACCGGGCCGATGCCCAGGGGGTTGTGCACCGCGAACGTGTCGTTCTCGACATCGACGTCGCCCGGCCCGCGCAGCGCGACGCCGAGGACGTCGAGGTAGTCGCGGGTGTAGGCGGCGGGCTTCTCGTAGGGCAGCCCGAGCATGTCCTGGACGATCCAGTGGTGCGACGGCCCGACGCCCAGGGTCAGCCGCCCGCCCGCCGCCGCGTGCGCCGACAGCGCCTGGCGGGCGAGCGCGATCGGGTGCTGCGCCTGCAGCGGGACGACCGCCGTGCCCAACTCGATCCGGCTCGTGCTCGCCCCCATCAGCGCCACCGCGATCAGGGCGTCGAAGTCCGTCGGGACCTGCGGAATCCAGGCGCTGTCCAGGCCCGCCTCCTCGGCCCACCGCACGTCGTCGATCATCCGCGCGACCTTCTTGGCGGAGTCGCCCCGCTCCGGTCCGACCATCACGCCGACCCGCACAATTCCTCCAGGTGGTTCGTTCGAGCTTCTCTCCGGCCGCGCCGGGTCAGGCCGGCGCCGTGGTCAGCGCCCGGACCCGCTTCACGATGGCGTCGAGGGCGGTGCCGGTCGGGAAGACGGCCGCGGCGCCCGCGTCCGTCAGCTTCTCGACGTCGGCCGCCGGGACGGTCCCGCCGACGACGACCGCGATGTCGGCCGCGTCGGCCTCGCGCAGGCCGTCGACGACGCGCCCGGTCAGCGCGACGTGCGCCCCCGACAGGATGCTCAGTCCGACGACGGCGACGTCCTCCTGCACGGCGATCGCCACGATGTCCTCGACGCGCTGCCGGATGCCGGTGAACACCACCTCGAAGCCGGCGTCGCGCAGCGCACGGGCCACGATCTTGGCACCGCGGTCGTGGCCGTCCAGGCCGGGCTTGGTGATCAGCACTCTCGCGGGCATCAGAACACCACCGGCTGCCGGAACTCGCCCCAGACCGCCTTGAGCGCGGTGACCATCTCGCCGACCGTGCAGTACGCGGCGGCGCAGTCGATCAGGGGATGCATGAGGTTGGCGTCGCCCTCCGCCGCGCGGGCGAGGTCGGCGAGCCGGGCGCGGACGGCCGCGTCATCGCGGTCCGTCTTGACCTTCGCGAGCCGCTCGAGCTGCCGTTCGCGGCCCGCCCGGTCCAGCTCGTAGGTCGACAGCTCGGGGGCGGGCTCGTCGGACAGGAACCGGTTCACCCCCACGATCGGCTTCGTGCCCGCCTCCATCTCCCGGTGGAGCGTGTACGCCTCGTCGGCGATGAGGCCCTGCAGGTAGCCGTCCTCGATGGCGCGCACCATCCCGCCGTGCCGGTCGAGGTCGTCCATGATCTCGACGATCCGCGCCTCGGTCTCGTCGGTGAGGGCCTCGACGAAGTAGGAGCCGCCGAGCGGGTCCGCTACCCGGGTGACGCCGGTCTCGTGGGCGAGGATCTGCTGGGTGCGCAGCGCGAGCGTCGCCGACTCCTCGCTGGGCAGCGCGAACGGCTCGTCCCAGGCGGCGGTGAACATCGACTGGACCCCGCCCAGTACCGAGGCCATCGCCTCGTAGGCGACCCGGACGACGTTGTTGCGAGCCTGCGGCCCGTACAGGGACGCGCCGCCCGCGACGCAGCCGAAGCGGAACATCGACGCCTTGTCGCTGGACGCGCCGTAGCGCTCCCGGACGATCGTGGCCCAGCGCCGCCGTCCGGCCCGGTACTTGGCGATCTCCTCGAAGAAGTCGCCGTGCGTGTAGAAGAAGAACGAGATCTGCGGGGCGAACTTCTCGATCGACATCCGGCCGCGCTCGATCACGGTGTCGCAGTAGGTGACCCCGTCGGCGAGGGTGAACGCCATCTCCTGGACGGCGTTGGCGCCGGCGTCCCGAAAGTGCGCGCCGGCCACCGAGATGGCGTTGAACTTCGGCGCCTCGGCCGCGCAGAACTCGATGGTGTCGGCGATCAGCCGCAACGACGGCTCGGGCGGCCAGATCCAGGTGCCGCGCGAGGCGTACTCCTTGAGGATGTCGTTCTGGATCGTCCCGGTGAGCTTCACCCGGGGCACGCCCTTGCGCTCGGCCGCGGCGACGTAGAACGCCAGCAGGATCGCGGCGGTCCCGTTGATGGTGAAGCTCGTACTGATCTTGTCGAGCGGGATGCCGTCGAACAGGATCTCGGCGTCGGCCAGGGTGTCGACGGCGACGCCGACCCGGCCGACCTCCTCGCTCACCTCGGGGTCGTCGGAGTCGTGGCCGCACTGCGTCGGCAGGTCGAGCGCGACCGAAAGGCCGGTGCCGCCCTGGTCGAGCAGGTAGCGGTAGCGGCGGTTGGACTCCTCGGCCGTCCCGAAGCCCGAGTACTGCCGGAACGTCCACAGCCGTCCCCGGTACCCGGTGGCGTAGTTGCCGCGCGTGAAGGGGAACCGCCCCGGGTCCGGCGGGTCGGTCCTCCGGTCCCCCGGTCCGTAGACCGGCCGTAGCGGGATGCCGGACGAGGTCTGCACGATGTCGTTCATCGACGAATACGCCACTTCCAGATGTTGAGAGTTCTGATGTCGATATGTCGAGTCGAACGAGTCGCCGGGCCGGGACGCGGTGACCGTCCCGGCCTCTGTCAGCCCGCATCCGGTCATGCTCAACCGGAAGGACGGCTCCCCGCGGACCCGGCGGATCGGCTCCACAGGCACGGCAGGATCGTCGCGCCGCAGATCATCGAGGCGGTGCAGCCCGCCTTGTACCCGAACACGTCGGAGAACGGGTTGACCGCGAGGTAGCGGTCGCCCTTGCCGATGCCCTGCGCCCGGAAGGTGCCCGCGGCCGCGGCGACGCGGCCGGCCAGTTCGGCGAACGTGAGCCGCAGCGGGCCGTCGACGACCGCTTCCGCGTCACCGGAGCGGTCGCCGGCGCTCAGCACCAGCCGCGGGGTGTTCTCCCATGTCATACCGACAGGAGTCTGGCCAGGTTGCCGCCCATGATCTTGGCCTGGTCGGTCTCGGTCAGCCGCCCGGGGTCGAGCGCGTCGACGTAGGTGACCGGGTCGGCGAGGCCCTCGGGATGGGGGTAGTCGGAGCCGAAGAGCACCTTGTCGACACCGATCATGTCGGCCAGGTCGGCCATGTTCTCCTCCCAGAAGGGGCTGATGTGCACATTGCGCTTGACCACGTCGACCGGATGCTCGCCGAAGGCCTCGGGCGCCTTCTTGTAGACGCCTGCGAGATTCTCCAGAAGCGGCGCCACCCAGGACGATCCGTTCTCGATGACCGCGATCTTCAGCTCGGGGAAGCGGGTCAGCAGGCCGTGGCAGGCCATCGACCCCACGGCGTCGGTGACCGGGCGCCACTCGCTGAGCATCCGGAACGCGTTGGTCTTGAACGGCAGCATCTCCGAGTGGTTGCCGTCCCAGTCGTTGGCGTAGCGGCTGTAACCGCTGTCCGACGAGTGCATCCCGACCAGGACGCCCTCCTCCTGGACCCGCTTCCAGAACGGGTCGAACTCGGGCAGGGCGAAGGAGCGCGGCCCCCGGAAGCCGGGCACGGGGGCGGGCCGCAGCAGGATGCACTTCGCACCCCGCTCCAGGCACCAGTCGAGCTCCTCGATGGCCTTCTCGACGATCGGCAGGCCGATGACCGGGGTGGTGAAGATGCGGTCCTTGTAGTTGAAGGACCAGGTCTCCTCCAGCCACCGGTTGAGCGAGTGGACGACCACGTGGATGAGTTCGGGGTCGTCGCGCATGCGCTCCTCGATGAGGCTGGCGAGCGTGGGGAACATCAACGTGCGCTGGATGCCCAGCTCGTCCATCAACTCCAGGCGCGGCGCGGGCTCGCGGAAGGCGGGGATCGACTTCATCGGCTCGCCGAAGATCTCGCGCTTGCTCTTGCCCTCGGGGTTGCCGTGCCGGAAGTACTCCTCCTGCGCCCCGGGACGGGCGACCACGCTGAACGTGGGGTTGGGGATGTACTCGCTGATCTGACCACGGATGGCGATCTTGGTACGGCCCTTGATGTCCACGTACTGGACGGCGTTCTCGTACCCCTTCGGAAGGTACCTGGTCAGCGCCTCCTCGGTCTCGTACAGGTGGTTGTCCGCGTCGAAGAGCGGATAGGGCAGCTCGCGCGACGGCATGTGAGACCCTCCTTTACTTCTAGCGAGAAGAGTATTCTCGCTATCGATGTCCCGCAACGTCTCGACGGAGAACGAACTTCTGGATCTTGCCGCTGGCGGTCCGCGGGAAGTCGTCGACCTCGTACACCTCCTCCGGCCACTTCTGCCGCGCCAGGCCGGCCTTCTCCAGGTGCGCCCGGATCTCCCCGACCGTGGGCGCGCGCTTCCCCACCCGCGGCCGGACGACCGCGGCCGCGTGCTCGCCGAGCCGTTCGTCCGGCGCGGACACCACGGCGACCTCCGCGACACCCGGCATGCCCATCAGCAGATCCTCGATCTCCGGCGCGCTGATGTTCTCGCCACCCCGGATGATGACGTCTGCCTTGCGGTCGGTGATCGTGAGGTAGCCGTCCTCGTCGAACTCGCCGATGTCGCCCGTCCGGTACCAGCCCTCGTCGTCGAAGTGCGCCGCGGTGAGCGCCGGGTCGGTGTAGCCCAGGCACAGGTCCGGGCCGCGGCTGAGGATCTCGCCGTCGTCGGCCAGCCGGACCTCCACCCCCGGCAGGGCGTCGCCGTCGGTGAACAGGCGCTTGGCCTCCGGCGCGGTGTGCCGGGAGCCGGTGATCGAGGGGTGCTCGGTGCTGCCGTAGGAACGGAAGACCGTGATGCCGAGGTCGGCGAGCCGGGTGGTGACCGCCGCCGGGACCGACGACCCGCCGAGCCCCGCGTACCTCATGTGCTCCAGGTGCCCGGAGGTGAAGTCCCGATGGTCGAGGAGGCTCGTCACGAAGTACGTCGCGCCGCCCCCGACGGTCAGCCCGTCGTCCTTCATCAGCCGCAGCGCCCGTCCCGGGTCCCACACGTCCGTGAGGTGGATCGGTGTGCCGTCCAGCACCGGGATCAGGACGGCGTTCACCATGCCGATGAAGTGGCCGACCGGCGCCGCGGTGAGCTGCCGTCCCCGGTCGGGCGGGTAGAGGTGACCGCCGAGCTGGCGCGCCTCGAAGCCGAGCGTCCGGTGGCTGTGCACGACGCCCTTGGGGTCGCACGTGGTGCCGGAGGTGAAGGCGATCAGCGCGGGAGCGTCCGGGTCCGTCCCGTCGACCCCCGGCAGCGGGTCGGCCGCCGGGGCGTCGGCGAGCAGGTCGTCGAAGTCGCGCCCCACCACTCCGACGACCGGCACGGTCGCGCACAGGTCGGCCTGGAACTCGATGCGCCCGAACCGCTCCGCCGCGATGAACGCGCGCGGCCGGACGGAGTCGAGGATGTACGCGAGCTCCTTGCGCCCGTAGAAGTGGACGATCGGCACCACGGTCGCGCCGAGGAACGCCGACGCCCAGAAGGTCGCGGCGGCCTCCATCCAGTTGGGCAGCTGGAACGCGACCACGTCGCCCGGGCCGACGCCGCGCGCACGCAGCCCCTCGGCCAACCGGCGGGCGACCCGCTCGACGTCACCGAAAGTGCCCGACCAGGGCCGGGCGTCGGAGTACACGCGGAACTCGGCGGCCGGGGTGGTCCGCAGACCCCTCGCCAGCATGGCGCCGAGCGTGTCGCGGGTCCACCAGCCCTCCGCCTCGTACCGCTCGACGAGTTCGGCGGGGACCGTGCGCACGGGGATGTCGCGCGGGGTGTTCGCAGGCATGATTTCAGCTCCGATCTCCTGTCGAGAATTGCACTCTCCCAGAGTGAGAAGATAGATTCCATACATGGCTCGAGACCACGGCTTCCATCCGGTCCGGATCACGCGGGTCGTCCAGGAGACGGCGGACGCGCGCACCTTCGTGCTCGACGCACCGTGGCCGTACCGGGCCGGCCAGTTCGTGACGTTCCGGGCATGCGGCGTACTGCGCAGCTACTCGATGTCGAGTTCCCCGGACACCGATGGCGCACTGATGACGACCGTGAAGCGGGTCCCGGGCGGACTGGTGTCCAACTGGATGATCGACAACCTCGGTCCCGGCGACGTCGTCGAGGTGACGCGGCCGGCCGGGGTGTTCTGCCTGCGCGAGACGGCCGCACCGCTGGTGGCCTTCTGCGGGGGCAGCGGCGTCACGCCGGTCCTGTCCCTCGTCAAGAGCGCGCTCGCGACGACACGGCGGCGGGTGCGCGTGCTCGTCGCCGACCGGGACGCCGACGCGATCATCTTCCGAGCCCAGCTGGCCGAACTGTCCGATCGGCATCCGGAACGTCTGGAGGTCCATCACCACCTGGACGTCCTGAACGATTACGTCTCCGAGGTCCAGGTGCGGAATTTCGTGAACGTCGACCGGCACGCCGATTTCTACCTCTGCGGCCCCGCACCGTTCATGGAGCTGACCGAGCGCGCACTCCTCGCCCACGGCGCCGGGACCGACCAGATCTTCGTCGAGCGCTTCGGCACCGCGAGCGAGTCCCCCGCCGGGCGGGCCCCGGCTGAGGACTTCGGGGAGGAGCCGCCGGAGGAGGAGCCCCGCGAGGAGGGAACGGTCACGGTCGTCCTCGCCGGCAAGCGCCGCACCGTTCCGAAACACGCCGGCGAGACGCTGCTGCAGAGCGCGCGCCGGGCGGGCCTCGCACCGCCCTTCTCCTGCGAGGCCGGGAACTGCGCCACCTGCATCGCCCAGATCACCGACGGCGAGGCGAAGATGCGGGTGAACAACGCCCTGGACGACGACGAGGTGGCCGACGGCCTGGTCCTCACCTGCCAGGGCGAACCCGTTTCCGCCGACATCACCGTCGTCTACGAGGATTGAGCCCGTCTCGGGCGGTTGGAGAGCCGTGAATGGTAGATCTTGAGCTGGACGAGGGGCTGGCGGTCATCACCATCGACCGCCCGGAGACCCGCAACGCCATCGCAGCGGACACCATGGACGAGCTGGACAAGGCCATCGACGCGGCCGCGGGCGCCCACGCCCTCGTCGTCCGCGGCGGCGGCGACCGCGTGTTCGTCTCGGGCGGCGACCTGAAGCAGCTCGCCGCGATCCGCACCGAGGCGGACGCGATGGCCATGGCGCTGCGGATGCGCGGGATCTGCGACCGGCTCGCGCAGTTCCCCGCCCCGGTGATCGCCGCTCTGAACGGCCACGCCCTGGGCGGCGGTGCGGAGATGGCGGTGGCCGCCGACATCCGGATCGCCGCCGACGACATCAGGATCGGCTTCACCCAGTCGACGCTGGCGATCATGCCGGCGTGGGGCGGGGCGGAACGGCTGGCCGCACTCGTCGGCCGCGGCCGGGCGCTCCTGCTCGCCGGCGCCGGGAACACGCTCGGCGCGGCCGAGGCGGAGCGGGTCGGGCTACTGGACCGGGTCGTCCCGCGGGCGACCTTCGAGGACGACTGGCGCGCGCTGGCCCGATCTCTCGCCAACGCCCCGGCCCGGGAGATCAAACGGGTCGCGGCGGGCGTGTCCAGAGAGGAGGCGGCACGTGCCTTCGCTCGGCTGTGGGTCGCCGACGAGCACTGGCGGGCGGTGGAAGGGATGACGCGCCGTGGCAAGTGAGAGCGTGGCCAAGCGACAGCGTGGGCGGTGACAGCGTGGGAGGTGACAGGATGGCGAGTGACGTGCGAGTCCAGGAGGGCCCCGTGGGCACCGTGGTGCGCCCGCGCGGCCGTACCGACAAGGTGGTCCTCTACCTGCACGGCGACCGGCACCGGCCACCCGTCTCCACATCGGAGCCGGGGCCTGCCGGGCGGCTCGCGCTGCGGGCCAACGCCCTGCTCGTGTTCGCCCGCTATCGCGCCGAGTTCCCTGCCGCGCTCGACGACGTGCACGCCGCCTACGAGCACGCCGTCGAGTCCGGGCCGGTGGTGGTGGCCGGCGAGCGGCTCGGCGCCGGGCTCGCGGCGGCGCTGCTGGTGCGGCTGCGCGACACGGGGGCCGTGCAGCCCGCCTGCGCGGTGCTGGTCTCCGCACTGCTCGACCTCACCCTCGAGGCGCCGAGTCTGACGCTCAACGCGGGCGCCGACCCGGCGTTCGACCTCGCCGGCCTGCGGAACCTCGTCGACCGGCACGCCGGGAGCACCCCCAGGACCGACCCTCTGCTGAGTCCCCTGTACGCCAACCTGCACGGCCTCGCACCGGTGCGGCTCCTCACGGCCGGGACCGATCCTCTGCTCGACGACTCCCTGGCGTTCGCCGCCCGGGCCGCCCGCTCCGGCGTCATGGTGGACCTGCGGGTGCATCGGGACGCAGCAGCCCTGCGCGCCGGGATCGTCCCGGCCATGGCCGCCTTCATGGACGGGTGACGGACGTCCATCGAGAAGACGCGCCGGAGCGCGGTCGGCCGCCCCGAAACCGGCCGGGTCAGCTTCCCGACCCCTGAAGGGGAGAACTCGCAACGCTTGCGGTGGTCGGAGAGAAGCTTCATCCGCTCGGGCGAGCATTGGACCGGGATCGGTCCGGCAACGGCCGTGGACCGTCCAGATCGAGACGGTGTCGGCATCCAGTCGCCGGGAGAGTGACCGGTCGTCGAACGGCTGGGCAGCGTCCTTGCTACACCGGATCGCCTTGGACTCCACGGCCCGGCGGCGCTTGGCGCCCGCCCGAGTGCAGCCAGCGGGCGCCCGGCACGAGGTGCTCGCTCAGCGAGAACCCGTCGACCCGGCCCTTCCCTCCTCGGCCGCGCGTCCCGGCCGAGGAGGGTACGGGGGCGCGCGGCCGGCGGACGGTGTCTCGGGCGGTCAGGACTTGGCGGCGGCGGCCACCGCCGCGCGCGCCCGGGTGCGGTAGCCCTCCAGCTTCTCGGCCGGGTCGATGACGCGATGGCTCCTCGACTGGACGGACACGTCGTGGCCGGCGGACGCGGCCCGCAGCGCCCCCACCGTGGCCCGCTCGCGCGGCACGTGCCCGAACGGATCGAAGGAGTACCAGCGCATGGCGTTCTCGTAGGTCATCTTACGGGTGTCGCCGTCGGGCACCTGGCAGTCGGTCAGGACCTTGTGGAGCTCCTCGGGCGCGTCCGGCCACATCGAGTCGCTGTGCGGGTAGTCGGCCTCCCAGCAGATGTTGTCGATGCCGATGTCGTGCCGGAGCCGCACGCCGAGCGGGTCGCTGATGAAGCAGGTCAGGAAGTGCTCGCGGAACACCTCGCTGGGCAGCTTGCCGCCGAAGTCCTGCAGCGTCCACGTCGCGTGCATCTCGTACGTCCGGTCGACCCGCTCCAGGAAGTAGGGGATCCATCCGGTACCGCCCTCCGACAGCGCGATCCGGATGTCGGGGAACTCCTTGATCACACGCGACCACAGCAGGTCGGCCGCCGCCTGCACGATGTTCATCGGCTGCAGGGTGATCATGACGTCCGGCGGCGAGTCCACCGCGGGGATCGACAGCCGCCCGGACGAGCCGATGTGCACGTTCAGGACCGTTCCGGTGTCGGCCAGCGCCTGCCACAGCGGGTCCCAGTGGTCGCTGTGGAAGCTCGGGTAGCCCAGTGCCGCCGGGTTCTCGCTGAACGTCAGCGAGTGGCAGCCCTTCGCCGCGACGCGGCGCACCTCGTCGGCGCACAGCTGCGGGTCCCAGATCACCGGCAGCGCCATCGGGATGAACCGCCCGGGGTGGGCGCCGCACCACTCGTCGATGTGCCAGTCGTTGTAGGCGCGAACCAGCGCGAGCGAGAAGTCGGAGTCCTCGGTGGCGAACAGGCGGGCCGCGAAGCCGGGGAAGGACGGGAAGTTCATCGAGGCGAGGATCCCGCCCGCGTTCATGTCCTTGACGCGCTCGTTCACGTCGTAACAGCCGGGCCGGATCTCGTCCAGGCCCTGCGGCTCCATCCCGTACTCCTCCTTGGGACGCCCGGCGACCGCGTTCAGCGCGGCGTTCGGGATCACCATGTCCCGGAACTTCCACACGTCCGTGCCGTCCTCCTGGCGGACCAACTGCGGCGCCTCCTTCCGGTACTTCTCCGGCAGGTGGTTCACGAACATGTCGGGAGGTTCGATGATGTGGTCGTCGACGCTGATCAGGATCAGATCATCCTTGTGCACGGGAGTACTCCGTTCAGTCGTTTTCTTGCGTCCGTTCGACCTTCTCCGCCCCTGCCTCGACCGTCAGTGTGAGGCGGGCGAACCAGAAACGGAGGACGTTGGCCAGCGTGTAGCGCAGGTAGAGGGCGCTGCCGACGATGCAGGCGCAGACGCCGGCGATCCCCACCGCCTGCGCGTCCCGCTGGGCCAGCGAATCCGTGGTGCCGCGGGAGAGGAAGTAGGCGGCCACCCCGGCCACCAGGCCGGCGACCATGAGGCCCATCCCGACCCGCAACCACATCAGGGCCCGGCCGGCGGCCGGGTCGGGGATCCGCATCTCGGCGATCTGCCGGACGAAGCGGTCCGCGCGCGTCTCCGCGGCACTGCCGCCGGCCGACCCGGTCGCGGGCTCGGCCGGCGAGGCGTCCTGCCTCCCGGTCGTCTCCGCGGTGCACGTCGTGGATGTCTCGGTCATGTCGCACTTCCCAGGTAGAGGGCCGAAAGATCGGCCAGGAGGCCGTCGCTCGGTGCTTCCGCGCGCTCGATCCGGCCGTTCACCATCACGGCCGCCAGGTCGCAGATCTCCAGCACGGTGCTGGCGAACTGCTCGACGACCAGGACGGCGACCCCCGTCCGAGCGATCTCGACGACCAACCCGTACAGCTCGGCGACCACCAGCGGCGCGAGGCCCATGGACAGCTCGTCGATCAGCAGGACGGCCGGGTCGGTCGCCAGCCCGCGGGCCAGGGAGAGCATCTGCTGCTCGCCGCCGGACATCGTCCCCGCGGTCTGGCGCCGCCGTCCGGCCAGCTTGGGGAACCGGGCGTAGGCGATCTCCTCGACCGCGGCCCGGCTGACGCCCGCGAAGGTCATCATCCAGAGGTTCTCGCGGACGGTCAGGTTGGGGAAGATTCCGCGCCCCTCGGGGACGAGGCACACCCCACGCCGCGCAAGCTCCACCGGGTCCGCGCCGGTCAGGGCCCGCCCGCCGACGCGGACCTCGCCGCGGTCGGCCGGGTGCAGTCCCGCCGCGACGTTCAGCGTTGTGGTCTTCCCGGCGCCGTTCGGGCCGAGCAGGGCCGCGATCCGCCCCGCCGCGACGGTCAGGTCCACCCCGCGCAGCGCTGAGATGCGGCCGTAGGACGCGTGGACTCCGGACAGTTCGAGCAGACTTCCGCCGGTCATGCCGCCCCCAAGTAGGCGCTGAGCACCGCCGCGTCGGCGCGGATCCGGCCGGGTGGGCCGCTGGCGATGAGCTTGCCGAGGTGCAGGACGTGCACGACGTCGCACGCTTCCATCACCAGGCGCATGTCGTGCTCGACGAGGACGACCGAGAGGCCGTCCGCGGCGAGTTCGCGCAGCAGTCGCCCGAACCGCTCCGTCTCGCACTCGTCCTGCCCGGAGGCGGGTTCGTCGAGCAGCAGCGCCTTGGGCCGGACGGCGAGCGCCCGGCCCAGCTCGACGAGACGAGCTCGGCCAGTGGGCACCGAGTCGGCACGCACGTCGGCGATGTCCGCCAGTCCGAGCCGGACGAGGAGCTCTTCGACGGGCGGGCCGCCGCGCTGGAACTCGGCGGCGACCCGCAGGTTGTCGCGGACGGACAAGTGACCGAAGATCTCCAGCCGCTGGAACGTGCGGCCCAGGCCCCGGCGGGCCCGGGCGGCCGGGTTGCGCCGGGTCACGTCCGTCCCGTCGAGCACGACGCGGCCCGACTTGGGGAGGATCAGCCCGGAGACCACGTTGAACAGGGTGGTCTTGCCGGCGCCGTTGGGGCCGATGAGCCCGGTGACATGGCCGGCCTCCGCCTCGAAGTCGACCTCCGACAGCGCGAGGTTGCCGCCGAAGCGTACGGTGACCGCCTCAGCTTCGAGCAAGGCCATCGAGCACCTCCTTCCGATCCGAAGGCAGCCAGGGCCGGTGGACGCCGCGCCATTCCAGCGGGACGTCCGCCGTCCGCGGCCTCCGGGCCCTGGCCAGTTCGCGCAACGCGACCGCCGCGGCGATCGAGCCGAACGTCAGCACCCAGCCGTTCACCGCGTCGAGCAGCCGCAGCGCCCAGAGCATCCCGATGATCGCGGCCAGCGGTCCCCAGAAACGGCGCAGCGGGTTCCACGACTCCCGGAAATGCGGGACAACGCCCTCCGGGTGCCGGCCCATCCCGATCCCGGCGAGCCCGACGAGCAGGGACGACACGTGGTGCGCACCGGGCCACAGAGCCGTGATCGCGTGCATGATCCCGGCCAGGTTCAGGCCGGTGAAGAAGCCCGAGCCGACCGCGGCCATCCCTCCGATGATCACAAGCAGGAAGATCGGCAGCCCCGCGACCAGGTTGAACTGGTCTGGGCTGATCGTCCGCGCCTGCATCCCGTACAGCGCGCCGCCCAGCCCGGCGATCGCCGCCGACAGCGCGAACACCGCCACCTTGGTGATCAGCAGCCGCCCGCCCAGAGTCGCGCAGGCCGCCTCGCTGTCGCGCATCGCGATGAGCCGGCGGCCGAAGAAGCCGCGGCGGATCGCGACGGCCAGGAGGCACAGCGCCGCGAGGATGGCGGCGGCGAACATCAGCTGGACGCGTTGCCCCGAGAAGATCGGGGTCACCTCGCTGCTGCCGCCGCTGAACAGCCAGTCCACCGGCATCGTGAAGATCCAGCCGTCCAGGACCAGCGCGAAGGCGGCGGTCGCCAGTGCCAGGTAGATGCCCGACAGCCGCAGCGCGGGGATCGCGATCACCACGCCGACCATGGCCGAGACCGCCACGACGGCGAGCAGCGCGAGGGGGTTCCCGCTCGCGCCCACGCCCGCCCAGACCACCGCGCCGATCCCGGCCAGGGCGAGCTGGGCGAGCGAGATCTGCCCGGAGAAGCCGGTCAGCACGACGATGGACAACCCGATGATCGACATCGGGAAGATCTGCCCGTAGGTCATGACGTCCGGATCGCTGAGGGTGGTGGCGAGCATCGCCGCGAACACCATCAGGCAGGCGCCGAACACCAGCGTGCCCTTGATCGTCGGGGTCGGCAGCGAGCGTGTGATCCGCACGCTCCCCTTCACCCTCGGGTTGGGGAACAGCAGCAGGACGAGGAACAGCAGCAGCGCGGGCGCGGCGATCCGCAGCCCCGGCAGGTACTCGTTCTGCGGCAGGTACCCGGTGAGGTAGCTCTCGGTGCAGCCCACCACCATGGCCCCGACGAACGCCATCGGCAGGCTTCGCAACCGCCCGAAGATCGCGGCGGCGTAGGCGCTGATGATGAGCAGGGACAGAGCGGCGGCGTCCAGGGGGAGGCTGGGCGCGATGAGGATGCCGCCGAGCGCGGCCAGCACCGTGCCCAGCACCCACGCGGCTTTGGCGGCCACGACGGGATCGCCGCCGTTGAGCCGCGCGAGGGACGGGTCGTCGACCGTCGCCCGCATCGCGACGCCGAGCCGCGAGCCGTACAGGAACGCGTACAGCCCGATGGCCACGGCCACCGCGACCAGCAGGGTGACGACCTGGTGCCACGTCATCACCGCCGGCCCGATGTGGAGCGCCTCCCGGTCGGCGAAGAAGGGCCTGAGCGGACGCGCGACGTTGGGGTCCCAGACCCACTGCGCCAGCGCGATGAGTCCCATCAGCAGCGCGATCGTCACTACCAGCCGCTCGACCTCGCCCACGCCCTGGACGGGGCGCATGATGAGCCGTTCGACCAGCAGGCCGAACAGCGGGGCGAGGACGAGCAGCACCAGCGCCAGGGCGATCGGGACCGGCAGGCCCCAGCCCCCGGTGAGCTGCCAGTAGGCGAACGCGGCCATCATCCCCGCCGCGCCGTGGGCGAAGTTGAAGATGCCGGTCGTCGTGTAGGTCAGGACCAGCCCGCTGCTGATGACCGCATAGATGCCGCCGGAGCTGAGACCGATGAGCCCGAAGGTGAGGAACTTGTCCATGCTTCCTCTACTTCAGATCCGCCATGCTCTTGCCGACGTCCTCGAGCTTGACCGGGGCCGGATAGTCGTTCTCGTACTTGTGGGAGACGTCGTCACAGCGGTAGGCACCGTTGTTCGCGCCGAAGTCGGCGGGGACCCACCCGTTCGGCGTCGCCTTGACGGCGTTCCAGCACGGGGCCGGGGCGGCCTTGGTCGACAGGTCGAGCGGAGCCCGGAGGCCGCCGGCCGTCCACTCGGTCTCCTTCTGGGCGTTCTCCAGGACGCACTTGCGGGTCAGCTCGGCGCATTCCCCGGCCGCCTTGGCGAACACCAGCCAGGCGGAGAAGGATCGCAGCACCGGGAGATTGACCTCGGCGTCCGGCGCGTACTTGGCGAACATGTCGAGAATCTGCTGGGTCGCCGAGTTGTCCGCGGCCTTCTCCAGCGGGTGCAGGCCGCTGAGGTCGGCGTAGGAGGGCTGGCTCTCAAGGGCCGCGCCGGACAGTTTGGGGAAGCCGGGGCCGTAGGCGTTGTTGGTGCTGTCGATCCAGTCGAGCCGGTGGCCGATGTTGGTGAGCGACTGGAGGAGCTCGGCGAGCTGCCGCCAGTCCCCGAGGAACATCAGGCCCTTGACCTTCTTGTCCTTCAGCGCCTGCGCGAACGGCGTCCAGTCGGACACACCGCGCGCCGGGTACAGCCCGGTGTAGGTGACCTTGCCGCCGAGGCCTTCGACGGTCTCGGTGTGCTGGTCGATCATGATCTTGGTGACCGGCGAGTCGCCGGCGATGACGCCCACCGAGCCGCCCGAGCCCTTGTACTTCTCGTTCATCAGCCAGTCGTAGAAGCCAGCGTAGTCGTTGTAACCGAGCGAGGCTCCGTTCGCCATCACCTGAAGGTCGGCGCCGCGGGCCTGGACCTGGCTCGACTGCGCGGGGAGGTCCGGCAACATGCACTTCAGCCGAGTCTCGACACCCTGGCCGTCCAGCGCCGCGGAGCCGCCGACGAGTGCGAAGTCCGTCCGACAGGCTTCGGCCATGCGCGGCCGGACCTCCATCAGCTTGGCGTCGTGGACGACGGGGACGAGCTTGCGCCCGCCGATCCCGCCGGCCGCGTTGCACCATGCGGCGAAGACCTTGGCGGAGTCCACCATCTCGGATTTCTTGGTGAAACCGACATCGGTGAAGACGCCCACCTTGATCTCGGTGCCGGTGACGCCCTGGACCTCTGACGGCTTGGGGTCACCGGGCCCGCAGACGTTCTTGAGCGTCCCGAAGTCCCGCTTCGGGACGGATCCGCCGGAGCCTCCGCCGGCCTTGTCGCCGTCCTCGGCCCCGGTCCCCTCCCCGCGGGCGGCGCAGCCTGTGAGCGCCACCACGAGCAAGCACGCGGTCAACGTTCGCAACGTTCTCAATGTTCCTCCTCGGAACCGAGCCCCGATGTCGATGGTCAAGTGACCGCGCCCGCCGTCTTGAGGGCGATGATGCGGGCCCAGTCCAGACCGAGTTCCATGAGGATCTCCTCGGTCTGCGCTGCGAATTCGGGAGCCGGGCGGAGCCGGGGGGCGGTGACGTCGAACTGCACCGGGTTGGCGACCAGTTCGAGCTCGCCGGCCCGCACCAGGTATTCGTTGTCGCGGATCTGCGCGTCATCGCCCACCTGGAGAGAGTCCTGCACCGGAGCCCACGGCCCGGCGAGGGTGGCGAAACGCTCGGTCCATTCGCCCAGCGTGCGGGTGGCGAGGATTTCGCGGAGCGTCTCGACTGCCGCCGGAGTGTTCTCCGCGATCAGCTCCGCGGTGGCGAAGCGGGGATCGTCGGCCAGTTCGGGACGCTCGATGTGCCGGCACACGTCGGCCCAGAATCGGGCCGGCTGCATCATGACGAAGGCAAGGTAGCGGCCGTCGGCCGTGCGATACAGACCGGTCAGCGGGTTCGTGGGCGAGCCGTGCGCGCCCGTCTCGGGCGCCTCGAGCGCCTTGCCCAGGTGCAGGGACAGTCCGATCCCGTGGCCCATCGCCCACAGGCCGCTGCCGAGGAGGGAGACGTCCACGACCTGGGCCTCACCGGTCCGTTCGCGGCGCAGCAGGGCCGCCGCGACGCCGCCGGCGAGGTTGGTGCCGGAGATGGTGTCCCCGTAGGCGGGGCCGGGCGGCGGGACCATGCCCTCCACGCCGGGCGGCGTGATGCTGGCGGCGGTGGCGGCCCGCGCCCAGAAGGCGGTCATGTCGTATCCGCCCTTCTCCGCTTCCTCACCGCGGGGCCCGAGTGCGCTGCCCCGGGCGTAGACGATCTCGGGGTTCACCGCGCGGACGTCGTCCACGTCGATGCCGAGCTTGCGGCGGGAGGCGGGCAGGAAGCTGGTCAGGAACACGTCCGACCGGCGGATCAGGTCGTGCAGGATCTCTTTGCCCTCGGGTGCGGACATGTCCAGGCCGAGGCTGCGCTTGCCGCGGTTGGCGTGCTCGATGTTGGGGTTGGGGTCTCCCTCGACCTTCATCGTGCCGGTCTGCCGGAGCCCGCGCTGCGGGTCGCCGGTGACCGCGTGCTCGATCTTGACGACGTCGGCCCCCCAGTCGGCGAGCACGGCGCCCGCCGATGGGACGAATCCGTACATCGCGACCTCGACGACACGGATGCCCTCGAGCGGCGGGGTCACGGGAGCACCATCGCGAAGGTCTTGCGCTCCATGAACTCCTCGAGGCCGGCGACGCCCATCTCGCGGCCGATGCCGGACTGCTTGTAGCCGCCGAAGGGCGCGTCCGGCGCGAAGTAGTTGCCGCCGTTGATGCTGAACGTGCCGCTGCGGATCCGGCGCGCGAGCGCGATGGCCCGGTCCGGGTCGGCGCTCATCACGCCGCCCGAAAGTCCGTAGATCGAGTCGTTGGCGATGCGCACGGCGTCGTCGTCACCGTCGTGCGGGATGACGACGAGGACGGGACCGAAGATCTCCTCTTGCGCGATCTCGCTGGCCGGGTCGACGCCGGCCAGCAGCGTCGGCGTGTAGAAGTAGCCCGGGTCGACGCGCTCGCCGCCGCTGACGAGCTTCGCGCCCGCCTCGACGGCGCGCTTGACCATGCCGTCGACCTTGTCGCGCTGCCGCTCGCTGATCAGCGGTCCCATGTAGGTCTTGGGGTCGCCGGGGTCGCCGTAGGTGACCCGCGCGAGGTTCGCCGCGACCTTCTCGACGATCTCGTCGTGCCGCTCGCGCGGCACCACGAGGCGGGTGGTGATGGCGCACCCCTGTCCCGCGTGCGAGCAGATCATGAAGGCGGCGAACATCGCGGAGGTGTCGAGGTCGGCGTCGTCCAGCAGGATCATCGCCGATTTGCCGCCGAGCTCGAGGAAGACCCGCTTGATCGTCGTGCTCGCGGTCTCCATGACCCTGCGGCCGGTGGCGGTCGAGCCGGTGAAGGTGACGACGTCGACGTCGGGGTGGCCGGCCAGCACCTCGCCGACGGCCGCCTCGGACGAGGAGACGACGTTGACGGCGCCGGGCGGGATATCGGTGTGCTCGGCGATCAGCTCGCCGAGGGCCAGCGTGATCAGCGGGGTGTCCGGCGAGGCCTTGAGGACGACGGTGCAGCCGGCGGCCAGCGAGGGCGCCAGCTTCGCGAACCCGATCTGGTTCGGATAGTTGTACGGGATGATCGCGGCGACGACGCCCGCGGCCTCCTTCTCGACCCAGCGCCGGTGCCGCTGCCCCCGGCTCTCGATCTCCGCGAGCTCCTCGGTCAGCGGGTACTCGCGCAGCAGATCGGCGTAGTAGCGGAACATCTCGATCGGCACGTCGAGCTGGTTGGCGTGGGTGAGCTGGCGGGTGGCGCCGACCTCGGCGATGGTCAGCTCGCGCAGCTCCTCCCTGTGCTCGACCAGCGCCGCGTGGAGCTGGTCGAGGCACCGGATGCGCAGCTCCCGGTCGGTCGCCCAGTCCGTGGCGTCGAACGCGCGCCGCGCGGCCACGACGGCCCGCTCCGCGTCGGCGGTCGTGGCGTCCGGGGCCCGGCCGAGCTCCTCGCCGGTCGCGGGGTTCAGCGAGGGATAGGTCCGTTCGGTTTCGACGAGCCGTCCGTCGATGAGCAGGCGTTTCACCCTCGCCACCGTCTCCTGAAGTCGCATCCTGCCTCCTTAGAGACGGAAACTACATTCTCAATGAGTGCAAATCAACCATCCAGTTGCGAGAACAGTATGTCAGTAGAGACTCCTGATGGCACTCCTGACACGACAGTCCCGGCATCGATCCCCGACCACGACCGGGGGGTTTCGGCCGTACAGTGGCGAGAGTAGTGTTCTCACATCGGAAAGGGAGATTTCCATGATCGAGACGACGCCGAGCCCGCCCCTCGACGAGGTCGTCGCGTGAGCGCCGGCGCGAGAACGGCGGTCGTGACCGGCGGCGGGTCCGGCATCGGCAAGGCCATCACCGAGCGGCTGAGCGCCGACGGGTACAACGTCGCCGCGCTCGACCTCGACCCGGCGGCCGCCGCCTTCGGGCAGGCCGCCGACGTGACCGACCGGGCCCAGGTCGACAAGGCGCTGGACGTCGTCCGGGAGCGGTTCGGCCCGGTCACCGTGCTCGTGAACGCCGCCGGGATGGACGGGTTCAAGCGGTTCTCCGAGCTGTCGTTCGACGCCTGGCAGCGGGTCATCGACGTCAACCTCAACGGCGTCTTCCACTGTGTGCAGGCCGTCCTGCCCGACATGACGGAGGCCGGCTGGGGCCGGATCGTCAACATCTCCTCGTCCAGCGCGCACTCCGGCCAGCAGTACATGGCGCACTACGTGTCGGCGAAGTCGGCGGTCAACGGGCTCACCAAGGCCCTGGCTCTGGAACTGGGCCCGTCCGGCATCACTGTGAACGCCGTGCCGCCCGGCTTCATCGACACACCCATGCTCCGCAAGGCCGAGAGCCGGAGACTGCTCGGCGGGACGGTCGAGGACCACATCGCCCGTACCCCCGTCCGGCGCGTCGGGCGCCCCGAGGACATCGCCGCGACCTGCGCGTTCCTGGTCTCCGAGGAGGCCGGCTACATCACCGGCCAGATCCTCGGCGTGAACGGGGGGCGCAATACATGAACCGCATCTCCCCGCTGCCGCGTGACGAGTGGGACGACGAGACCATCGCCGCGTTCTCCCCGCGAGAGGGTCGGCTGCCGCCGCCCAACAACGCGCTCGACCTGCTCGCCCGGCATCCCCTGCTGGCCAAGTCGTTCATGCGGTACAACGCGTACGTGCTGAACCGCTCGGCGCTGCCGGTCGTCGTCCGCGAGCTGGCGATCCTGCGGGTCGCCTGGCGGCGGCGCTGCCGGTACGAGTGGGCGCATCACGTGAAGATGGCCCGTGAGGCCGGCGTGACCGACGCCCAGATCGAGCAGGTGCGCGCCGGCGGCCCCACCCTCCTCAACCGGGTGGTGGACGAGCTCGACGAGCGATCGCGCCTGTCCGACGAGACCTACCGGGAGATCGCGGCCGAACTCGGCGACGACCGGGCGCTGATGGACCTGGTCTTCACGGTCGGGACTTACGCGCTGCTCTCGATGGTGTTCACCACCTTCGATCTGCCGCTCGACGAAGGCACTGCCGACGAGGGGTTCGACGGCGCCCTCGGAGCGGGTTCCTGACCCGCCTCTCGGGAGAAACGCGGTGGCGACCGTCCCCTGGAGCGGACGATCGCCACCGCGTTCGGTCACGGGCTGGCTATTGATACCACCGCGTCTCCATGGAGTAGATCCACTCCAGGGTGAGCTTCTCCGGCGCCCCCTCGCGGGCCTTCAGGTCGTGCCCGGCCGAGAAGTGCCGGCCGTTCACCTTCTGGACGATGACGCGGACGTCCTCGTCGGCCGGGGCCCACGCGGCGTCCAGGCCGTCCAGCAGCGCACCGGTCCGGGCGTTGGCGGCCTCGGGCCGGTTCAGCGTGATGACCGCGACCTTGTCGCTCACCTCGTACAGGGTCTGGTCCGTTGGCCATCCTCACGTGGTTTACCTGGGCAGGCCGAGGACCCGCTCGGCGATGATGTTGCGTTGGATCTCCGACGTCCCGCCCGCGATCGTCCCGGCGAAGCTGCGGGCGTACCGCTCGAACCAGCTCGCGGAGAACGCCTCCAGGCTCAGGTGGTTCGGCGGCGCCGTCCTGGCGGGATGGACCAACCCCTCGGCGCCGTGCTCGTCCAGGGCGTGCAGGGACG
Organism: Actinomadura sp. KC345; assembly: GCF_004348515.1. GTDB lineage: Bacteria > Actinomycetota > Actinomycetes > Streptosporangiales > Streptosporangiaceae > Spirillospora. The sequence continues at coordinate 5,178 of NZ_SMKH01000024.1, read as the reverse complement.
CGGCCTGCACGGCCTCGGAGCCGAGGAGCTTGAGCACCGACAGTTCCGCCGGGTCCCCGTCGCCGCCGAGCGCCCGGTAGCCGAGCAGCCGCAACGCCTGCAGATCCATCTGCAGCGTCGCGTACCACTCCTGGCCGCTCGGCGCGTCCCGGAGGAGGTCCTCCATGCGCTCGGCGAAGCTCAGCCACAGCAGCGTCCGCTCGTGGCCGAGGGAGCCGTGAGCCACCCTCCAGCCCTTGTTCTGCTCGCCGATCAGGTTCTCCTTGGGCACCCGCACGTCGCTGAAGAAGACCTCGTTGAAGTCCAGGTCGTCGGGGTCGGCGATGGAACCGAACGGGCGGCGCGCCAGCCCCGGGCTGTCGGTGGGGATCAGCAGGACGCTGATGCCCTTGTGCTTGGGCGCGTCCGGGTCGGTGCGGACGAACGTCAGCAGGACGTCGGCGTCGTGCGCCCCCGACGTCCACACCTTCTGCCCGTTCACGACGAACCCGTCGCCTTCCGGCACCGCCCGGGTCCGCAGGCCGGCCAGATCGGACCCGGCGTCCGGCTCGCTCATCCCGAGCGCCGCCGTGATCTCGGCGCGCAGGATCGGGACGGCCCACTTCAGCTTTTGCTCGTCGGTCCCGAACGTCAGGATCGACGCGGCGATGATGCCCAGGCCCTGCGGGTTGAAGCTGTGGTAGATCCGCCGCCGGGACAGCTCCTCCAGGTGCGCGAGCTGCTGCGGGAGCGTGGCGTCGCGCCCGCCGAACTCCGGCGGGTTGCCCGGCAGCAGCCAGCCCGCGTCGAACAGCGTCCGCTGCCACCGTCGCGCCCACTCCGGGACGTCCGCGCTCGATCTCGGCCGCGGCACCGCCTCGGCCTCGTCCGGCAGGTGCGCGTCGAGGAACGCGGCGAACTCGGTGCGGAACTCCTCGACCGCGGGGTCGGTGCCCAGCCTCATCGCAGCAACGCCCTCCTGTGCTCGGCCGCCGTCCCCAGCAGCAGGTCGCAGGCCTTGGCCCGCTTGAGATGGATCTGCAGCTCGCTCTCCCAGGTGAATCCCATGGCCCCGTACAGCTGGAGACCGTTGCGGAAGACGACCTGCTGGCACTCGCCGGCAGCGGCCTTGGCCATCGCCGCCGCCCTGCCGCGGCGCGGATCGTCCTCTGCGATCGTCAGGGCGGAGAAGTAGGCCAGCACCCGGGCGCGCTCGATGGCGACGTGCATGTCCGCCGCCTTGTGCTTGACCGCCTGGAACGAGCCGATCGGCACGCCGAACTGGTGCCGCTCACGGACGTGCGCCACGACCATGTCCAGGATGCGGCGGCAGCTGCCGACCGCGGTGATGGCCAGGCCCATCAGGGCGAGGTCGGGGACCCCCGCGACGAGGCCCGGCCCGTCCGGCAGGGACGTCACGTGGGCCAGGTGCAGGGTGGGGTCGAAGGTGTCGGCGCGCTCGGCTGCCATGTCGGCGCGGTCCACGACCACGACGCCGTCCGCCGTCACCAGCGCGATTTCGTCCGCCCGGTCGGCGTCCAGGACGAACCGGCCCGTGCCGTCGCATACCGCCGTCCCCGCGCCGCGCGGGGGCTGCCCGGCGAGCGGCGCGAACCAGGTGGCGGTGGCGAGGAAGGGGGTCGGGTCGGCGACGTATCCGAGTTCCTCCAGCACGATCGCCAGCTCCACCGGGGGCGCTTCCAGCCAGCCCAGCCCGCGGTAGGCCGCCCAGAGCTCGTCCTCCGGGCGGGATCGCGACTTGGCGACCGTCTCACGGACCAGCTGCTGCAGCAGCAGCTGGTCCTCATCGAACTCGAACTCCATGCGCACGAGAATAACATTCTCATTGAACGTAAGTAAGAGTCTCATTCTTGCGATCGTGCGAGTATGATCGGCGGGATGTCCGAGGTCGCGGAAGAACCCGCCTGGCGCCGGCGTGCGGTCGAGCGTTCCACCCGTGCCGCCGGGATCCGCGCCGAACAGCGCGTGCAGCGTTTCCTTGAGGCCGCGCACGAGCTGATCGCGGAAAAGGAGACGACCGACTTCACCGTCCAGGAGGTCGTCGAGCGCTCCAAGCAGTCGCTGCGCAGCTTCTACCAGCATTTCGGCGGCAAGCACGAGCTGCTGCTCGCGCTTTTCGAGGACGCGCTGGCGGCCGGGGCGGCCGAGATCAGGCAGGCCGCCGCGCGGCACCATGAGCCGTTGTCGCGGCTGCGAGCTGCGATCGAAACCCTTTACGAGCAGTCCTGCCCGCGCCCTGGTGACCGCCGCCCGCTGTTCAACGACTTCGCCCTGCGGCTGGTCGTCACACATCCACCGCAGGTGGCGGCCGCGCATCGTCCGCTGCTGAGTGTCCTCACCGAACTGATGGAGGAGGCCGTAGCGGCGGGGGCCGTCACTCCGCGCCGGACGCGCCGGCAGGCGGCCATGGTCATGCAGACGGTCATGTTCGCCGCACAGAACAGCAGTGTCGCCGGCGGCCACGGAGCCCCGATGACCGCCGGCGAGGTGTGGCGGTTCTGCCTGCACGGCATCTCCGCCGACAACGGGTAGGGCGTGTCTCAGACGGCCTGTTCCCTGGCCGGCGTGGCGGGTTCGCGTTCGGGCCGCCAGAAGGCGGCGAGCAGGCCCGCCGTCGCGCCGACCCCCACACCGAGAGCGATGGCGCCGCCGGCCCAGCCGGTGACCGCGATGTCCGCGGCAGAGTCCACCGACACCGTTCCCGGCCCCAGGGTTCCGAGCGCGACACACACGACCGCCAGCACCAGGACGTACTCGTAGCCGTCCTTGACCACGAAGAACCCATTCGCGCGGTGCGCGAGCAGACCTGCGACCAGCATCACCGACACCATCGCCGCGCAGGCCAGCGGCGTCAGCAGACCCAGGACGAGCAGCGCGCCCGCACCGATCTCGGTGATCACGCTGAGCCACGCCTGCAGCTTTCCGTGGCGCAGCCCGAGCCCGCCGAACCAGCCCGCGGTGCCCTCGATCCGTCCGCCGCCCCGCCAGTGGTTGTAACCGTGGGCGATCATCGTGACGCCCACGACCAGTCGCACGGCCAAGAGGGCCACGGCATCGGCTTCCGGCATCTCATTCTCCCGTCAGATCGTTGTGGGACCTCGTTCGCGCCACCGCACACTGCCCGGCGAAGGCCGGCGCCTTCAGGTGGTAGGCGGCGGCGGAGAGCCCGAGGCTTAGGTCGTGGCCGGCGGACGCGCCGTAGCCGGGACGGGCCAGCGCGAGGACGGTGAAGCCGAGCGCCGTGCCCGTCCGCAGCAACGACAGCGGCGGACGTCCGGGGGCGTCGACGTAGGCGGGGCGCACCGCGCCGGTGTCTCGGGCTGCCGTCAACGAGAGATCGCCGAACGTCATGCGTCTGTCCTGAGCAGCATCGCGCCGCCGGGCGTGAGACCGCCGCTGCTGACCACGGCGACGCGGGCGCCCGGCACCTGCCGCTCGCCGCCCTCTCCCCGCAGTTGCACGATCGCCTCGTGCACCAGGCCCATGCCGTGCGTCCGGCCGTGGGAGAGCTGGCCACCGTGGGTGTTCAAGGGGAGCAGGCCGTCCCGGGCGATGTTCGTGCCGCCGTCGAGGAAGTACTTGGCCTCACCGATGCCGCAGAACCCGAGCGCCTCGATCCAGGAGAGGCAGTTGAGCGTGAACCCGTCGTACAGCTGCGCCACGTCCACATCGGACGGCCGCATCGACGTGCGCGTCCACAGGTGGGCCGCGGGGCCGAGGACCTGCGGCTCGTGGGTCAGGGTGCTCTGGTCCCATTCGATCCGCTCGGTGATCTGCGTGCCGACGGCCTCGACCCGGATCGGCGGCTTGGCGAGGTCTCGGGCGGCGTCCACCGCGGACACGATCACGGCGACGGCCCCGTCGCAGGGGACGTCGCAGTCGTAGAGCCCGAACGGCGTGGTGATCGGCCGGGCCTCCATGTAGTCGTCCATCGTCATCGGGTCGCGGTAGATCGCCGCCGGGTTGAGGGCGGCGTTCGCCCGCTGGTTCAGCGCGATCCAGCCGAGCGTCTCGCGCGTGGTGCCGTAGCGGTGGAAGTGCCGTTGCGCGTTCTGCGCGAGGGTGTGCGCGGCCGACGTCGACCCGAACGGCATCCGCCAGCTCGCGGCGCCCTCGGCTCGGCCGCCGCCACCCCCCGCCCCGTCGCGACGCGTCAACTCGCCGTAGGTGGTCTCCCACAGGGTCCGGAAGCAGAGCACGTGCCGGGCGAGCCCGCCGGCCACCGCCAGCATCGCCGCGATCAGCGAACCGCCGGGACCGAACGTCTCGGCGCCGCCGTTGTGCCAGGTCGGCCGCAGGCCCAGCGCGGACTCGACAGCGGTCGTGCCGCCCTCGCCGAATCCGCCGAACGGGCCCGCGCCGGGGTAGGTGGCGAGCCCGTCGATGTCGTCCAGGGTCAGGCCGGCGTCGGCGGTGGCCCGCTCGCACGCCTGGACGGTGAGGGACAGCGGGTCCACCAGCAGCCGGCGGCCGATCCGCGAGGCGCCGATACCGCTGATGGCGGCCTTGTCCTCGAACTTGTCGGTCGTGAGCATCGGGCGGACGCGTTCCGACATCCGCTCGGGCTCGATGTCGTCGGTCGGGATCTCGTCGGGCGGCCCCTGCCCGGCGACGGGCCGGAAGAGGGGCAGCCACACGTCCTCGGCCCTCTCGAACACCACCTCCATGCGCAGGCCGAGGTCGAGGTCGCCGGGCTCGCATTGAACGGCGTTGGTCGTGAGCCGCACGCGGGGGTCGTCCTCCAGCGCGACCTGCGCCACGACGTAGGGGGCGGGGAGCCCCGGCACGTTGAACCGGTGGCTGACGGTGAACCCGATGAGCGTCGCGAATCCGGAGACGGGACGGATGCCGAGGTCCGTCCCGCGGCAGTAGCGGCACACCGGCTGCGGCGGGTGGATCAGGGCCTTGCATGCCTCGCACTCTTGGACGCGCATCCGCCCGTCCGCTCCGGACGTCCAGAAGAACTCGTTCTCCGGGGTGAGCCGCGGGAGAGGTCGCCCCGGCCCACCGCTTCCGTCGCGGGCCGCTACAGCGGTCGCCTTACCGGTGGCACTGCCGCTCACGGTGCCTCCTCACTCTGTCGCGTCGTGACTACTAGCGCATTGAACTTTGGTTCAGTTTCTTGGATTCTTATTGATCCTACTGATCTGATGCTCAACTGTGAATCGCGAGGTGTTC
>NZ_SMKH01000249.1 GCF_004348515.1 Actinomadura sp. KC345 | reverse complement strand
GGGTGGGGCAGATCCAGGGGCTGTAGGAGTTGCTGGGGGAACGCTGGCGGCAGATCTGGTCCTTGCCGGACGAGCGGGTGCCGATGAGGATCGGCGCGCCGGGGGCCGCGGCGATCGTGCGCGGTTCGCCCAGGGAGCCGACGCCGAGGGACGTGATGGCGCTGCCGCTGATCGGCATCAGGAACGGGAGCGTCTGCGAGTCGCGCTTCGCCCGCCCGAGGACAGCGAGGGTGCTGTAGTCGCGCCAGGCGACGTCGACGGCGTCCTGCAGTTCCGAGCTCACCGGCAGGAACGAGCCCACGTCCACGGAGCCGTCCGGAGCGTGGGCGATGCGGCCGATCTGGACCTGGGGGCGTCCGTCGACGCGCGCGATGACGGCGGCGCGGACGCCGTCACGGGCGACGCGGAACTCCAGGACCTCGCGGCCGCCGAGGCCCCAGTGCGCGGCGCGCACGGGCGGCTTGCCCCGGGGGCGCACCCAGAGCCAGGATTCGTCCTCCTTGCTCTCCACGACCCACAGCGTGCCGTCACGGCTCCAGGACGGGGCTGTGAAGCGGGAGCCCTCTTCCTGCGCGTTCAGCAGGACGCGCGGGGCGGGTGTCCCGGTGACCGGGGCGGCGACCAGGACCTGGTCGGCCTTGGCGCTCAGACCGGCGAACTCCTGGTAGTCGGGCGCGACGGCGGGGTGGGACAGGCTCCCGGCCGCGCCGGTCACGACCGGCTGGGCACGGTCGCCCTCCAGCGTGCCGATGAAGCCGGACGGGCCGGCGACGTAGGCGTTCTGGTGGGTCTCGTCGTGCGAGACCTGCCCGTCCGGGGAGTTGGACTCCCAGGCGTGCACCGGCTGCGTGGATTCCATGCCGTCGGGCGTGACGGTCTCGCCCTCGATCTGCAGCCGCCACCGCTTGATCTCCGAGAGCTGCCGCATGGTCCAGCTGAGCTGCGCCGACATCCGCTCGACGTTGCCGCCGCGTGCCTGCTTGGTGAGGTCGACCGTGGCGACCTCCTTCTCGACCTGGACCCCGCGCCTCAGCCGGGTCCCCTCGGGAAAGGCGGTCTGGACGGCGCCCTTCAGCCAGGAGGTCGGGCCGGTCAGCAGGGCATGGACGAGTTGGGTGGGCAACTGCTGCCGGTTCACGACCGGCAGGGAGATGCCGTTCGGGACGAGAGTCTGCCGGTCGGGCGCGAAGTAGAACAGGTTGACGGTGCGCATGGCGCGCTCGACGTCGTCCTTGGTGAGCAGTAGGTCGGACTTCCCGTCCCCGGGCGCGCTGGTGATGCGCCAGAGTCCCTGCGGGGTCTTGCCGAGCTGGAACGTCGCGTCGAGCTGCTTCGGGGACGCGGTGTACTGCCCGTCCGAGGCGATGGTGCCGAGTTCGTCGCCGGTGATCCTGACCGTCGCCTGGTCCCCGGACGACTTGATGACCTGCGGGTCGGTGATGCGGCCCGCCAGGACGGTCACCGAGGGCCGCAGACCCGGGTTCCAGGTGTTCTGCCTGCTGAGGTAGTGCTTGGCGACCTTGTGGTCGTCGTCGAAGCTCGCGGACGCCGCGAGGAACCCTGAGACGATCTGGGCGGGCCCCCACTCGGGGCGGGGCTCCACCGGGATCAGCCGGACGTAGGCGTCGTCGACGCGTTCGGAGCGTTCGGCGGGCTCGCCCGCGACGACCTGCCCGCCGCTCGGCACGTTCGCGCACCCGGCGCCGCCCAGCAGGAGGGCGGCGGCCGCGAGGAGGCGCGTGGTCCGCCCGGTCACTCCTGGGCCTCCAGCTCCGCGAACAGCGGGCGGGCGTCACCGGCCCCTGGAGGGACGAGCGGGAGCGGCGAACCCCGGAGCTCGGCCCCGGCAACGCGCGGCAGCGAGAGGCGGAACTGGGAGCCCACACCGGCCTCTCCCCACGCCTGGAGCCACCCGCCGTGCAGTTGCGCGTCCTCCCGGGAGATCGACAGGCCGAGCCCGGTGCCGCCGGTGGTGCGGGCGCGGGCGGGGTCCGCGCGCCAGAAGCGGTCGAAGACCATCTGCCCCTCCCCCGGCTTGAGGCCGACCCCGTGGTCGCGGACGGCGACGGCCACGGCGTCGCGGTCGGCGCCGACCGACACGACGATGTCCTCGCCGTCGCCGTGCTCGACGGCGTTGACGAGCAGGTTGCGCAGGATGCGCTCGACACGGCGGCGGTCCACCTCGGCCATGCACGGCTCTCCGGGCAGTTGCAGAACGACCTTGCTGCCCTTGCGTTCCGCCAAGCCCTGGATGTCACCCACCACACGCAGGACGAGGTCGCGCATGTCGAGGGACTCGGCGTCCAGCGTCGCCGCGCCCGCGTCGTGCCGGCTGATCTCAAGGAGGTCGCCCAAGAGGGACTCGAACCGCTCCAACTGGCTCTGCAGCAGTTCCGCGGACCGCCCGACAGACGGATCCTCGAAGCTGTCGCGGTTCTCGTAGAGCATGTCTGCGGCGATCCTGATGGTGGTCAGGGGAGTGCGCAGCTCATGGGAGACGTCGGAGACGAACTGACGCTGAACCTGGGACAGGTCCTCCAGTTCGAGGATCTTCTCCTGGAGGTTCGCGGCCATCTCGTTGAACGAGCGAGCGAGACGCGCCAGATCGTCCTCACCGCGGACCCTCATGCGCTCTTCCAGCCGTCCCGCGGCGAGCCTCTGCGCCCCTTGGGCGGCAAGCCGCACCGGTATGACGACCTGACGCGTCACCAGCGAGGCGATCGCGGCCAAGAGCAGCACCAGGACGATGCCCACGCCGGCCATGGACCGCCCCACGACGGTCAGTGTCCGCTGTTCCTCCCCAAGGGGGAACAGGTAGTACAGCTCGAACTGGCCGGTCTTGCCTCCCACGATGAGGCCGCTCTCGGACGCACGATCACCGACGTAGGACAGCTCTCCGTAGGTGTAGGCGCGAGTTCCCCCGGGCGCGCTCCTCAGCTCCTCGCGAAGCCGGGGCGGGACGCTCTCCTGGCGCAGCTCATTGGTCGTGTACCCGTCGAAGTACTGCTCCGTCGTGTCCCGGATGTAGACCTCGTACAGCCCGGACGGGCCGCTGCGGGACCTCAGCCGGTCGATCGTCGTGTTGAGCCTGCTGTCATCCCCCGGTGAGTTGCCCAGGTCGCGCTGTACCTGCGCCAAGCCGTCGTCCAACTGGAGACGTGCCGCCTTGATCTTCGCGTCCATCAGGGCGGACGACACCTGCTGCATCAGGAACGCGCCGAGGATCGCCACCACGATCGCCGAGATGAACAGCGTGGACGTGACGACCCGTACCTGGATCGACCGGCGCCAGCGCGTGTACCCGCTGCGGCCGGCCCCCCGCAGGCCGCGCCGGACGGCGCCCAGCCCGCGCCGCACGAACCGCTTCGCCCTCTTCATGTCGATTCTCATGAGAGGCCCGCGAAGCGGTGCGTCCCGCGGGAGCGCGGGTTTCCGGAGGAGTACTGGACGGTCATCGGCGTACCACGGGGGATCCGTCGGTTCGGGACAGCGGCGTTGGGAGAGCGGCGCTCAGGACGGCCGCGTTCGGGTGAGCGAGGTGCCGGGCCCGTCTCAGGCAGGCCCCGCCTTGTGTCAGGCAGGCCCCGCCTTGTAGCCGACACCGCGCACGGTGACGACGATCTCGGGACGTTCCGGATCCCTCTCGATCTTGGCGCGGAGGCGCTGCACGTGCACGTTCACCAGCCGGGTGTCGGCGGCGTGCCGGTACCCCCAGACCTGCTCCAGCAGGACCTCGCGGGTGAACACCTGGCGCGGCTTGCGGGCCAGCGCCACGAGCAGGTCGAACTCCAGCGGCGTCAGCGGGATGTGCCGGTCGCCGCGCTTGACCGAGTGGCCGGCGACGTCGATGGCGATGTCGCCGATCTGCAGGGTCTCGGGCGCGGGCTCGTCGGTGCGCCGCAGGCGGGCGCGTACGCGCGCCACCAGCTCCTTGGGCTTGAACGGCTTGACGATGTAGTCGTCGGCACCCGACTCCAGGCCGAGGACGACGTCCACGGTGTCGCTCTTGGCGGTCAGCATGACGATCGGCACGCCGGTCTCGGCGCGGATCTGGCGGCAGACGTCGATGCCGTCCGCCCCGGGCAGCATCAGGTCGAGCAGCACGAGGTCCGGCCGGGTCTCCCGGAACGCCTCGAGCGCCTTGTCGCCGTCGTGGACGAACGAGGGTTCGAAGCCCTCACCCCGCAGCACGATGCCGAGCATCTCGGCGAGCGCGAGATCGTCGTCGACGACCAGTACACGTCCTCTCATGGCCCTCATCGTCACAAAGTCGGGGTTCGGTGGACTGAGCGCTTCCCGTCCTCACCGGGGCCGGTGGACGCCGGCTCCCGCGAGTCACCGGACGAGAAGTACCCGGCGGCGCGATGCTCCGGCCCCACCTCGCCAGGGAGAGATATGCCTTGGCGTGCAAGGTTACCCGCGTTTGCGTCGTACATGGCTCTCCCGGGATCCGAGGGGCGGCACGGAATTGTAGGGGCGGCTCCCGAAACCCGCGCAAGGACCTGCCCCGACAGGGGGGATTCGGCGGCCGGCCGCGCCTGCGATGCCCCGGATCGGCACTCTCCGGGGCGGTGACGGCATTCGCGGCACCTCGCCCGTGACAGGATGACCTGACCGGTGGTCGCGGCGGGCCCGGACGGAGCCCGGGTCCGGACGCGCCGGGCAGACCCCTCGACGGAGACCGCACGACGGAGATCGCAGGAGCCGAGATGCCGGGACCGGACGGCCGGGACGACGACGTGGACGCCCCCGACGGGCAGGGCGTCCCGTTCCGCCCCATGTCCATCTCGGAGATGCTGGACGGCGCGATCGCCGGCATCCGGCGGCGGCCGCGCACGACGCTCGGCCTCTCGGTCGCGATCAGCACGGTCATCCAGGTGACGAGCTCGATCGCCGCGTACTTCTTCATCGGCGACGAGGCCCGCGACGAGGTCACCCCGGACGTGCTGCTCGAATCGCTCGGCGCGCAGCTCACGCTGACGGTGCTGGGGCTCGTGCTGTCGGCCTACGGGATCCTGCTGCTGTCGGGGCTGCTGGCGCCGATCCTGGGCCGCGAGCTGGTGGGCCTGCCGATCGCGCCGAGGCAGGCGTGGCGGGACGCGCGGCCGAGGCTCGGCCGGCTGGCCGCCACCGCCGCGGCCGTCATGGTGATCTCGCTGGGCGCGCTGGTCCTGCCCCTCGTCCCGTTCTTCCTGCTGATCGCCGCCGACGTGAACCCCGGCTTCGCGGTGCTTGCGGGCTTTCTGGGCTTCCCCATCGGCATCGGCCTGATGGTGTGGCTCTACCTCCTCTACGTGCTGGCCGTCCCGGCGGTCGTCCTGGAACGGCAGACCGTCGGTGGCGCGCTCCGCCGCGCGGTGACCCTTTCCAAGGGGCGCTGGTTCAGAACGTGCGGGACGCTTCTCCTGGCTTTGCTCATCACCGTGTTCATGGGCTTCTTCGCACTGCGGATCCCGTTCCTGTTCGTGCAGCTCCTTTTCTTCGGGGACTCCTCCGGAAGTGAATCGACGATGGGCGCGCTGGCCGTGGACACGGTCGGGCGCATCGTGAGCTGGTCGGTGGTACTGCCGTTCGACGCCGGTGTGATCGCGCTGCTCTACATGGACCGGCGGATGCGGCGCGAGGGATTCGATCTGGACCTGCGCAGCAGGGGACGCTCTCCGTCCGCCCTGCCGGCGAGGGGCGACGGCCAGGCCGCGGGCGACACCGCGGCGGGCGACACCGCGGGCGACGGCACAGACCGCGAGGACGAGTTCATCGACCTGTGGCGGACGGGCCCGCAACCGGCGCGTCCGGGAACGGGGGCACATCCATGACCGTGTTCGGGTCGCTCGACCCGGTCGGCCGCGACGACGCCCGGGAGATGGCCCGCCGCGAGCTGGAGAAGCAGATCTACCAGCGCGACGAGCCGTCCTGGCTGGAACGGGCCTGGGACGGCTTCTCGGAATGGCTGCGGGACCTGTTCGGCCAGACGGCCCGTCCCGAGGCGCAGGGCAGCGGCGGCGGCTGGGTCTCGATCGTCGTCATCGTCCTCATCGTGCTCGTCGCGGCCGGGCTGATCGCATGGCTGATGCGGGACCGCTGGAACCCCCGCTCGCGGCAGGACCCCCTGCTCGAGGACGAGCCGTCCACCGCGGTCGACCACCGGGACGCGGCGGAACGCCTCGCCGAGGCCGGGCAGTGGGCCGAGGCGATCCGGGAGCGGCTCCGCGCCGTGGCCCGGGACCTGGAGGAGCGGGCGGTGCTGTCGGCCCGGCCGGGGCGTACCGCGGACGAGCTGGCGGACGAGGCGGGCAAGGCCGTCCCCGAACTGGCCGAGGACCTGCGCGCCGGTGTGCGGATCTTCGACGACGTCTGGTACGGCGACCGTCCCGGCACCGCGGACGGGTACGCGCGGATGAAGGCGCTCGACGAGAAGCTGCGCGCGTCCCGGCCGAAGCCGCTGGTGGACGACGACCTCACGCTCGCGGGAGCCGTCGAGGACGGAGGCCCGCGATGGTGACGCAGACCCCGCCCGCAGGTGCGCGGAACGGGCAGAACGGCGGGCGGAACGGCGGGCAGGGCGCGGAGCCGTCCGCGCGGCAGGTGGCCGGGCGCCGCTGGCGGTCGGCCCGCGGGGTGGTCGCGGTGATCCTCGCGATGGTCCTGATCGCGCTGGTCCTGGCCGCGCTGCGTCCCTCGACCTCGCCGCAGGCGCTCGATCCGACGTCGCCGAAGCGGGACGGCGGCCGCGCGCTCGCGGAGATCGTCCGGCAGAACGGGACCCCGGTGACCGTGGCCAGGGACGCCGACGACGCCGTCCGCAAGTCCGGGCCCGGGACCGTCATGGTGGTGACCCGCACCGAGCGGCTCACCGGGGAGGACCTGACGCGGCTGGCCGACGCGCAGGTCGATCTGCTGCTCGTCCGGCCCACGTCGTTCGCCCTGGCCGACCTGGCGCCGCGGGTGCGCAGGGGCGGCGCGACCTTCGAGGACGCCGCCGACCCCGGGTGCTCGCTGCCCGGCGCCGCGCTCGCGGGACCCGTCGCGTTGCACGAGGCCGAGACCTATGAGGTGACGCCGTCCGCGACGGGCTCGGTGACGGCGTGTTACAAGACCGAGTACGGCGGCCCCAGGGTCGTGCAGGTGCAGTACGCCGGCAAGTCCGTCACCGTGCTGGGGTCCGCCTCACCGCTGACGAACCGGCGCCTCACCGAGGAGGGCAACGCCGCCCTCGCCATGAACCTGCTCGCCCCGAACGGGGGCGGCGCCGGGTCCTCGGTGGTCTGGCTGGTCCCCGACATACCGGAGGAGGGCACAGGAGCGGGGCAGCAGTCGCTCGGCGACCTGATGCCGTTCGGCGTCAAGCTGTTCCTCCTCCAGCTCCTGGTCGTGGTGCTGCTGGTCGCCTTGTGGCGGGGGCGCCGCCTCGGCCCGGTGGTGGCGGAGGCCCTGCCGGTCGTCGTGCGCTCGGCCGAAACGGTCGAGGGGCGATCGCGCCTCTACCGTGCGGGGCACGCCCGCGACCGCGCCTCGGACGCGCTGCGCTCGGGGGCGCGCGAGCGTCTCGTCCCGCTGCTCGGGCTTCCTCGCAGCAGCGCGCAGGACCCGTCCGCCGCACAGGAGATCGTCACGGCGGTCGCCCACCGCACGCCCTACGACGAGACGTACGTCGGCGCGGCCCTGTACGGTCCTGAACCTTTGGACGACGCGGGGCTCATCGCCCTCAGCGACGTCCTCGACGACCTGGAAAGGCAGGTACGCGAGTCTTGAACCACCCAGTAGAGCTCGGGAAGGACGACGTGCCCGGCGGTGCGGGCGGCGCGAGCGCCTTCGACGCTCCGCCGAGCGGGATCTCCGAGGAATCACGGCGCCAGGCCGAAACGGCCCGTGCGGCGCTCACGGCGCTGCGCGGCGAGGTCGCCAAGACGGTCGTCGGCCAGGACTCCGTGGTGACCGGTCTGGTCATCGCGTTGCTCTGCCGCGGCCACGTGCTGCTTGAGGGCGTCCCCGGTACGGCTAAGACGCTGCTCATCAAGACGCTTTCACGCGCACTCGACCTGGACTTCAAACGCGTCCAGTTCACCCCTGACCTGATGCCCGGTGACGTGACCGGGTCCCTGGTGTACGACAACCGGACCGCGGAGTTCGAGTTCCGCGAGGGCCCCGTCTTCACCAACCTCCTGCTCGCGGACGAGATCAACCGGACGCCGCCGAAGACGCAGGCCTCCCTCCTGGAGGCCATGGAGGAGCGGCAGGTGTCGGTGGAGGGCTCCGCGCGCCCTCTGCCCGACCCGTTCGTGGTGTGCGCGACGCAGAACCCGATCGAGTACGAGGGCACCTATCCTCTGCCCGAGGCCCAGCTCGACAGGTTCCTGGTCAAGCTCACCGTGCCCGTCCCCACCCGGGACGAGGAGATCTCCATGGTCCAGCGGCACGCGGCCGGTTTCGACCCGCGTGACCTGTCGGAGGTCAAGGCCGTCGCGGGCGCGAGCGAACTGGCCGCCGGCCGGGCCGCCGTCAGGGCCATCCACCTCGATCCCAAGGTCGCCGCCTACGTCGTGGACCTGTGCCGGGCGACCCGGCAGTCCCCGTCGCTCCAGCTGGGCGTGTCCCCGCGCGGCGCGACGGCGCTGCTGGCCACGTCCCGCGCCTGGGCGTGGCTGTCGGGCCGCGACTACGTGACGCCCGACGACGTGAAGGCGCTGGCCCGGCCGACGCTGCGGCACCGTGTCCAGCTCCGTCCCGAGGCGGAGCTGGAGGGCGCGACGGCCGACGGCGTGCTGGAGGGCATCCTCGCCCACGTCCCCGCCCCGCGCTGATGGCGCTGACCGGACGCCTGGGGCTGCTGGCGCTGCTCGGCGCGCTCGTGCCGCTGTTCGCGCCGAGCTGGTGGACGCTGTTCGCGGTGTGGGGCGTCCTGCTGCTGGGCGTCGTCGCCGACCTCGCCCTGGCCGGGAACGTGCGCGCCTTGCGCTTCCACCGCACCGGCGACAAGAACGTCCGTCTCGGTGAGACGGCCCAGGTGTCGCTGATCGTGGAGAACCTCGGACGGCGCCGCTTGAAAGCGCGCCTGAGGGACGTGTGGCCGCCCAGTGCAGGCGCCACGCCCCGCATGGTCAGAGTGGACGTCCCCGCCGGGGAGCGGCGCCGCATCGAGATGACGCTGACGCCGACACGCCGCGGCGACCGGGAGGCCGTCACCGTCGTGGTCCGCTCTGTCGGACCCCTCGGGCTGGCCGCGCGGCAGCTCTCACGTCGCGCGCCCTGGACGGTCCGCGCCCTCCCGGCGTTCCCGTCGCGCCGCCACCTGCCCGCCAAGCTCGCGCGGCTGCGCGAGCTGACCGGCGCGCACGTGGCCCTGATCCGCGGCCAGGGGACCGAGTTCGACTCCCTGCGCGAGTACGTGGACGGCGACGACGTCCGCTCCATCGACTGGCGCGCCACGGCGCGCCGCAACGACGTGGTCGTGCGGACGTGGCGCCCCGAACGCGACCGGCGGATCTACCTGGTGCTCGACACCGGCCGCACGTCCGCGGGCCGCGTCGGCGACATCCCCCGGCTCGACTGCTCGATGGACGCGGCGCTGCTGCTGGGCGCCCTGGCGTCGCGCGCCGGCGACCGTGTCGACATGCTCGCCTACGACCGGCGCGTCCGTGCCCGCGTCGAGGGCGCGTCCCGCACGGACCTGCTGCCCGCGATGGTGCACGGCCTCGCGCCGCTGGAGCCGGAGCTGATCGAGAGCGACGCCGCCGGAATGGTGTCGACGCTGATGGCGCGCGTCCGGCAGCGGTGCCTGGTCGTCCTGCTCACCGAGCTGAACACCGCCGCGATGGAGGAGGGCCTGCTGCCGCTGCTGCCGCAGCTGACCTCCCGGCACCTCGTCATGATCGCCGCGGTGTCGGACCCGCGCGTCGGGGAGATGGCGGCCGGACGCGGCGACCTCGCGGCCGTGTACGACGCGGCCGCCGCCGAACGCGCCCGCGCCGAACGCCGCCGCCTCACCGCCGAACTCCGCGGCCACGGCGTCGAGGTGGTCGACGCCCCGCCAGAGGAGATCGCCCCCGCCCTGGCCGACGCCTACCTCGCCCTCAAAGCCGCCGGACGCCTCTAAAGCCTCAACCTGCGACGGGGGCCATGTCGGGGCGGAGGTCGGAGTCGCCGGTTTCGCCCTGGCGGGTGGCGCGGCGGCCGAGGACGAACACGTAGGCGAGGAACGCCGCCTCGGCGACCACGCCGATCCCGATGCGCAGCCACGTGATGTGGACCCAGCCGGTGACGAAGCCCTCGATGAGGCCGGACACCAGCAGCACCGCGACGAGGCCGATGGCGATGCTGACGGCGGCGCGTCCCTCCTCGGCGAGGGCCTGGCCGCGTGTGCGCGGCCCCGGATCGATGATCGTCCAGCCGAGTTTCAGGCCCCCGGCGCAGGCGAGGTAGACGGCGGTGAGTTCGAGGAGGCCGTGCGGGAGGATCAGCCCGAAGAACACGTCGCCCTTGCCGTAGGCGAACATCAGGCCGCCGGTCAGGCCCAGGTTGATCTGGTTCAGCAGCAGCACGTACACGGTGGGGATGCCGAGCAGGATGCCGAATATGAGCGCGACCGCCGAAACCCAGGCGTTGTTGACCCATACCTGGAACGCGAACGAGGCCGCCGAATGCTCGGTGTAGTAGTTCGCGAAGTCGTTCTCGACGAGGTCGCGGATCTCGTCGGGCGTTCCCACGCTCGCCTGCACTTCGGGGCTGTTCACGACCCAGATCGCCAGGGCCAGCGACACCAGGTTGCCGAGGACGGCGACGCCGAGCCACCACCACCGCATCCGGTAGGCGACCGCCGGGAACGACACCGTCGCGAACCGGGTGACGTCCCGCCAGAGCGGTGCCTGGGCGCCGGCCACCGCGGCCCTGCCCCGCGCCACGAGCGACGACAGCCGCCCCACGAGCTGGGGGTCGGGCGAGCTGGACCGGACGACCGACAGATGCGTCGCGGCCCGCTGGTACAGCTCGACCAGCTCGTCGGCTTCCGCGCCCGTCAGCCTGCGGCTGCGGTTGATGAGCCACTCAAGGCGCTGCCACTCGGCGTTATGCGCGGCCACGTAGGCGTCAACGTCCACCCGGGGAGACTAACGTCTACTCCGGTGGGACCGGCAAAATAGACTCTGCCCCGGCAATCGCCCAGGCCCCTGGCAATCGGAGGATCAGGACATGGCCGAACTCGTCACCGGCGAGGCCGTCGCGCTCGACATCCGCGTCGCGCGGCTGGCCAGCCGTGGCTGCGCCATCCTGCTCGACCTGATCTTCCAGATGGTGCTGCTCTACATCGCCGTGTACGTGACGGCGATGACGGCGCTCGTCGCCGACGACGCCTGGACGGTCGGGCTGACGCTGCTCGCCGTGGTCACCGTCGTCGTCGGGTATCCGTGCGTGTTCGAGACGCTGACGCGGGGCCGGACGCTCGGCAAGATGGCCGTCGGGCTCCGTGTCGTCTCCGACGACGGCGGGCCGATCCGGTTCCGGCAGGCGCTGGTGCGGGCGCTGGCCGGCTTCATCGAGTTCTGGACGCTCTACGGCTCACCGGCCCTGATCACGTCGTTCTGCAACCGGCGCGGCAAGCGGCTCGGCGACCTGTTCGCCGGGACGATCGTCATCCAGGAGCGCGGCCAGTCGGCGCTCGTGCGCCCCGTGGCCGTCATGCCGCCGCAGCTCGCCTGGTGGGCGCGCTCGCTGGAGCTGTCGATGCTGTCGGACGAGCTGGCGATGACGGCCCGGCAGTACCTGTCGCGTTTCTGGGAGCTCCTGCCGGAGGTTCGCGACTCGCTGGGGCAGCGGATCGCGTCGCAGGTCACCGAGGTGGTGAGCCCGCCGCCCCCGCAGGGCGTGCGCCCGGAGATCCTGCTGTCGGCCGTCCTGGCCGAGCGGCGGCACCGCGAGGAGTGGCGGCTGGCCCAGCGCCGTGCCCGCCGCATGCAGCGCCTCGGCTGGACGCCCTGGGTCCCGGTCACGGCGCCCGCCCCCGCCATGGCGATGGCCGGGCCTCCGCCTCCCGGTCCCGCGCGCCAGGGGCCGCCCGCGCCGCCGCCCTTCAGCACTCCCGCTCCGGGGCAGCCGCAGTTCCTGCCCCCGCCCAACTACGGCGCCGGGCCGTACCAGGACGTCCTGAACGGCCCTCGTCCGCCCGCCGGCGGCCCGTACCCCACGGGTGCCTATCCGGCAG
>NZ_SMKH01000248.1 GCF_004348515.1 Actinomadura sp. KC345 | reverse complement strand
CCTCCCCACCACCGCACGCCACCACCCCCGCCGTACGCCTGGTGACACCGTCAGACGGCGGCCGTTCGCAGTGCGGCGGGAAGGATGGGTCCTTCCCGCCGCCGGTTGTCAGCGGCGCCGGAGGCGTCGCAGGTTCGTCAGCGGCGCCGGGCGGCGCCGCCGTGGTCGTGAGGCCGCTCGGCGATCAGGGAGATCGCGAAGGCGGCCCCGGCGGTCAGCATGACGGCGGCCCACTCGGCGGGAGTGGTCCCCTGGCCATGGCCCAGCAGTCCCGTCGCGGCACCTATCTGCGCCACCATGGCGTGGACCGGCGAGGACAGTGATTGGATCGCTCCAATGTCACGCTCGGGCGAACGGCGGATCGCCGCGTTCAGGAGCAGGACCGGCAGGAACAGCGTGAACAGTCCCGCCAGCCCGGCGAGGAGGAACAGGTCCCAGGTCATCCAGCCGCCGCCTGGCAGCGCGGAGACCAGTCCGAACAGGACCGGCACCGCCAGCGAATTGGCGACCGTGGCTCCCTGGTCGACGAGCCCGTACGCCTTCATCCGCCCGAGGACGGTGACGACGTTCCAGGCCCCCGCGGCGCAGGCCGCGGCGCAGGCCAGTCCGAGGAGATCGGCCTGGCCGTGCCACGGCTGGTTGAACATGAGGACCCCCGCCAGCACGAGCGCGCGCCCGCCCAGGTGCTTGAGTCCCCATGAGGTTCGCCGGTGGCGCCAGATCTCGGCGAAGCCCACCGACAGCATGCCGATCACCACGACAGCGGCGGCACCGCCGAGCGTCAGACGCTGGGCGGCGTAGATGTACGCGATCGCGACGATCGCGTTCCCGGCGGCCAGGCGGGCGATCAGCATCCACATGCCGCGGTCGTACCGCCTGAACGGAGATCGGCCGGTGAGGAGCGTCACCGCGACGAGCGCGGCGGCACCCGCAAGCTGCATGGGAGCCGCCGCCGCGAGGGCGGGGACACCGGTGACGAACGCGTAGCCGACCGCCACCGCCGTGAGGCCGGCGACGACCAGCGCGGCCCCGGCCAGCCTGCGATGCCATTCGGGAATGGGAGACACGGGTCTCACCCCTTTGGTTTGTGAGGAGGCCGAGCGCTCCGTGAGCGCCCGGCGGCCGGTTCTGTGAACCGGCTGCCAAGGACCGTGCCGACCCGGGGCGGTTTGTCTAGTTAATTGGTCGCTTAAATATGGATTTGCGCCGCTCCCACTGGTCTACCACCAAGCACCGTTGCGCGGATCGAGAGGGAGAGGCCCTCCGGCCTGGACGGGCCGAACGTGAGCCCTGCGGCAAGTCCGCCCGCTCGATGACGGAGAAGGCACGGACCTCACTCGCCAGGGCCACCTGGCCCTAACGGTGCTCTTACGTGCGGGGCACTACGGTGCGGGTTCCATGCGGATGGAGGGTGTGGCTTTTCGTTATCCCCGGAGGGACTCCTGGGTGCTCAGGGACGTCACGTTGTCCCTCCCGCCGGGCGGCGTCACCGAGGTGACCGGACGTAACGGCGCCGGGAAGTCCACCCTGCTCCGCGTGATCGCCGGCCTGCACAGGCCGCGCGGGGGCGTCGTCAAGGACAGGCCCGGCCGGGTCGGGTACGCACCCGAACGCTTCCCGGTGGACCAGCCGTTCACCGTCCGCGCCTACCTCCGCCACATGGCCGCGATCCGCCGCGTCCCCACGGACACCGTGGGGACGTGGGTCCAGCGGCTCGGATGTGATCACCTCCTCGATGTGCGGCTTCCCGAGCTCTCGAAGGGCTCCGCGCAGAAGGTCGGCCTCACGCAAGCCCTGATGGCCGCCCCGGGCCTCCTCGTCCTGGACGAGCCGTTCGCGGGCCTGGACGCCACGACACGCGACACGCTGCCCGCAGTGATCTCCGAACTCGCGTCCGCAGGCACGATCGTGGTCGTCAGCGACCACCAGCGCTGCACCGAGTCCCTCCCCGGTATCGACCGGCTCCACGTCGAGGATGGAACCGTGTCGTGCCTCCCCTCCGGGGGAGTCCCATGGACTGTGCTGGAGGTCGAGGTCCCCGAGGACGAGGCCGATACGGTGGCGACCAAGCTGCGCGCGGACGGCTACCGGGTACGGCGGCCCGAGCGGTGATCGCGCTCGTCCGCTTCCAGATCGCGGGCTATGTCCGCTCGCTGCGCGTACTGGCCCCCTTGATCGTCATCGCGCTGGTCGTCGTGCTGGTCCTCGTCCAGGGGCCGAGCGGGCCGGACGCCGCCGGTCTCGCCGTCGGAACGCTCGCAGACGTCGCGGCGTTCATGTTCCCCCTGTGGGCCTGGGCGGCCCGTGCCCTCCTCGATGCACAGCCGGACGAACAGCGCCTGCTGACGGCCACCGCGGCACGCCGCCCTTCCATGCCCGCGTGGGCGGGGCTGCTCGCGGCCTACGGTGTGAATCTATGCCTGGGCCTCGTCGCATTGGCGGCTCCCCTCATCCAGGCGATCCAGTCGGGTTCGCCAGGCCGCGCGATCCTGGCGGGCTGCGCGCTCAACCTCCTCGCCGCCGTCCCGGCCACACTCGTCGGAGCGTGGACGAGCCGGGCCCTCATCCCCTCCCCCGGCATCTCCCTGCTGGCGCTTCTGAGCGCCGTCACGGTTCTGGTGCTCCTCGGCATCGGACGGTTCGCCTGGCTCTCCGTCCCGATGATCGAGTGGCTCCGCGCAGCGCATGCCGGCCCCAGCGCGTTCCTCTCCGGCTTCCCCTCCCTGGCCCTCCACCTGGCGCTCTGGTCCGCGGTCGTCGGTACCGCCTACATGGCGGCCGTCCGCCACCGCTCCTAACCCGCCACCCCCTGCCGCGAGGGTGGGTCCTCAGGTGGCTTGGAGTGTCAGCCATGTTTCCTCCAGGGGTTCGCTCGGGCGGGTGCAGAAGTAGATGCGGCCGGGGTCGCCCCAGTACCAGCCGAGGCGGTGGTCGGAGTCGAGTTGGAGCAGGAGGCGCCACTCCTCCACGGCGCGCTGTTCTTCCAGCGAGAGTGGAGGGAGATCGAGCGATTCGAGGGGGCGGCCCGTCGTGGCGTACAGGCAGTCGGGGCCGATCGGGCGTTGGACGAGGGACGGCCAGCCGCCCAGTTGGTGTGCGGGCATGTCGCCAAGCCAGGCGTGCTGCGACCAGGCGGCGTGCAGTTGTTCGTAGACGGGCAGGAAGCCGCCGCAGGCCCCCTCCAGGCGGCGCGCGGCGGGCTCCTGGGGTGAGGGCAGGGAGAGGAAGGGCGCCGCGTGCAGGCGCGTCTGCGGGTAGGTCGAGGCGCCGGCCGGCGGGGCTGCGCGCTCGAGGTCGCCGGTGAAGACGCGCCAGCCCTCCCGTTGCGCGGCCGCGTCACCCCAGGGGCGCGGGGTCTCGCTGGCGTAGTAGAACGCGGCCTTGCCCGCCGACGGGAGACCGGGGACCTCGCCGAAGCACGCGAAGCCGGAGAAGTCGATCGCGCCGAGGAAGTCGAGGGGGCGGCCGTTCCACCGCGGCCAGGGCTCGCCGGGCGGCAGCATCGGAGGGCCGCCGAGGTGGACGGGCACCTCGCCCACGGTGCCGAGCCTCAGCGAGGGCCGGGCCAGGGCCAGCACGGCCGCGGTGGTCTCGGGGGGCAGGAAGACGGCGAAGAGGGAGCGGAGCCGTTCGAACTGTGCCGCGAAGTGATCCATGCACGTAGCGTCACCCGCCGCGAAGCCGGCCCGCAGCGTGCGGCGAAACTTGTGGATAACTTCGTCAGCGGCGTTCGAGGGCGCCTGCGAGCTGCAGCAGGAAGCGGTCGACCTCCTGCTCGTCGTAGCCGGGCCCGAGCCGGACGACGCGGAAGCCGCTTTCCCGCACGTCGCGGGCCGTCACCGGCGGGGCGGTGCCGCGCAGCCCGGCGACCACGCGGCCCAGGAACGCGTCCACGTCCCGGACGTCGTAGCCCGAACGCAGGCGCGCGTCCGAGAAGCGCGTGTTCTGGATCCAGTTGATCAGCCAGCCGGGTTCCGCGCGTGAACGGCCAGGACGCTCGCTGATCGGCACCGCCGCCTCCAGTTCCCTGATGCACTCCCGCACCAGGTCGTCGACGGCGCGGGAGTCGTAGCCGCGCAGGACGACGTCGAAGCGGGCCTCGCGCACCTCGTCCGCGGACATCGCCGGCCCGCCGTTCAGCGCCTGCGAGATCCGGTTCAGCAGCGTGTCCACCTGATTCCTGTCATAGCCGCGCCAGACCACCGGCAGCCGCGCACCTGTCCTCACCGGCACCGTGCTCCTCAGCTTGCGCCCCGCGGCCGCGGGGCGCCAGGACGCCGTCCGCGGCGCGCTCAGTCCTTCGTCGACGCGGCCAGCTGGCCGCAGGCCCCGTCGATCTCCCTGCCCCGGGTGTCGCGCACCGTGACCGGGACCCCGTGGGCCTCCAGGCGCCGGACGAACTCCCGTTCGTCCTCGGGCCGGGACGCGGTCCACTTGGACCCCGGCGTCGGGTTCAACGGGATCAGATTGACGTGTACGAGATTCCCGCGCAAGAGCCTGCCCAGAAGATCCGCCCGCCACGCCTGGTCGTTGACGTCCTTGATGAGCGCGTACTCGATCGACACGCGCCGCCCGCTGCGTCCGGCATAGGCCCAGGCGGCGTCCAGGACTTCGGCGACCTTCCAGCGGTTGTTGACCGGCACGAGCTCGTCGCGGAGCTCGTCGTCGGGCGCGTGCAGGGACACCGCCAGCCGGACGGACATCTCCTCGGCGGCGAGGTTCTCGATCGCGGGGACGAGCCCGACCGTGGAGACCGTCACCGAGCGCTGGGAGATGCCAAGGCCGGCGGGGGCGGGGTCGGTGATACGGCGTACCGCGCCGATCACGGCCTTGTAGTTGGCGAGTGGCTCGCCCATGCCCATGAAGACGATGTTGGATACACGTCCGGGACCACCTGGGACACGCCCACGGGCCAGTGCGCGCGCGCCGGCGGCGACCTGCTCGACTATCTCGGCGGTGGAAAGGTTGCGGGTCAGCCCCGCCTGGCCCGTCGCGCAGAAGGGGCAGTTCATGCCGCAGCCGGCCTGCGATGAGACGCACATCGTGGCGCGGTCCGGGTAGCGCATCAGCACCGACTCGAACAGCACGCCGTCGAAGGCCTTCCAGACGGTCTTGAGCGTCGTGCCGCCGTCGCAGTCCATCTCCCGCACCGGGGTCAGCAGCGACGGCAGCAGCTCGGCCACGAGACGCTCGCGGACGGCCGCGGGCAGATCGGTCATCGTCGCCGGATCGTCGGCCAGGCGGGCGAAGTAGTGCCGCGACAGCTGGTCGGCGCGGAAGGGCTTCTCCCCCAGCTCGGCGACCGCCTCGCGGCGTTCCGCGGAGGTGAGGTCGGCGAGATGCCTCGGCGGCTTGCCGCGCCTCGGGGCGGCGAAGACCAGCTTCGCCGGGGTCTTCTCGGACGCGGCGCCGTCGGTGGCGGGCGGGGTGGTAGACATGGTCCTACCAGTGTCGCAAACACCGGCCGGTGCATCGTCCGTCCGCGGACACGGACGTCTGCCCGTACCACGACATTCCTGCACATGACCTTGTGTGCGACTAAGGTCTCGATCATGTCGGTATTGCGCAGGGGGACCGCCTCGTCCCGGGGGACGACGGCCACGGTCGTCCACGCCGCGGCCAGCCCGTACGGCAGTCGGCGGCTCACCATCGAGACCGACGGTGAGGTCACCGCGGCCTACCTGAAGGACGCGCGGGACTCGGTGGTCGGGGCGGCCTGGGTCGGGAACCATCGCAAGGCTCCGGCGGAGCTCGACCGGTCCCGGCTGGAGGCGGGCCGTGCTCCGATCCTGCCCGAGTCCCATGTCCGCCATCCGGATGGACGCGAGGCGCTGGACACCGAGGGCCTGGAGGTGGTCTGGTTCGAGGAGGGCGATGGTGTGGCCGTCCTGGAGGCGGGCGACCCGCTGTTGGTGATTCCGGGCTGGTCGGACATGGGACGCGGCATCCCCGGATACGCCCGTGACGCGACGCGTCAGAGCCCCTTCGCCTTCCCCCTGGACGAGGAGATCGAGGACTTCGGGCCGCGGATCGACCGGGCGCGCGAGCACTGGAAGATGTGCCGCGCCGACGGCTCCTGGGCCGAGTTCCAGCAGTCGGTGCTGGGCCATCTGCTCCAACGCCTCGGACCTGGTGGCCACTACTGGCACGATGTCGGCCGCCAGCTAGGGAGCGGCCGCACGGGCGTGGCCCCGACTGTAGGAGTGTCCGAACGCCCCGCACGGGGCGGCCGCGATTTCACCGTCCTCAGCACCGTGGGAATGTGCCGCCAGCGGATGCCCACCGTCGAACTGTACGAGGACGACGTCTCCCCCTACGGACGGATCGAACTGGCCGTCGCGAGCACTCTGCCCAGCCAGCGGGCCGGCAGCATCTTCCCGTGGTTGGCGCAGTACCCATGGCGATCGGTGACGTGGTTCGCCCCCGGCGACGTCGTCAAGTGGTACCACGAGTCCCGCACGTTCCCGCTCGGCGGCGACGACGCGAAGTGGGAGGGCGTGCTCCTGCTGGAGGATCCGAGCCGCCTGGCCGGTCCCCAGAGCCCCGCGCTGACCGGACTGACGCTCAGCGGCGACCCCGTCCGGTGGCTGTGGCTCGTGCCCGTCACCGGCGAGGAGCACCGCTACGCCAAGACCGAGGGATCGGACGCGCTCATCCGGCGTCTCTCCCGGCAGGGCCGTTCCTGGGTCGTCTCCTGAGGGACGGCCGCCTTCGCGGGCTCGCAACGGCCGCAGCCGCTCATACGGGCACCCTCCTGGCGGGCGGGTGCCCGTCCCGGTTCGGGGGTCCGTCCTAGCTCGGGACGAACAGTTCCAGGAGGAGCCAGACGACGGGGGCGGTCGCGACAAGGGAGTCGAGTCGGTCCATCACCCCGCCGTGGCCGGGAAGGAGCGTTCCCATGTCCTTGATCCCGAGGTCCCGCTTGATCATCGACTCGACCAGGTCGCCCGCGGTCGCGGTGACCACGGCGGCGATGCCGACCAGCACGCCGTGCCAGATCTGGCCGCCGTCGAGCAGCCACCACACGAGCCAGCCGCCGACCAGCATGCACATCAGGGTCGAACCGGCGAGGCCCTCCCATGTCTTCTTGGGGCTGATCGTGGGCGCCAGCCTGTGCCTGCCGAGGAACGCCCCCGCGAAGTAGCCGCCGGTGTCGCTGGCGACCGTGACGGCGACGAAGACGATCGTGCGGTGGTCGCCGTCGTCGGGGCGCATGAGGAGCGCGACGATCCCGCCCATCAGGACCAGGTAGCCGGTCACGAGCGAACCGGCGGCGACGTCGCGGACGTATCCGTCGGCGCCGTCCAGCATCCGCGTCATCAGGACCGCGAGCAGCGTGAGCGACACGGCCGCGACCGCGGCGGTGGGCCCCCACACATAGGCCACGACCGGTGTGCCGACCATGCCGGTCGCGACCGCGATGAACGGGACGACGATGTCGCGGCTCTTGAGCGACTCGGTCAGCTCGCGCATCCCGAGGAAGAGGAACACGACCATCACGGCAAGGAAGATCTCCTTGACCGTGTAGAGAGAGACCAGGGTCAACGCGCCGAGCGCGGCACCGACGGCGACGGCCAGCGGGAGGTTGCGCCCGGCCTTGCTCTGGCGTTTGCCGTCGGACGCTTCAGCGGACGCGCCCGCAGGATCTGCATCGTCCGGCAACGCGTCACCGGCAAGGGTCGCTCCCTCAGGAGGTGAGGGTGCGTGCGCGCCGGTGGAAGGGGCGGGGGCAGGGCCAGAGGATGGAGCTTCCTCGGGGGAGGTGCCCGGTGCCTGCCCGGACACGCCGACCTCCGGCTCGTCCGGGGAACCCTTGGGCTCCCCGGCGTCATCGGTTTTCATCAAACTTCGAGGAGTTCGGCCTTCTTGTGCTCGAGAAGCTCGTCGATCTGCGCCACGTAGCGGTGCGTGACGTCGTCGAGTTCCTTCTCCGCACGGTGGACCTCGTCCTCACCGGCCTCGCCGTCCTTGGCGAGCTTGTCGAGCGTGTCCTTGGCCCGCCGCCGGATGTTGCGGATCGAGATCTTGCTGTCCTCGGCCTTGGTGCCCGCGACCTTGATGAACTCCCTGCGGCGCTCCTCCGACAGCTCGGGGAAGACCACCCGGATGACATTGCCGTCGTTGCTGGGGTTCACGCCCAGGTCGCTGTCACGGATCGCCCTCTCCACGGCCTGCATCGACGACTTGTCGAAGACCTGGACGATGACCATCCGGGGCTCCGGCAGAGTGAACGAGGCGAGCTGGTTGATCGGCGTCGGCGTCCCGTAGTACTCGGCGGTGATCTTGTTGAACATCGCCGGGGTGACCCGGCCGGTGCGGATGGCCTGGAAGTCCTCCTTGGCGACCGCGACCGCCTTCTCCATCTTCTCCTCGGCTTCGAGGAGGGTCTCGTCGATCACTGTGACTCCAAGTCATCTCGTCGGCCCTGGTCCTACGGTTCCACACTGCGCTCCGTACCGCGCGCAATGCGGTTCCGGGCTGCGTTCAGCCCTCCGCCGGGCTGACCAGCGTGCCGATCTTCTCACCCCGGACGGCCCGGACGATGTTGCCTTGTCCCATCAGGTCGAAGACCACGATGGGGAGAGCGTTGTCCATGCAGAGGCTGATGGCCGTGGCGTCCATGACCTTCAGACCCCGCTGTAGAACTTCACCGTAATCCAAACGATCGAACTTGACCGCGTCTGGATTCTTTCGCGGATCGGCATCGTAGACACCGTCCACCTGAGTGCCCTTCAGGACGGCCTCAGCACCGATCTCCAGGGCGCGCTGGGCGGCGGTGGTGTCGGTGGAGAAGAACGGCTGCCCGAGGCCCGCCCCGAAGATGACGACACGGCCCTTCTCCAGGTGCCGGATGGCGCGCCGCGGAATGTACGGCTCGGCCACCTGGCTCATGGTGATGGCCGTCTGCACGCGGGTGTCGAGGCCGAGCTTCTCCAGGAAGTCCTGGAGGGCCAGGCAGTTGATGACGGTGCCGATCATCCCCATGTAGTCGGCGCGGCCGCGGTCCATGCCGCGCTCGGCCATGACGGCGCCGCGGAACATGTTGCCTCCGCCGCAGACGACCGCCACCTGGACGCCGTCCCGTACGGCCTCGGCGATGGCCTCCGCCACATGCTGGACGATCTCGGGGTCGATGCCGAGGGGGTCGCGTCCGGCGAAGGCCTCGCCCGAGAGCTTCAGCAGCACCCGTTTCCAGCCGGCGCGGGGCGCGTGCTGGTGGGAGGCGCGTCCGGCGCTCTCCCGCCGATCGGACCCACCACCGGACGCGTCGCCGCCGGACGGGGCCCGGCCGGACCCGTTCCGGCCGGGCGCGTCCCGATCGGACGACGACGAGGCCGCCGTCGCGCTAGTGGTCGTCTTGTCCGGCACGTCGGCGGCCTCCTCGTTGCTTCGCTTCATCTGCCGGGCACCCGTGGTCCGCCGGGTCCCCGTCTCCAGAGTGCCCTTACGCCTGCCCGACCTTGAACCGGGCAAAGCGGACAACCTTCACGCCCGCCTCGTCGAGGACCTTCGCGATCGTCTTCTTGTTGTCCTTGACGAACTCCTGCTCGAGCAGCACGAAGTCGCGGAAGTACGCGTTCACGCGCCCCTCGACGATCTTCGGGATCGCCTGCTCGGGCTTGCCCTCGTCGCGGGTGCGCTGCTCGGCGATCCCCCGCTCCTTCTCGATCGCCTCGGCGGGGATCTCGTCGCGGGTGAGGTACGTGGGGGCCATCGCCGCGACCTGCTGGGCGACGTCCTTGGCGACCGCGGGGTTCTCGGCGTCCAGCTCGACCAGGACGCCGGTCGTCGGCGGCAGGGACGGGTCGGACTTGTGCAGGTAGCTGGCCACGTAGGTGCCCTGGAAGTGGGCGAAGCGGCGCAGCTCCAGCTTCTCGCCGATCGTGGCGCTGTGCTCCTCGATCAGGGCCTGGACGGTCTTGCCGGGCTCGATCTCGGTGGTCAGCAGGGCCGCGGCGTCGGCGGCGCCACTGCCGGCGGCGAACTCGACCAGGCGGTTCGCCAGCTCGATGAACTGCTCGTTCTTCGCGACGAAGTCGGTCTCGCAGTTGAGTTCGAGGAGCGCGCCGTCGCCGGAGTTCGCAAAGTACTCGGCGACCAGCCCGTTGGCGGCGGTGCGCTCGGCGCGCTTGCCGACGTCCTTGGCGCCCTTGAGGCGCAGCAGCTCCGTGGCCTTCTCGAAGTCGCCGTCCGCCTCGGTGAGGGCGTTCTTCACGGCCATCATGCCGGAGCCGGTCAGGTCGCGCAGCCGCTTGACGTCTGCGGCGGTGAAGTTAGCCATCGCTCTCTTCGCTTCTCTCGTCGTTGGTCGTGGGACCCGCGACGGCCCGGCGGCACCAGGGCGGAGCCGCCGGGCCGCGGGATCAAGCCTGCTCGGCCTCGGCGGGCTTCGGGGCCTCCTGCGCCTCCGGGGCGTCCGCCTCGGGGGTCGCGGCGGGCTGCTCGGCCGCGGCCTCCGCCGGAGCTTCTGCCGCAGCCTCCGCCGGAGCTTCCGCCGGGACCTCCGGCGCAGCTTCCGCCGGGGCCTCCGCCGGAGTCGCGGCGGCGTCCTCGGCCGGCTTGTTCTCCAGCAGTGCGCGCTCCCACTCGGCCAGCGGCTCGCTGGAGGCAGCGCCCTGGGCCGGCTTCTCGTCCCCGCCGGACGCGGCGCCCGCACGGGCGATGAGGCCGTCGGCGACGGAGTCGGCGACGACCCGGGTCAGCAGGCTGACGCTGCGGATCGCGTCGTCGTTGCCCGGGACCGGGTAGTCGACCTCGTCGGGGTCGCAGTTCGTGTCGAGGATCGCCACGACCGGGATGCCGAGCTTCTTGGCCTCGTTGACCGCGATGTGCTCCTTCTTGGTGTCCACGATCCAGATGGCGCTCGGAACCTTCGCCATGTCGCGGATACCGCCGAGGGTGCGCTCCAGCTTGTCCTTCTCACGGCGCAGCCCGAGAAGCTCCTTCTTGGTCATGCCGGAGCCCGCCACGTCGTCGTAGTCGATCTCCTCGAGCTCCTTGAGCCGGGTGAGCCGCTTGTGGACGGTGGAGAAGTTGGTGAGCATGCCGCCCAGCCAGCGCTGGTTCACGTAGGGCATGCCGACGCGGGTGGCCTGCTCGGCGATGGACTCCTGGGCCTGCTTCTTGGTGCCGACGAACAGGATCGTCCCGCCGTGGGCGACCGTGGCCTTGACGAACTCGAACGCGCGGTCGATGTAGGACAGCGACTGCTGCAGGTCGATGATGTAGATGCCGTTGCGCTCGGTGAGGATGAAGCGCTTCATCTTCGGGTTCCACCGGCGGGTCTGGTGGCCGAAGTGTACGCCGCTCTCAAGGAGCTGCCTCATGGTGACGACGGGTGCCATGCCCGTGTTCTCCTTCTCTGGCCCTGCCGGGCCGCATTTGGTTGTCTGCCTACGCCCGGGTGCCGTCCCACCGTCGCCCTTGCGACGGACCTAGGGACTGCGCCCCACCAATGTCTGCGGTGGCATGCGGACGCGTGAAATCAGCCGCCGGGAAACCCCTGGCGGCTGTGACCCGTTCCCGGGTCTGTGACCTCTCCGCTCACCGGGAGCGGCTTCTCGTCGTTCCGCCCTGGGACGGACCGGTGACGGCCTGGCCCTGGCCGGTGCCCTCTCAGGCACTCCTACAGATTATCAGGGCGGGAACGCGTGCGGGTATCTACGCCGGCGACGGTTATCCACAGTTCGCGGGACGGCTGCCGACCCGGGGGCGGGAGCGGCAGGCTTCCGTTCATGACGCTCCTGACACTGCTCCTCACCTGCGTGATCGCGACCGGGACGCCGGGCCTGGACGCCTGGCGGTGGCCCTTAGGACCGCCCGCCCCGCGCGTCGTCGGGGCCTTCTCGCCGCCCGCCTCCCCGTGGGGCCCGGGCCACCGCGGCGTGGACCTGTCGGCACGCCCGGGGCAGCCCGTCCACGCCGCCGGCGCGGGCCGCGTCTCCTACGCCGACCGGCTGGCCGGACGCGGCGTCGTCGCGATCGACCACGGCGTCCTACGCACCACGTACCTGCCCGTCCGCCCCAGCGTGCGCGTGGGCGGCCGTGTCTCTTCCGGCGCCAGGATCGGCGTTCTGGAGGACGGGACGCCCCACTGCCCGGATACCTGCCTGCACTGGGGCCTGCGCCGCGGCGCCCTCTACCTGAACCCGCTCAGCCTCGTCCAACGCCAGGTCCGACTGCTCCCCCTCTGGCGTCAAC
>NZ_SMKH01000247.1 GCF_004348515.1 Actinomadura sp. KC345 | reverse complement strand
GGGGTCGGGGGTGCGGGGTCGGCATGGGCCACCGACGTCCCGGACAGCGCCACGAAGGCGGCCGGAACCACGGCCAGCAGTCTGCGCTTCCTCATGAGCGGGGGTCCTTTCACGGGAACGGAACGTGCCGACCGCAGGGCCCTGACGGTCTCCGTCCCGCGCCGCGGAAGCGGGCGCGGCGCGGGAACGGTTCAACCGACTATTGACCACGAATACGAAAACCGCCAATGCCGATTCCCGCGCCCGCATCCCCAATAGAACGCTTTCTGCGCGGAGACCGCCCGCCACCTGCACGCCTTCTATGGCCGTCGCGCCGCAACTGAACGAACGGCTGTTTTTCAACCCGCTCGTTCACGGTGAAATCAATGCCTTCGGCCGCCCGGAGAACGGTCTTCTCCGGCAGGCCCGAGAATGCGGCCGCGCCGTCCCGCGCGAGGGCGGGGTCACGGGGTGAGCATCTGCTCCTGCGGCTGCGTCCTGGCCTTCGGCCGGGCGGCGCCGACGAGGCGCCGCCCCAGGCGTTGCGCGGGCGCCTCGATCCAGCGATGCGACGCCCAGCTCACCGCCAGCAGCACCAGGAAGAAGAACGCGAGGCCCACCACGTCCTCCCGCCCGGAGATGTCGAGGAACTGCGCCGCCACCATCAGCAGCAGCGGATGCAGCAGGTACACCGAGAAGCTGATCGTCCCGAGGCCGGTCGCCCAGCGGGGGAACCGCCGGTGCCGCATCCGCCACGCCGCCGCGAACGTCACCGCGGCCAGCACCACCGCGCCGCACCAGACGAGCTGCGCGGACCGCCCGTGGGGCGCGGCATGCCAGGTCCCGGCGACGACCGCCCCGACCAGGACGACGGCGGCCGTCACCGCGCCCTTGCGCCGGTCGAGCTGACCGTGCTCGGCGCGGTGGACGGCCGTGCCCGTGAACATGATCGCGATCATGAGCAGGCCCTCCCACGCGCCGACGCGGCCGTTCACCGTCACCAGCACGAGGGCGAGCAGCCCGCCGAGCAGCCCGCCGGCCATGCGCGGCGCGGGACGCTTGGACATCGCCGCCGCGACCGCGACCACCAGCGCCGCCGAGGTCACCGCGACCACCGGGCCGGTGCCGGCCGTCCGCGACAGCAGGGCGGTCGGCGCGTACGCGCCCGTGAGCAGCCCGCTCGCCGTCAGCGCGACGGCGACCAGCGCCACCACCGTGAGGACGGCGGCCACCGACGCCGACCGGCGGTGCTTGCCCACCACGAACAGCGCGACGATCAGCAGGTAGAACGCCATCTCGTAGGACAACGTCCACAGCACGTTCATCGCGTTGGGGACGTTCAGCAGGTCCTGGAGCATCGTCATGTGCGCCAGGACGGCGGTCGCGGGGGAGTAGCGCTCCAGCCCCGCCCGCAGCCCGAGCACGCCCAGCAGGAACGGCAGTACCGCGAGGACGCACGTGACCGCCAGCAGCGGGTAGATGCGGAAGAACCGCCCGATCCAGAACCCGCGGACGCTGCCGCGCCGCTCCAGCGACGCGGGCACGATGTACCCGCTGACGAGGAAGAACACCAGCACGCCGTACACGCCCGGATCGAACCAGTCGGCCAGCTTGACCCGGAGGTTGGGCAGGTAGACGTAGGTCGCGTGGTGGAACGCCACCGCCAGGGCCGCCCCTCCCCGCAGCGCATCAAGCCACCCAAGTCGGGACGGAGGTGAGGAATCACCCGTTGTAGCGACCATCCCGACAGGCTAGGTGACTCAGCGCAAGGGTGCCGCCAGAACCCACAAGATCACCTTGCGGGCGCGTGACGTTCGGTCACCCGGGCTATGCTTTTCGTGTGGGATCCAAGGCCGTGCTGCCACCCGAACGGCGCCGTGAACTGCTCGATCTCGCCATGCGGGAGTTCGTGCGCCACGGGTTCGGCGGCGCGTCGCTGAACCGCATCATCCGGGCCTGCGGCATGAGCAAGAGCTCCTTCTACCATTACTTCGAGTCGAAAGAGGCGCTGTTCGACGCGGTGGTGAGCGGGCTCGTCGACGAGCTGAACGACGCCGTGAAGGTGCCCGACCCGGAGTCGCTCGCCGTCCCCGGATTCTGGGACGAGGTCGCCCGCATGTCGGACGACCTGATGGGCGCCGCCGCGGTGGACTGCCGGCTCATCGACTTCTGGCGGCTCTTCTACGTCCCGGACGCCCCGGCCCACGACGACGGGTCCCTCGCCCGCGTCAGGCGCGGGATCGACGCGTGGCTCGGCCGGGCGCTGCAGGCCGGGCGCGCGGCCGGTGCCGTCCGCGACGACCTGCCCCCGTCCCTCCAGGGCGAACTGACGCTCGCGACGCTGTGGACGATCAACGCGTGGGCGCTCCGGCATCTCGGGGAGACCGACATCGCGGAGGGGCAGCGCCTCGCCCACGTGCAGATCGACCTGCTCCGCGGCCTCCTCGCCGCTCCTGAACCCGCCTGAGCGCGTCCGGCCCCGTGCCGGCTTTCCGCGTGCCGGCTTCCGCGTGCCGGCTTCCGCGTGCCGGCTTTCCGCGTGCCGACTTCCGCGTGCCCACCTTCTACGTGCCGACCTTCTATTTACGTGCCCATCTGCTACGTGCCGATCCGTGGCGGCTACATGCCGATCCGTGACGGCCGCCGGCGCATGACGGCTCGCTCCTCCCGTTCGGCGATCTCGGCCTTCCGGTCCGCGCCGAGGGTGCCGTTCCGGACCTGGTCGTGCAGTTTGAGGATCGCGTCCAGCAACATCTCGGGCCGGGGCGGGCAGCCGGGGACGTAGACGTCCACGGGCACGATGTGGTCGACGCCCTGCACGACCGCGTAATTGTTGAACATTCCCCCGGACGAGGCGCACACGCCCATCGCGATGACCCACTTCGGTCCGGTCATCTGGTCGTAGATCTGCCGCAGCACGGGCGCCATCTTCTGGCTCACCCGGCCCGCGACGACCATCAGGTCGGCCTGCCGGGGCGTGGCCGAGGCGCGCTCCATCCCCCAGCGGGAGAAGTCGTGGCGCGGCATGCCGACGTCCATCAGCTCGATGGAGCAGCAGGCCAGCCCGAAGGTCATCGGCCACATCGAGCTCGATCTCGCCCAGCCCGCGAGCTTCTCCACGGTGGTCAGCAGGAAACCGCTGGGAAGCTGTTCCTCAAGTCCCATGAGGGGACGATACCCATGAATGGACCGCCTGGTCCAAACATATGCAGGTGTGAAATGGACCACCTGGTCCAAACTGATGGAGGCGGCCGCCCACGGGCGGCGAGGCGTACGGGGCGGCGGCTGGGGCACGATGGAGATCATGACGACGCTGCCGCTCGGCCCGGACGAACTGCTGACCACGACCCGCACGGTGCGCAAACGCCTCGACCTGGACCGGCCCGTACCCCTGGAACTCGTCCGCGAGTGCCTGGAGATAGCGCTCCAGGCGCCGAGCGGGAGCAACCGGCAAGGCTGGCAGTGGATCGTCGTCACCGATCCGGAGACCCGCGCGGCGATCGGGGAGTACTACCGGCGTTCGTTCGCCTCCTACGCCCAGGCCGGGGGGACGGCGGCCACGCTCTACAAGGACGACCCCGAACGCGCCGAGGTGCAGCGCCGCGTCGGCGACAGCGCCACGTACCTGGCCGAGCGCATGGGCGACGTGCCCGTCCTGGTGATCCCGTGCCTGCGGCTGCACGGTGGGCGCCTCCCGGACGGCAACCAGGCCGGCCTGTGGGGCTCGCTGCTGCCCGCCGCGTGGAACTACGCCCTGGCGGCGCGGGCGCGCGGGCTCGGCACCGCGTGGACGTCGCTGCACCTCGCGTACGAGAACGAGGTGGCCGACCTGCTCGGCCTGCCCGACGGCGTGCGGCAGGGCGCGCTCATCCCCACCGCCTACTACACCGGCGACACGTTCCGTCCCGCCTCGCGCGTCCCGCTGGACGAAGTGCTGCACCTCGACCGCTGGTAGCCGGGACGTCCCTCGACGCCCACCCCGGCAACCCGCGCCGTACACCTGACCCGCGCCGTACACCGGACGTACGGCGCGGGTCGCGCATGCGTGATTTTATTGGCGGATAGCCAATAAGCTATTGTCGCTTCGCTAACAACACTCTAAGGTCATGGATCGCCGGCTCCGGCCAGGCCGCCGGCGGCTCCGCGTGGCGCCCGCCCTCGCGCCGCGAACGCGGGGGCCACCGGATCCACGACCCACCGTTGAGGAAGTGATAGGTCCCTTGTCCGCCATCGACATCCCGCGGCGCGTGCACGGCCTGCTGGACGAGGTCGGCGAGCTGTTCGTCGTCGCGCTCGAGGCCGTCCGCCGGACGTGGGACGTGCGGAACTGGGCCTGGGAGTTCGCCGAGCAGGCGTGGTTCCTCGCCCGGGTCACCAGCCTGCCGGTGATCCTCGTCTCGCTGCCGCTCGGCGCGACGGTCGCGCTCCAGGTCGGGCAACTCGCGGCCCAGCTCGGCGCCCAGTCCGCGACCGGCGGCGCCGTCGTGGTCGGGCTGGTGCGCGAGGTCGCGCCGATCGCCGCCGCGCTGATCATCGCCGGGGCCGGCGGGTCGGCGATGACCGCCGACATGGGTGCCCGCCGGATCCGCGACGAGCTGTCGGCGATGGAGGCGATGGCGGTCAACCCCGTCCACCGGCTCGTCACGCCGCGGCTCTGGGCGGGCAGCCTGATCTCGACGCTGCTGGCGTCCCTGGTCATCGTCTCGGGGGCGGCCGGGGGCTTCGTGTTCAACGTCCTGCTCCAGGACGTCACGCCGGGCGCCTACTTCGACGGCGCGGTGTCGCTGCTCCAGACGTCCGACCTGCTGGTGACACTGCTGAAGTCGTGGCTGTTCGGGGTCGTCGCGGCCGTGGTCGCCTGCTACATGGGGATGAGCTGCGAGGCGAGCCCCGTCGGGGTCGGCCGCGCCGTCAACCGCGCGATCGTCGTCGCGTTCCTGCTGGTGTTCGCCCTCAACTACGTGATCACGACGGTGTACTTCGTCGCGTTCCCGCCGAGGATCTGATGGCCGGCCTGCCCGTGATCGAGAGAGCCGCCCCGCGCGCCGCCCGGACGGGGGCGGCGGCGCTCCGGCGCTCCGGGGACCTGGCCCAGTGGCCGGTGTTCGTCTACCGCATCCTGCTGTACACGGTGCGGGACCTGTTCCTCCGCCGCAAGTACACCAAGACCATCGCGCGGCACGTCAGCGACGTGGTGGTCGGCGTCGGCGCCAGCGTCGTCGGCGGCGGCATGATCTTCGTGATCTTCACGATGGCGTTCTTCGTCGGCACCGAGGTCGGCCTGCAGGGCTACACCGGGCTCCAGTCGATCGGCGCGCAGTCGTTCATGGGGCTGGTCGGGTCGTTCGCCAACGTCCGCGAGATCACCCCGGTGATCGCCGCGGTGGCGCTCGCCGCCCAGTGCGGGTCGGCGTTCACCGCCGAACTCGGCGCGATGCGCATCTCCGAGGAGATCGACGCCCTGGAGGTCATGGGCATCGGGTCGTTCGCCTACCTGGTGTGCACGCGGGTCGTCGCGGCGCTGATCGCGCTCGTCCCGCTGTACCTGATCGCGCTGTTCGCCAGCTTCTTCGCGACCCGGCTGATCAGCACCGGCTTCTTCGACCTGGCACCCGGCGTCTACGACTACTACTTCCGGCTCTACCTGCCGACGATCGACCTGGTCTACAGCGCGATCAAGGTCGGGGTGTTCGCCTTCGCGGTGATCACCATCCACTGCTTCTACGGCTACTACGCGACCGGCGGCCCGGCGGGCGTGGGACGCGCGGCGGGCCGCGCGATCCGGCTGTCCATCATCGTGATCGTCGTCCTGAACCTGCTGCTGTCCTACGTGTTCTGGGGCAACGCCGCGACAGTGAGGCTGACCGGATGATCAATGAGGAGATCCCGCTCCGCCGCCGCCTGCTGATCACCGCGGTCACGCTCGCGGTGGCGGCGGCCGTCCTGTACGTCCTGGTCGCCCGGCCCGGACGCGACCCAGGGACGGTGCTCACCGCGGAGTTCGGCCACGCCGGCCAGGGCCTCGGCGGCGGCGCCCCGGTGAAGATCCGCGGCGTGACGGTCGGGTCGGTCGAGGAGGTCGGGCTGACCGGCGGCGGCCGGGCCCGGCTCACGCTGCGGCTGGACGCGGGGACGCGGGTCCCCGACACGGTCACCGCGTCCATCGTGCCCGCGTCGGCGTTCGGCCCCAAGTACGTCGACCTCGTCCCCGGCGCGAACGCCGACACCGGCCACTACCTGGCGTCCGGCGCGCGGATCACCCGCACCTCCGACCCGCGGGACCTGTCGGACCTGCTCGCCCGCGCCGACACCGCCCTCGGCGCCGTCGACGCGGGGGAGGTCCAGACGATCGTGCGGATGGTCGCCGCCGGCCTCGGCGGGCAGGGCACCCGGCTCGCGGAGACCATCGACCAGACGGGCGTGCTGCTGAACGTCGCGCACCGCAACCGCGGCAACGCCCGCCGGTTCATCGGCGACTCCGCCGACCTCACCGGCGCGCTGTCCGACAAGGGCGACGAGCTGACCGGCATCTCCGGCGACGCCAACGCCCTGATCGGCGCGGCGGCGCAGGGCCGCGGCAGGCTCGCCGGGTTCGCCGACGGTATGTCGGACGTGTCGCTGCTGGTGGCGCACGGGTTCGACAAGCGCGGCGGGCAGCTCGGCCAGGCGTTCCGGTCCTCCGAACGCACCGCCCGCATCATCTACGCGCAGCTCGGCCTGGTCGGCGATGCCGTCCGCACGGGGAACCAGCTGCTGCCCCTCTACGGGGAGCTGACGTCACTGAAGGGCCCCGGCGGAAAGAACTACATGCGCTCCCAGGGCTACCTGCCGTCGGACCCGTGCGGGCTGATCCTCGGGCTGTGCGGACCGTACGGCGGCGGCGCGGGGGGAGGGTGACATGGCGCCCCGGTTCCTCGGCGGCAAGCGGGCACGCGCCCGCGCCGGCCTCCTGGTCCGCCTGGTGTCGTTCGTGACGGTCACCGGCGTGCTCACCGTGATCATCGGGATGCAGATCGCCCGGGTCGACACCTCCGGCGGATGGCACCTGACCGCCACGTTCACCGATGCCAGCGGGCTGCTGGAGGGCGACCAGGTGAAGATCGCCGGGGCGCCGGTCGGCCGGGTGGACGAGGTCGAGGTCGTGGACGGCAAGGCCCGGGTCAGCCTCACCGTCCGCCACTCGGTGCAGGTCCCCGCCGACAGCGAGGCCGCGATCCGCTGGCGCGACGCCATGGGACGCCGCGTCGTGTACCTCCTCCCCGGCAAGAGCCCGGAGAAGATGAAGCCCGACGCGCACATCACCCGCACCCGCTCGGTCGTGGACGGCAGCGCGCTGATCGAACAGCTCGGCCCCCTCGTCCGCAGCCTGGACGCCAAACAGGTCAACACGGTGCTGGTGTCGCTCTCGCAGGCGCTCGACGGCAACTCCGGGAACATCGACCGGCTGATCGCCGACATCGACGTCCTGTCGGCGTCGATCGCGCGGCGCCGCGCGATGCTCAAGCGGATGCTGGACGACTACGCGACCGTCACCGGCATCGTCGCCCGCCGCGACAAGCAGATCGCCTCCACCGTGGACGGCCTCGTCAGCCTCAGCGACGCGTTCGCCGGCAACCGCAGGCTCATCGACGACACCCTCGTCCAGCTCTCCACCCTCACGCGGACCTCCGACTCGGTGCTGGCACGCAACGAACGCGAACTGGGCCGGGTCGTCGAGAAGCTGTCCGCGTTCAGCGCCGGGGTGGGCCGCAACAAGGGCGCGCTCCTCGACGTCCTCCGGTCGGTGACGCCGAAGCTCCAGCGCATCTTCGCCGCCACCGACAACGGCCAGTT
The DNA here is from genome assembly GCF_004348515.1 of Actinomadura sp. KC345. Lineage (GTDB taxonomy): Bacteria > Actinomycetota > Actinomycetes > Streptosporangiales > Streptosporangiaceae > Spirillospora. The sequence goes on along the minus strand of NZ_SMKH01000247.1, from coordinate 4,390 downwards.
CGTGGAGTCGGCCATCCCCTGCCTGACGCTCGCGGCGCCGCCCTGCCCGTACCCGACACGGCTGCCCGGCGCCCGGGAGGGCGCCGAGAGCGTCGACACGCCCAAGGAACTGGAGAACCTCATGGTCGGGGGCACGCGATGGTGACCAGGCGGGTTCCTCGTGGAGGGACGCCCCTCCACGCTCCTCGCAATGGTGAGTTCTCGGTGGGCGCACCACTTGGGGGAACGCGATGAGGTCGTTTCGTGACCGCAACCGGATCGCGGTCGGGCTGGTCTCCGCGGGCACGCTCGCCGCCCTCGTCGTCGCGGTGTACGTGGTCGGCACCCGCGGGCTGCTCCAGGACCGCTACACCGTCACCGGCGTCTTCGCCTCCACCGGCAACCTGCGCGCCGGCGACGAGGTGCGGGTCGCCGGCGTCCGCGTCGGCGAGGTCACCTCGGTAAGACCCGACCACCGGCGCGGCCACGTCACGGTCGGCTGGAAGGTGGACGGCGAGGTCGACCTGGGGCCCGGCACCCGCGCCGAGATCAAGGTCGCCAACGTCCTCGGCGGGCGGTACCTGCGCCTGTCCGGCCCGGTCGCCGAACCGCACCTGGCCGACCTGTCCGACGACGAGCGGCGCATCCCCCTCGAACGGACCCAGGTCCCCACGACGGTCAACGAGGTCCTGGACGAGTCCGCCCGCACGGTCTCCAAGCTCGACACCCAGGCGATCAACAAGATCGTGGCCGAGCTGAACGGGATCGGCGACGACGACCGCGGCAGGCTCGGCGACGCCCTGACCAACCTCGCGAAGCTCGCCGAGACCGTGAACGAGTCCGACCCGCAGATCAAGAAGCTGCTCGACAACGGCGACCGCATCCTCAAGCTCGCCCGCGCCAAGGACACCGAGCTGTCCCGGCTGCTCACCAACGTCCAGATCATGCTGGACGAGCTGCGCAAGCGCCGCACCGAGCTGGCCGCGTTCCTCGGCAGCGGCAACCGCACGGTCGAGAGCCTCACCAGGATCATCGACGGGCAGCAGGCCGACCTGCTGTCGCTCGTCGCCGACCTGCGCGGCACGCTCGGCACGCTCCGGCCCGTGACCGGCGACTTCAACGCCCTGCTCGCCTGGGCCGGCCCGACGCTGTCCGGGCTGGCCGGGACCGGCGGGAGGGGGCCGTGGCTGGAGGTCCTCTCCACCGGCCTCGGCCCGCTGTCCCCGAAGGATCTCGCCGGACTCGCCGAACTCGCACCCGAGGAGGCCCGGCGATGAGAGGCCCCGCGATGAGGCGTCCCCTCGTGGTCGCCGCCGTCCTGGCGCTGACGGCGGCGCTCGGCGGCTGCGGAGTGGTGTCCGAGCCGACCTACCCGATGACGGTGTACTTCCCCAAGGCGCCGTCCCTCTACGAGCAGTCCCAGGTGAAGGTCATGGGCGCCGACGCCGGGACCATCACGGCCATCAAGAGCGAACGCGACCGCGTCCGGGTGGACATCGAGGTCAACAGCTCCGTGCCCGTCCCGGCCAAGGCCCACGCCGCCGTCGAGTCCGCCGACGCGCTCGGCGAGCGGTTCGTGACGCTGCATCCCGTCTGGAAGCCCGGCATGCCGAAGGCCGGGCCCGGCGCGGTGATCCCGCAGGAGCGCACCGAGCTGCCCGTCGAGATCGACGACGCGCTCGCCGCGTTCGCCAAGCTCAACAAGTCGATCGACGCCGGCGCCCTCGGCCCCGCCGTGCACCGCGCCGCCGAGAACCTGCGCGGCCGGGGCGACGGCATCAACGACGCCCTGCACGACACGTCCGAGCTGACCCGCGACCTCGCCGCCCAGGACAAGCGGATCGCCTCGCTCGCCGAGGGCCTGCACCACCTGGCCGCCGACCTCAACGGACGCGACAGGAAGCTGTCCGACCTGCTGCGCTCCTTCTCCAGCACCGGCCGCACCCTCGCCGAGGAACGCCAGAAGCTCCGCGCCTTCATCGCCGGCCTCGCCGCCGCGATCCGCAAGAGCGAGGTGCTCATCACCGCCTACCGGGAGCAGCTGCCGAGCACGGTCGCCGACCTGTCCAACATCGTGCTGAGCCTCAAGGGGAACGTCGCCGGCCTCACCCAGGCCATCGACAGCCTCGGCCGGTTCGCCGACGTGGCGATCCAGGCGTGGGACCGCCGCAACCACGTCGCCACCATCCGCATCGTCGTGCACGGCACCGTCCGGGCGTGGCTCCAGCCGCTCTTCACGGCGCTGGGCTGGGGCGAGGTCCCCTGCGTCGAGGGCGACCCGGCCCTCGCCGACTGCGCCGCGCCCCCGGGAGGGCCGTGATGACCCGGAAGCTCGTGGCCTGCGCTCTGGCGGCCGTCCTGCTCATCGGCACCGGCGGGTGCTCCCTGCAGACGATCGGCGCGCCCCAGGGCGACATGACCCTGCACGCCACCTTCGACGACGTGCAGAGCCTCGTCACCGGGCACAGCGTCCAGGTCGCCGACATCCGCGTCGGCACCGTCACCGGCATCCGGCTGGACGGCTACCGCGCCCGCGTCACCATGTCCCTGCGCGACGACCGGCGCATCCCCACCGGGACCACCGCGACGATCGCCAAGTCGTCGCTGCTCGGCGAGAACTACGTGCGGCTCGATCTGGCGCCCGGCCGCCGTCTGGACACCGGCCCGTTCCTCGCCTCCGGCACCGATGTCGGACGCACCGCCGTCCAGCCCGACCTGGAGCAGATCAGCGCGAAGGTCGGCCCGCTGCTCGCCGCCCTCGGCGGCCAGGACATCGCCACGATCACCGGCGAGTCCGCCACCGCGCTCGGCGGCAAGGGCCGCAAGCTCAACACGCTCATCGCCCGCGCCGCCGACGTCGGCGACCAGTACGCCGCCGCCAGCGCCGACCTCGGCCGGGCCCTCGACTCGCTCGCGCGGCTCGGCACGTCCCTCCGGAAGGGCTCGAAGGAACTCGACCGGCTGCCGGGCTCCGTCGAACTCGCCACCCGCCGCCTCCAGGACGACCGCGACAACCTCAAGCGCACCATCCAGGCGCTGCTGAAACTCGCCACCTCCGTCAACGTCAAGGTGCAGAAGCGCCACGCCGCGCGGCTCGGCACCCTCCTCGCCCGCGCGGACGAACTGCTCGCCGCCGCCCTGCGCGGCCGCGACGAGCTGAAGGCGCTCAGCGGATCGGTCCTGAACTTCCTGCGCGGCCCCTCCGTGTCCCACAGCGGCCAGGCCCTCCTCTTCCTGTGGATCAAGGGCTTCATGCCCCACCCCGGCCCCGCCACCAGCGGAAGCGCTACCGGTGGGTCCGCCACCGGTGGGTCCGCCACCGGTGGGTCCGCCACCGAGGGGCCCGCCGGACCCCGGAACCTCAACGGACTGCTGAGGCCGCGCTCATGAGACTTCCCCGCTTCAGGTATCCGCGCGTCGCCGTCAACCTGGTCTTCTTCGCCCTGCTGGGCGTCGCCCTCGCGGTGTGGGCCGCCCGGAGCCTGATCCACATCGACGCGCTGGAGCGGCCCTTCACCGTCACCGCCGACTTCGAGACCTCACCCGGCCTGCACGGCGACCTGGAGGTGACGCACCTGGGCGTCGCCGTCGGCGAGGTCGGCGAGATCCGGCTGAGCGGCGACCACGTCGCGGTCGCCCTCGACATCCGCCGGGACGCGCGCATCCCCGCCGGCGTCGGTGCCCGCGTCCTGCGCAAGTCCGCGATCGGCGAACCGTACATCGAACTGACCCCGTCCAAGACCACCGGAAGCCGGACGCTGAAGAACGGCGACCACATCCCCTTGTCGCGCACCGCCGGGACCACCGACTACAAGCAGCTCTTCGAGGGCCTCAGCACGACCCTCGACGCCGTCGACCCGCGCGACACCCGCACGCTCGTCCACGAACTCGCCACCGGCCTCGAAGGACGCGGCACCGACCTGCACGACATGATCTCCGACGCGCACCGCCTCACCGGCACCCTCGCCGCCGAGGCCGGGACCCTGGACGCCCTGTCCCGCGAACTGACCCGCCTCACCGCGACGCTCTCGACGCACCGCCAGGACATCGCCTCCGGCGTCAACGACCTGGCCCTGGTCAGCGCGTCCCTGCGGCAGTCGACCCGCGACCTGAACACCGTCCTCGACAAGGGGCCCGGTGCCATGGAGAACCTGCACGGCCTCCTCCAGGACGCCCGTCCCGGACTCGACTGCCTCCTGACCGCCGCCGCGACGCCCACCGCGCCGCTGATGACCACCGCCAACCAGCAGAAGATCAACCACGTGCTGCGGCTCGTCCCGACCCTCCAGACCCTCGTCGCGGACATCACCGCCACCGAGCCCGACGGGAAGTACCTCCGCGTCTCGCCCGTCATCACCCTCACCGGCCCGGCCAAGGCGGCGACCGAGTACACGACCCCGGTCCCCAAGCC
>NZ_SMKH01000246.1 GCF_004348515.1 Actinomadura sp. KC345 | reverse complement strand
GAGAAGAGGCCATCGCGCGCCTCGTCCCCGAAGGCCACCCCCACACGCGCCACCGAACCGCCCACGCGCACTACCGAACCGCCCACGCGCACAACGTCGCCCCAGCCGACCACCACAAGCGGCCAGGCGGACGACCTCGACTCACGGCCGCCCTCATTGCAGCCGGTTCTGCTCCTCGGCATCCTCCTCCCTGCCGTGGCGGCGATCTGCTACCCGTTCCGGCACCGCCTGTACGCCGTTGCGGGGGTCTCCCCGTTCTCCACCGGCGGAGCCGCCGGTCCCCCGCGGCCTCGTCTCGGCAGCGGCCCCGCGCTCGATCCGTTCGCCGCTCCAGCCATCGGCCTGACCGGCTCGGGCGCTGCCGCCACCGCGCGGATACTGGCCCTCACGGCTCTCGACGAACACAGCGAGAATTCACTCGTGGTCATCCCCCGCCCCGACACCATCTCGCTGTTCGGCCTCGCCGAGGACGAACTCCTCGACGACGACATCGCCGCCCTCTTCATCCCGGGCAATCTCGATGCCGCCCTGGCATATCTCGAAACCGAACTCGCCATCCGCCAAAGCACCGGGGTGACCCAGGCCCGGCGTCTCCTTCTGGTGGCCGACCCAGAAGGCGAGACCGACAGAATCAAAGCCCTCCTCGACAACCACCCCGGTAGCGTCTTCGTGATACTGCTCGGCCCTTGGACCGGCGACCGGGCCGCCATCGACGCCGAGGGGCTGGTCGACGCCCCTCCGAACGTGGCGGCTCCCCTACCCGAACGTCTCCCCACGATGTCCCGCACCGAGGCCCGCGACCGCCTCCTCGCATCCCTGGCCCGCCAAACACAAGTCCAACGGCCCGCCTCCAAACGCCGCTCCACCCACCGCCGCCCGTAGAACCTCCCAAACCCAGAGCCGGCGCCCACGCCACCGCCGAGACAGCCCGCTCGGCACGCAAGCGAATCTCGCGGCACCGGGACACCGACGGTGTGCTCGCCTTCTCCACGCCTCCGCCGGGCCGTCGCACCCAGGGCAGCTCATCCTGGTCCGCCACGTCCGCGATGAGCAGCGGAGACAGCCCGGAGAACTCCGGCTTCACAAGATCGTTGATCTTCTACGACCGACCGTGATACCGCGAACCAGAGCGTCGCCACCGGATATGCGACAGAGCCAACAACTGAACACCTTCGAGCCGGAGGCTGGAGGGGCCTCGGCCGTCGGGAGTAGATCCCTCGCCTCAGGGGCGCTTCGAGTCTGATGGCTAAGCTCAGCACTCATGCAGACCACGGGTCGCCGTCAGGTGGCGGAGCGTAGGCGCGAGACCCTGGAACGGCTCGGTACCGAGCGGGATGTATGGGTGTCGACCGCACATCCTGCTCACGGCCCGCACCAGGTGCCGCTGTGGTTCTTATGGGACGGGCGAGCGGTGTGGATGTGCACCGGCGACACTTCCGCGACGGCGCGGAACGTCCGCGAAGATCCGCGAGTGCGCCTGGCGCTACCGGATACCTTCGACGTGGTGCTTCTCCAGGGTGAGGCAGAGTGCTTCCCGGACCAGGATGTGCCCGGAGAAGCGGCGGAGGCCTTCGCCGCCAAGTTCGGTTGGGATCCGCGTGCGGAGGAGGGTTCCTTTCTTTATGTGCGTGTGGTGCCGACGAGTGTGCGCGCTTGGCGCGGCGAGCCGGAACTACGCGGCAGAGTCATCATGCGTGACGGGACATGGCTTGAATAGCGGCCGCCCCTGCCTGATGCCCTCTCCCCCCTCCAGCAAGACCACGAGCTGCGGCGGAAGTACTAGGACGGGCCCTTTTCGTGGTCGGTCATCTCGGTTCTCACGGAGGTTAAGGCGCGGATCGCTCGGCTCAGAGGGGCGATGTCGGGCGGGAGGTCCGCGTCGCGATCCACGTAGGCGCCGCAGCGGCGCAGCCAGCCGCGTATGGCGTCTTCGACCTTCGCTTCGGCGCGTCGTGTTCTGGCGACGGCCATCTCGCGTTGCTCGTCGGCGATCTGGCGCACCAGGGTCTCGTCCGCTCTGAGGGCGTGGACGTCGGCGAGCGCGTATCGGCCGAGGCGGTCCGTGGTGAGTCCGCGCTCGCCGGCGATCCGGTCGAACGTCCGGCGCGGCCAGTTGAGGATGGTCGCCGCACCCCCGGAGTCGACGGTGTCGATCAGCGGGCCCTTACGCGCGGAGACGACCGACCGCACGCAGCCTGTGTCGAGCCGGTCCAGGTCGCCCAGGAGGTAGACCGGATGCCCGCGGAAGCTGCTGATGACGGTGAGGTCTCCCTGGGCCACCAGCACCTCGGCGTCCCGGCGTTCGACGTCCAGCCCCACCCGCGCGGCCAGCCTGGCGGCGGCCCTGGCGGAGCCGACCGGGGGATCGTCGCCGAATCTGGCGATGACCCGTTCGCCGTGCCCCTTGACCTCCTCGGCGAGTTTCGCCGACCACCGTTCTCCGTCGAGGTCCGGTCCGGGGAGGATCCCGTGCTCCAGGCCGAGGCGCATCTGCCACCGGGTGAGCCCGAGATGCCCGGCGAACCGGTGGGCGCCATAATGGCCACGAGTGATCTGAACAGGCATTGCCGCGCCTTTCTTGCCGCGTTGGGACGTTGACGTGACACAGCCTCGCGGACGGGGGGCGCCGGGAATAGCAGAACCTGATTCTGTGGATAAGTCGGGGATCTTAATCGGGCGATTCGCGACAATCGGGTTTCACGGGTCGAGCGCGGGGCGAGGACGTGCCAGGCTGAGGAGATGAGCGCGATACAGCGGCTGGGGCTCGGCCTCGCCGCATTGGGGCGGCCGGCGTACATCAACGTGGGCAGCGCGGACGAACTGCCGCCTGACCGGAGCGTGGAGGCGATGCGCGAGGCGACCTGGAATGTCCTCGACGTCGCGTACGCGGCGGGAATCCGCTGGGTGGACACCGCGCGGTCCTACGGCAGGGCGGAGGAATTCCTCGGTGGCTGGCTCTCGGCACGTGCACCGGACGGTGTGACGGTATCGAGCAAGTGGGGATACGCCTACGTCGGTGATTGGAAGACCGATGCGCCCGTGCACGAGGTCAAGCAGCATGACCTCGAGCGTTACCGAGCCCAGCATGAGGAGACGCGCAGCCTGCTCAACGGGCATCTGTCCGTCTACCAGGTGCATTCGCTGACCGAGGACAGCCCGCTGTTCCACGACGTGGGGCTACAGGAGGCCCTCGCAGAGTCGGCCGCGGATGGCGTCCAGGTGGGCTTCTCCACGTCCGGCCCGAGACAGCCCGAGACGATTCGCCGTGCCATGGAGCTGGAAGTCTCCGGGCAGCGGCTGTTCAGCACCGTCCAGTCGACGTGGAACATTCTCGAGACCTCCGCCGAAGAGGCCTTGCGGGAAGCGCACGATGCGGGGCTGCGCGTACTGGTCAAGGAAGTGCTGGCCAACGGGCGGCTCGCCGTCCAACCGCCCACGGGCGCTCGCACCGTCGCGTCCGAGAGAAGGATCCGTCCAGATGCGCTGGCCCTTGCGGCGGCGTTGAGCCGGCCGTGGGCGACCATCGTCCTCCTGGGTGCGGTCAGTGCGACGCAACTGGTGGCCAACCTGGCCGCGACGGAGGTCGACCTTGATGAGGCCGAACTGGAGTCGCTGTCCGGTCTGAGCGTTCCTCCCGAGAGCTACTGGGCCGACCGGAGCGCACTCCCCTGGACGTGAGGGCGCGGGTCGGACGGAACGCCCGGATCATGGGACGATTGAGCGCGCCCCCCCCATGATCGGACCCCCGTGCCCATGCAGTCAGACCTTCCACAGATGATCGGCCCGTACCGCGTGGTCGCCCGGCTCGGTTCAGGCGGCATGGGCGAGGTGTTCCTCGGGGCGTCGCAGAGCAGACGGCTGGTCGCCGTCAAGGTCATCCGCCCGGAGCTTCTCGACGATCCCAAGTGGAGGACGAGGTTCCGCCGTGAGGTGACCTCCGCGCAGTCGGTCAGCGGCTTCTACACCGCTCCCGTCGTGGACGCCGATCCGGACGCGGACCAGCCATGGCTGGCGACGCAGTACATCCGCGGTGTGAGTCTCTCCAAGGTCGTCCAGGAGAAGGGACCGCTGCGGGAGCAAGCCGCGTGCCGGCTGGGAGCCGGGCTGGCCGAGGCTCTGATCGCGATCCACCGGGCCGGGATCGTTCACAGGGACTTGAAACCGTCGAACGTCCTGCTCGCCTCCGATGGACCGAGAGTCATCGATTTCGGAATCGCGCGGCCGCTGGACGCGCTCCCCTTGTCCCGTACGGAGATCCTGGGAACGCCCGCCTACATGTCGCCGGAACAAGCCCTCGGTGATCCCGTCCACCCGGAGAGCGACCTGTTCTCCCTGGGCTCGACCCTTGTGTACGCGGCGACCGGTTCGGCGCCCTTCGGAACCGACCACAAGGTGCGCGGGCGCATCGTCCACGGCGAACCCGACCTCTCCCTGCTGCCCGCCCCGATGCTCGGGCTGGTGGCACGCTGCCTGGTCAAGGACCCTGGCGAACGTCCTACGCCGGAGCAGGTCCTCATCGCCCTGTCGACCCTGCTGGACGCCCACTACGGCGAGGAATGGCCGCCCATCGACGTCGAGCAACTGATCGGCGTCCAGGAACAGACGCTGGTCGAGATCACAGCCGAGCTGCCCACCCTGCGCGAAGCGCCTCCCTAGGACGGCCGCCCGGGGAGCACACCGCGTCCAGCCGGCTGCCAGGTCCACGGGGTGCCGGTGGTTCGGGCGGCGCTGACGGCGAGACGTCCGCGCGTGACGGCGAGGGGCGCCGGATGGGCGCATGTGATCACGTGGATACGATGATGCACGGGAAGAGCGGAACGTCTACGCAGGTGTGGACGCAGTTGGGAGTGAGCGTATATGTCGGATTTCGAGCTCAGCCACGCGGGCGGCCGGATGCCCCTTGAAGTGACGGAGTCGACGGAGGGCCCCTCCGGCCTGGGCGTGGAGAGCCTCCTCAAGGAGACGGGTCACGTAACGCTCGATCCCGGTTTCACCAACACGGCGTCCACCACATCGGCGATCACCTACATCGACGGTGAGGCGGGCATCCTCCGCTACCGCGGTTATCCCATCGAGGAGCTCGCGGAAAAATCGTCCTTCCTCGAGGTCGCCTACTTGCTGATCCATGGCGAGTTGCCCACGCCCGACCAGCTGGCCGACTTCACCGACAGCGTCCGCAACCACACGCTGCTGGACGAGAAGTTCCGCGCGTTCTTCTCCGCCTTCCCTCGCCAGGCGCATCCCATGGCGGTGCTGTCTTCGGCCGTCAGCGCACTGTCGACGTTCTACCAGGACAGCCTCGACCCCTTCGATCCCGACCAGGTCAACCAGTCCAGTATCCGGCTCATCGCTAAACTGCCGACCCTCGCGGCGTACGCGTACAAGAGCTCCACCGGTCAGCCGCTCCTCTACCCCGACAATTCGCTCGGGTACGTGGAGAACTTCCTCCGGATGACGTTCGGCCTTCCCACGCAGCCGTACGAGATCGACCCCGAGATCATGCGCGTGCTGGACATGCTGTTCATCCTGCACGCCGACCATGAGCAGAACTGTTCCACCTCGACCGTGCGTCTCGTGGGGTCCAGCCAGGCGAACCTCTTCTCGTCCGTGGCGGCGGGTGTCGACGCTCTGTTCGGCCCGCTGCACGGTGGCGCCAACCAGGCCGTCCTGGAGATGCTGGAAGGGATCCACGAGGACGGCGACGACATCGACGCGTTCGTCCGGCGCGTCAAGAACAAGGAGCCCGGTGTCAAGCTGATGGGCTTCGGGCACCGCGTCTACCGCAACTACGACCCGCGCGCCGCGGTCGTGAAGAAGGCCACGGGCAAGGTCCTCGACGCGCTGGGCAAGTCCGACCCGCTGCTCGACCTGGCCATGCGCCTGGAAGAGGTCGCACTGAGCGACGACTACTTCGTCGAGCGGAAGCTCTACCCGAACGTGGACTTCTACACCGGGGTCATCTACAAGGCGATGGGCTTCCCGACGAACATGTTCACCGTCCTGTTCGCGCTCGGACGCCTGCCCGGGTGGATCGCCCAGTGGCGGGAGATGCTGAACGACCCGTCCACCAAGATCGGCCGTCCTCGCCAGGTGTACGTGGGACCGGCCGAGCGCCGCTTTGTGGAGCCGTCCGCCCGCTGACAGCGGCCGCACCTCGCGCATCCCTTTCTGGGAGGCGGCGCTTTATCGCCATATGCCCAATAGCGGGCGGGTCTCCGTGCCCGCCCGCTATGAGCGTTGATCTGACCAGAAAAGACATTCGCCGCATTCCTCGACCCGTTATCCACAGAATTCCATTCTGTTCCTGTCGCCTGACCGCCTCCTCGAAGCTGGACACCACGAACCCCCAGGGCCCGAGGAGGCCGCCATGCCCGTCACGATCACGGTTCCCGAGGAGACGACCACCGGCTTCGTCATCGCCGCCGACAAGGACCCCGGCGACCTCGCGTCGGCGGTCCGGCAACGGCTTCCCGCCTCGTTCGCGGCCGCGGTGTCGATGTGCCTGGGCACGCCGCGCCTGATCACGGCCTGCCATCCCGCCGCGGACTCGCCGTGGGACCTGAGCGAGGTGACGGGCGCCGACGGTGACGACGTGGAGAGGGCCCGGCAGGCCACACGGCACATCGGTGTCACGACCGTCCTGCCGGTGGGCGACCTCCCCTCGGGGCCGCATCTCGCGCGCGCCGCCGCCAGGGCGATCGCCGAATCGCTGTGCGGCGTGCCCGTGGACCTGGCTCTGAACGAGGTCCTGCCCGTCGTCCCCTTCGGACGCTTCGAGGAGTTCGTCCTCGCCGACAACTGGATCGGTGCGTCCCTGCCGCCCTTCCGGGATTCCGGCCGCTGTCCTGCCGAGGAGGACTCCATCGACGGCTGCGCGTGCGTCCGGCTCACCACCCGCGGACTGAGCCGCTTCGGCCTGCCCGAAGTGGAGATCGCCGACGTCGCCTGCCCGCACGACCTGGCCGCGCTCAACGTCCTCCGTACGACCGCGCAGCGCCTGCTCCCGCTGGGCAGGCACCCGGGCGAGCACACCCTGCCCGCCGAACTCATGCTGACGGGCATCGACTTCGCCGCATACTGGGGACACCGCGACCCGATGTGGGACGACGGCCCCGTACCGGTGCGCCTGACCCAGGTCACTCCCCACCGCCTGGGCATCCGGCCGCCGGCCGGGTTCCCGGGCACGCTCAACGAGTGGCTCTGGGACGACCTCCCGCCCATCCTGCACGAACTGCTCAGCTGCGAACCCGACCACGCCGCACCCGCCTGACCGGAGAGCGCGTGAGCCGGCGGCCCGGCGGCGGACGGCCTCCACGTCGACGCGGCGGCACGCGCCGCTCGGGACTCCCGACGTGCGGACGGGCAGGGGGATGCGCCACCGCATTGACGCGCTCCCCGGCCAGAAGGCCGGGGATTCGGCCTGTGCCGCGCCGTTGCAGGTGCGGTCACTTCCGTGGCTTCCTGCTTCTACGGGCTGTGCCCAGGGACGAGCCGGGGTCTTATCTGCCCTCCATCAGGCGTTTAAGGTCTCCGCCTCCCCGGGCGCCCGGGGTTTCCGTCCGGCGGCGACCGGTAGGGCATCACGTGGTGATGCGGCGCCCTTCGTCCAGGATGTTGCGTGCGGCGTTGACGTCCCGGTCGTGCCCGGTCCCGCACCGCCCGCATGCCCATTCGCGGACGTGCAGGGGTTTGGGGCCGTCGCGGTGTCCGCAGTGCGAGCAGATCTGCGAGGACGGGAACGCCCGGTCGACCCGCGCGAACGTCCGCCCGTACCGGGCGGTCTTGTACTCCAGCATGCTCACGAACGCCGACCAGCCCGCGTCGTGCACCGATGCGGCAAACCGGGTGCGCGCCAGTCCCTTCACGCACAGGTCCTCGACATAGACCGCTTGGTTGTCGCGGACGAGCGTCGTGGACAGCTGGTGGTGGAACTCGCGGCGCGCGTCGCCGACCCTGGCGTGGGCGCGAGCGAGGCTCAGGCGGGCCTTGCCGCGGTTGTTCGAACCCTTCTGCTTGCGCGACAGCGCCTTTGGGGCCTTGCGGAGCTTTTTCTCGGCGCGGCGCAGGAACCGCGGGGAGGTGATCTTGCGGCCGTCGGAGGTGACGGCGAAGTGCTCCAGCCCCAGGTCGATTCCGACCTCGGCCGTCGTACCGGGCGGGTCTTGCGCCTGGCCGGTCTCCACGACGAACGACGCGAAGAAGCGCCCGGCGGCGTCCTTGATCACGGTCACGGTGGAGGGCGCCGAGGGCAGCCGCCGTGACCACTTCACCTTCACCTCGCCGACCTTCGGCAACGCAAGTGGCCCGCCTTCGGTGATCTGCCAGCGGGCGTTGGCGGTGAACCGGATCGACTGCCGGGCGTCCTTGCGGGACTTGAACCGGGGCGCTCCCATGCGGGGGCGTTTGCCGGCCAGGCCGTCGAAGAAGTTGCGGTAGGCGGCCTCCAGGTCCCGCAGCGACTGCTGCAGCACCACCGCCGACACCTCCGCCAGCCACGCGCGCTCGGGCGTCTTCTTCGCCTCGGTCATGGCCGCCGACAGTTCGGCGGCTTTGGGGAACGGCAGCCCTTGTTCGCGGGCGTCCTGTCGCGCCCGCAATGCGTCGTTGTAGACCACGCGCGAGCACCCGAACGCCCGCGCCAGGTTCTGCTGCTGGCCGCGGGTCGGGTAGAGCCGGAACTGGTATCGGAGCTGCACCCGGGAAACCTAGCATTGGTCTATGGTCGAGTATGGGGATATCAGGACAGGCAGGCATTGTGTTTTCATGCTGCATGCGCATTTGGTCTTCGTGACCAAGCTCCGGCATGGGGTCTTCACAGGACCGCACCTGGAGCGGCTGGAGGAGATCATGCGGGCAGTGTGCGGCGACTTCGAGGTCGAGCTGGCCGAATTCAACGGCGAGGGCGACCATGTGCACCTGCTGGTCAACTTCCCGCCCAAGGTCGCGCTGTCCAAGCTGGTCAACAGCCTCAAGGGGGTCTCCTCCCGGCGGATGCGCCAGGAGTTCCCGGAACTGGCCCGCCACTACTGGCGGGCGAACAAGCTGTGGTCGGCCTCCTACTTCGCCGGGACGGTCGGCGGCGCCCCGATCAGCGTCCTGCGGCAGTACATCGAGCAGCAGAACCGGCGGGCCTGAGACCGGCGGACGCCGGATCGCCCCCGGGGGCGATCCGGCTATCCCTGTCCCGCTCCGCGGGAAGGCCGGCCTCACCCCCGCCCTTAAGGGCGGAGCCCTGCCGGCGAAAGCCGGTAGCGTCGGGCGGCATGGAGAGCGATCGAGCGCCCGGGGCGCTGGCGAAGGTGCTGGCGGACGTCGCGGCCGAACGTGAGGCCCAGGACCGGATGTGGGGACAGCAGGAGTTCCCTGACGGGAGCGGTCCGGAGTTCGCCGAGCGCGCGGAGGGGGCGAAGCGGGAATGCGCCACCGCCTGGTCACAGGGGCGGCTGACGTGGCGGCACATCCTGGCGGAGGAGTTCTTCGAGGCCCTCGCCGAATCCGATCCGGGCCGTCTGCGGACGGAACTGGTCCAGACGGCGGCGGTCGCGGTGAAGTGGATCCAGTCCCTCGACCGGCGGAACGGTGCGGCGGTGCACACGGTCAAGGAGGACGGCGGACGCACCGAGAAGCTCGTCCGGGATCGGATACCCGAGATCGTCCGAGCCACCGGACGGGAGCCGGAGACCCGCGTCGCGGGTCCGGAGGAGCACGGCGCGTTGCTGCGCGCGAAGCTCTACGAGGAGGCCGGGGAGTATGCCGCGGGCGGAGATCCCGCGGAGCTGTCCGATCTGCTGGAGGTCGTCCACGCCCTCGCGGCATCCCACGGAATCACGCCGCGTGAACTGGAGGAGCAGCGTTCCGCCAAGGCCGCCGAGCGTGGCGGCTTCTCGAGCCACCTCGTCCTCCGCCTGCCGGACTGAACCGCCTGCCGGACTGAACTGCGGAGCGGAGCGGTCAGGAGGTGATCGAGGGGCGAGGAAAGCAGCGCAGGAAGCGGGCGACGAGATCGCCGTCGCCTTCCAGACGAGCGTTCCCGACTCCAGAGCCTCCGGCAACGGACGGCCGCCGAACATGAGGTTCCTGAACGTCGCGGCACCGGTGGCCACGATGATACGAGCAACTCCTAATCTAGGAGTACTGAACGGCGGAAGCCGCCGAAGATCGACCCCCATGACCGCACAGGACGGTGAGCATGGCCACCTATGTACTCATTCCCGGAGCCGGCGGCCAGGCCTGGTACTGGCACCGCCTCGTCCCGGAACTGCAAGGTCAGGGCCACGACGCCGTGGCCGTCGACCTTCCGGCCGGCGACGACTCGGCCGGCCTCCGCAGGTATGCCGACACGGTCGTGGAGGCGATCGGCGGCCGGACGGGCGTCATCCTGGTGGCGCAGTCCATGGGAGGCTTCACCGCCCCGCTCGTCTGCGAACGCGTACCGGTGGACCTGCTCGTCATGCTCAACGCCATGGTCCCGATCCCCGGCGAGTCGGGCGGCGCCTGGTGGGAGAACACCGGCCAGGCACAGGCCATGGCGGACCAGGCGGCCCGCGAGGGAAGAACCGTCTCGGTGGATTTCGACCCCAAGGAAGCCTTCTTCCATGACGTCCCACCGGATGTCACGGCTGAGGCGTTCTCCCGGCCAGAGCCGCCCCAGTCGGCGACCCCGTTCGCGGAGCCGTGGCCGCTCGACGCGTGGCCGAGCACCCCGACGGTCTTTCTGCAGGGACGACATGACCGCTTCTTCCCGCTCGAGTTCCAGCGCAGGGTGGTCCGCGAACGCCTCGGCATCCCGGTCGACGACATGCCGGGCGGGCACCTGGTCGCCCTCAGCCGGCCCAAGGAACTCGCAGCACGCCTGGAGGCCCACCGGATCCGCACGGCTTCCCTCTAGCTCCGGCACGACAGAGACGCGGCGGTCACGACTCCGAGGACGCGACCGCTTCGACCACGGCGACGCAGTAGCCGGTCGTGCCGAGCGTCTCCGTGCGGACCGGTTCCACGCCGCGCGTCCCGGCGGTCTTGGATCAGCCGTACCGTCGCAGGCGGCGCTCGATGGCTCTCGTCAGAGAACGGATGCCCGCGATGGACCGTCGCCGGTGCCGTGTCGGCTGAAGCCAGCGCGCCGTCAGGTGAGGACGGGCCGCAAGCCCGGTGCGGCGCCGCTCTGCCCCCAAGCAGGAGAGAGACCGCGAAGCGCACTCCCGCGCCTTCCGCAAGGCGCATTCAGGTGGGTTTCGTGCGGCGGCGGTGGGCCTTCTGGCGGCAGGACGCGCTGCAGAACCGAGCTGGACGGCCGGTGGTGGCTGGGACGAGGGACGTCGCGCAGACCTCGCAGCGAGTTTCGTTACGAACTCCAGTTTCGTCGTGTTTCGTTACAGGTCGCAGGGCGTCACAGGCCAGGGCGGTCATGCGGCCGGGGCGCCCCGATGGACGGCGGAGGCGCTCCATGAGCATGCAGCCGACCAGGAGCGTCCGGACCTCCTGGACGGTCACGTCAGGACGTACCGCCTCGGCGGCCTGAGCACGGCGGAGCAGGACTTCGAGGACGCGGGTGAATCCGCTCGCTCAAGAGCTTGGGGTACGAGGACGCCGCCCTGGCCGGCGGCGGTTCCGACGAGGTCATCGACGCCTGCTTCGTCTGGGGCGACGAATCGGCCATCCGCACAAGGATCCAGAACCACCTGGACGCGGGAGCCGACCACGTGAGCGTCTCGGTGCTGAGCCCGGACCTGGAATCGTCCGCCGACCGGTTCGAACGCCTCGCGCCCGCCCTCCTCTGACTCCGCGCCGGCGGTGCGGTGGGCGAGGGCAGGCAGCGCGCGCCCGCCCTCATCTACCCCTGCTGACAGAAGCCGGGAACGTCCAGGGTGCGGCCGGGCCGCGCGCCCTCCCTCCTATGATCCTGCCGCGCCCTGGGAAGCGGCCGCCGAGACTCGCGGCTCCGACCAGGGCAACCTGCCCCGGCCAGGGGCGCCGCGGGCGGGCTGTGGCGCGTCGGCCGAGGCCGTCTCCGGCGCGGGGGGCCGCCTCGGCGGAGGATGGACGTCAGCGAGGGCGGACCAGGCCGGTTTCGTAGGCGGCGATGACGAGCTGGGCGCGGTCGCGGGCGTGGAGTTTGGCGAGCAGGTGGCCGATGTGGGTCTTCACCGTCGCGGGGCTCAGGTGCAGGTGTTCGGCGAGTTCGGCGTTGGACAGGCCGCGGGCGATGAGGGTGAGGACCTCGCGTTCGCGGTCGGTCACGCCGTCCAGGCCGGGCGGCGGGGGCTGGGCG
>NZ_SMKH01000245.1 GCF_004348515.1 Actinomadura sp. KC345 | reverse complement strand
CAGGCCCCACCGACCGCGTCGCAGCCGCCCGCCTCGCAGGCGCCGCCCGCGGCGCCGAAACCGTCGCAGGCCCCGCCGACCGCACGGCCCACCCAGGAGCCGGAGCCGACCCAGAGGCCGGAGCCCGCGCAGCCGCCCGTGCACGGAGGCGGGCCGTCCGGCGAGATCAGCGGCGGCGCCGAGAGCGGCGGCGCGTCGGTGCCCGGCCAGGGCGCGGACCGTCAGGAGGAGACGGGCGCGCCCTTCGGCATCGGCTGGCCGCACGGCCTCGCGGCCGCCGGGCTGCTCGCCGCCGGGCTGCTCACCGTGCTCGCGAAACGCCGCCGCGTCCAGCTGTGGCACCGCGCGTCCGGGAAGATGATCGTCCGGCCGCGAGGGGAGGCGGCCGGGACGGAGCGGGCGCTGCGGCTCGGCGCCGACGACGAGTCCGCCCGGCTGCTCGACCTCGGGCTCCGGCACCTGTCGAAGTCGATGGCGGCGGGAGGCCGCGCGCTGCCGACCGTGTACGGGGTGCACATCGGCCGTCCCCCGGACGACCCGGACCGGGACGACCGGGCCGAGGGCAGCCTCGACCTGTGGATCGCGCCCGCCGACCGGAACCCGCCCGCGCCGTGGCAGGCGTTCGACGACGGCCAGGTGTGGCGCCTGCACAGCGACGCGCTGCCCGCCCTGGAGACCGCCGACCTCGATGACGTCCTCGCCCCGTACCCGGGCCTGGTGTCGATCGGGACGAACGAGAACGGCCGGATCCTCGTCGACCTGGAGGCCGCGCACGGGCTGATCGCCCTGCGCGGCCCCGACCGCGTCCGGCGGGCGGCGCTGTCGGCGATCGCGATGGAGCTGGCGACCAACCGCTGGTCCGACCACATGCGGATCACGCTCGTCGGATTCGACGGGGAGCTGGGCGAGGGCCTCGCGGAGATCGCGCCGGACCGGGTCCGGTCCGTGCCGACGCTCGCCGACGCCCTGCCCGAGCTGGAGCACCGCAGCGAGGAGGTCCGGCAGGCGCTCGCCGCGTCGGGCGTCGACTCCGTGCTCACCGGACGCTGCCGCGGCGTGTTCGGCGAGGCGTGGATGCCGCACTACCTGATCATGGCCGATCAGCCCGCGGAGCGGGAGGCGGACCGGCTCGTCGCGCTCGCCCGCACCGGGACCCGGATGGCCGCCGGCTACCTCGCCCCCGGCGACGTGCAGGGCGCCACCTGGACGTGGGAGGTCGACGAGGCCGGAAGCCTCCACGCCGGCGTGCTCGGCTTCGACGTCGACGCGCAGCTCGTCGCGGACGACGACTACCGCGGCGTGTTCGAGCTGTTCCGGACCGCGGAGCGGCTCGACTCGGTCGAACTTCCCGGCCTCGCCGGCGGGCCGGAGCCGCCGACCGCGCAGCAGTCGTCGGTCGACATCCGGCTGCTCGGGCCGATCGAGGTCGAGGCGCCGGGACCGATGGACGACGACCGCCGCGCGCTCTGCACCGAGCTCCTCGTGTACCTGGCGGCGCATCCGGAGGGCGTCCACCCCACGGTGCTGTCCGGCGCGATCTGGCCGCGCGGGGTGAGCGCCGGCGTCCGCGACGCGTGCGTGGCGCGCGTGTCGGACTGGCTCGGCCGGGACGCGCGGGGCCGCCCGAACCTGTACACCGACGAGCGCGGCCGGCTCAGGCTCGGCTCGGAGGTGCGGGTCGACCTCAACGTGTTCCGCTGGCTGGTGTGGCGGTCGGCCGCCGAACCCGCCTCCGAGACGGCCTACATGGCGTACGCGCTGGACCTCGTCCGCGGCCCGGCCCTCGCCGACCGCCCGCGCGGCCGCTACACGTGGCTCGCCGAGCACGACCTGCTGTACGAGGCGACCGCGCGGGTCATCGACGTCGCGCACCGGCTCGTCGTGCTGCGGCTGGACGAGGGCGACGCGCGCGGCGCGGTGGGCGCGGCGCGTGCCGGGCTGCGGCTCGCGCCCGAGGACGAGGGCCTGTGGCGCGACCTGCTCCGCGCGACCCACGCCACCGGCGAGGTCGCGCAGGTCCAGGTCGTCGTCGACGAGTTGCAAGGCCGCGTCGGCCGGGATCCGCTGCTCGACCGGCTCCAGCCCGAGACGGAAGCGCTGATGGAGGAGCTCGTCCCCGAATGGCACCGGGTCACGAACCTGTCAGGGCAGTACGGCTAGCGGTAGAGGCCGGTGCCGCCCAGCGAGTACCGGCCCGGCTGCGGGTGGACGCACAGCCCCGCCGGACGCCCCCCGATCCGGACCTTCCGCACGACCCGCCCCGTCCGGGTGGACACCGCGTAGACGAGGCCGCGGGGGTCGGCGAGCCACAGCGCCGTCCCGTCCGACGACACTCCGCCGGGCGCCGGCGACCCGCCGCCCGGCAGCGGCCAGCGGGAGGTGACCCGGCGGGTCCCGAACGCGACGGCGGTGAGGGTGCCGGCGCCCACCACGAACAGGCGGCGCGCGTCCCGGCTGATCGCCAGGCCGCGCGCTCCGGGCGCCGTGCGGACGAACCCCAGCACGGCGAACCGCGCGGCGTCCACGAGCCAGACTCCGCCCTTGGCGGAGTCGGCCACGTAGAACAGCGCCCCGTCCGGCGAAAGCCGCAGGTCCCCGGGACGCGCCCCCTCCGGCAGCCGGAGCGTCCCGGAGACGCGGTGCCCCGCGAGGTCCACGCGGGCGAGCGTGCCGTCGGACGCGCAGGTCGCCACCATCGACGCCCCGTCCGGTGTGAAGTCGGCGTGCCGGGCGGCGCACGGCAGCGGAACCGACGCCCTCCGCCGCATCGTCTCCGGGTCGTGGACGTCCACGCGCCGCGGCCGCCGGGCCAGCACCAGCGCACTGCCGCCGTCCGGGGCGAAGTACAGCCCGGTGCCGCCGCCGACCTTCACCGGACGCCCCCGCCCGCCGCCGCGCGGCCCGACCGGGACGAGCGTGCCCTGTCCGCGGTCCGTCGCCCACAGCCGCCGCAGATCCCAGGACGGCACGACCCCCGAGGCGGCCGCCCCGGTGCGCAGGCGGCCGACGACCCGGAGCGTGTCCGGGTCGATGACGTCGATGGTCCGCCCGTTCGCGACGTACAGCCTCGCCGGGAACCCGCGCGCGTTGGGCGCGATCATTCCGGGCCCGGTGGCGGAGTAGACGTGGCCCCCGGCCGGAGCCAGCGGCACCTCGCCGCCGGGAGGCTCGGACGCGTCACCGCTCGGTCGCGCGCTCACATAGGGCGCGGGCCCGCCGAGCCCGACGACCGGGCCGTCCGGGGCCCCCTCCCCGGGCCGGTAGAACGGCACGGGCGACTCGCACCCTGCCAGAACACCGCAGGTCAGCACCGTGGCCGCGGCGAGCGGAAGCGTGGCGGCCCCAGATCGTCCTCCTTGACGTCCCATGCCCGGTCCCCCTTACACGGCGGGGACCCTACCGACAAACCACTCCCAGTGTCCGCTCAACCGCGAAACGTGTTCGGAGGGCGCCGGTGGCTAGTCGGACTTGCCGATGCCGATGCCGAACTCGCGGTAGACGCGCTCCCAGAAGCCGTCCCGCAGCCAGGTGCGGGCCTCCTGGTAGGGGCGCAGGGAGCCGCCGAGCTCCTTCTCCGCCTCGATCAGCAGCTCCTTGTCGATGACGGGCGGCAGGATCGGGCCGGGCAGCAGGTCGCGGATGTTGTCCCGGCCCCGCTCGAAGATCCACTTCTGCGCCACATGCTCGCCTATCTCCAGCATGTGGTCGCGGTCGGGGCCGAGCTTGCCGTCGGCCGGGGCCGTGGAGTTCATCGACGCGGCCACGGTCGCGGGCGTCGCGGCGCCGGGGACCGGGACGCCGCCGCGGACGGCCGCCGGCGTCGGCTTGACCGCCGGGGCGCGCCCCGCGAACACCTGCGACGGCGACGGGACGGGGCTCGTGCGCTGCGCGGCGTCCGCGGCCTCCCGGACGGCGGCGGCGGTACCGGGCGCGGGCACCGGCAGGACCTTGGCCTTGGTGAAGTAGGGGCGCAGGAAGTCGGCGGGCAGCACCTCGACCGTGTCGGACTCCCACACCAGCCACTCGGCCTGGTTCGAGCCGTGGGTCGGCTCGACCCCCCACAGGTGCACGCGGACGCCGTAGCGCTGTGCCGCCTCGACGGCGGGCAGCATGTCCTCGTCGCCGGCCAGCAGCACCGCGTCGGTGATCGCGCGGTGCCGGGCCAGGGCCTCGAGGTCGGCGCGGAGCTGGGCGTCCACGCCCTTCTGCTGGCCCTGGGCGTTCAGGTTCCCGAGGCGGAGCTTCACCAGCGGCAGGTTCGCGATCACGCGCTGGTCGACCGTCGGCTGCTTCTTCGGCGCGGCGTCGAACCAGTACACCCGCAGCAGCTCGCCGAGCAGTTTCTCGTCGGCGTGACTGGTCAGCGCCTTGATCAGCTTCTCGGCGGCGACCCGGTACTCACGTCTGGACCCGCAACTGAGCAGCAGGGCACCGGAGGCCGCGTAAAGGTACCCCGCGTCGACGAAGACGGCGTATCGCGCGGGCTGTGGAACGAACTCCGAGGTGGCCATGGCCTTCCACCTTATTCGTGCCGGGCGTCCACTGGGCGTGAACCACGGGTACACATCGGTTCAACGCCCCGGCCGCCTGCCCCGGAGCGGGGCACGGACGCCCAGGCGGGAGCGGGCGTGAGCGCGGCGCGCGGGTCAGCGCGGCAGGGCGCTGGACCGCCACGCCCCCGCGCCGCGCGGCCGCGGCTCGCCCGAGAACGTGCTGCGCACGAGCCGGGAGCGGTCCGCCCAGCGTGACGGCCTGGCCGGGCCGCCGCCGCCGTCCCGGGCGGCGGCGGCCGCCTGGGCGCGGGCGGTCAGCACGGCGACGAGCGCCGCGATCTCCTCCGGGCCCGGATCGCCGCGGACGATCTGGAGGAAGGGCTTGCTGTCAGCGGTCACGGATACTCCTGACCTCTTGGGAGAGTCGGGTCAGAGCGGGATGTTCCCATGCTTCTTGGGCGGCAGCGTCTGGCGCTTCTCCCGCAGCGTCCGCAGCGCCCGCACGACCTGCCCGCGCGTCTCCGACGGCTTGATCACGTTGTCGATGTAGCCGCGCTCGGCCGCGATGTAGGGGTTGGCCAGCGTGTCCTCGTACTCGGTGATCAGCTCGGCGCGGCGGGCGTCCGGGTCGTCCGCGGCGGCCAGGTCGCGCCGGTACAGGATGTTGACCGCACCCTGCGCGCCCATCACCGCGATCTGCGCGGTCGGCCACGCCAGGTTGATGTCGGCGCCGAGGTGCTTGGACCCCATGACGTCGTAGGCGCCGCCGTACGCCTTGCGCGTGATGATCGTGACCAGCGGGACGGTCGCCTCGGCGTAGGCGTACAGCAGCTTGGCGCCGCGCCGGATGATCCCGTTCCACTCCTGGTCGGTGCCGGGCAGAAAGCCGGGGACGTCCACGAACGTCAGCACCGGGACGTTGAACGCGTCGCAGGTCCGCACGAACCGGGCGGCCTTCTCCGACGCGTCGATGTCGAGCGTCCCGGCGAGCTGCATCGGCTGGTTGGCGACGACCCCGACCGAGTGGCCCTCGACGCGCCCGAACCCGGTGACGATGTTCGGCGCGTAGAGTTCCTGCACCTCCAGGAACTCGCCGTCGTCGAGCACGTGCTCGATGACGGTCTTCATGTCGTACGGCTGGTTCGGCGAGTCGGGGATGAGGGTGTCGAGATCCTCGACGAGCTCGGCCGGGTCGACGGGGACGCCGAACGCCGGCGCGTCGGACAGGTTGTTGGACGGCAGGTACGACAGCAGCGCCTTGACGTACTCGATCGCGTCGTCCTCGTCCGACCCCTGGTAGTGGGCCACGCCGGACTTGGAGTTGTGCGAGTGCGCGCCGCCCAGCTCCTCCATCGTCACCTCTTCGCCGGTGACCGTCTTGATGACGTCCGGCCCGGTGATGAACATGTGGGACGTCTGGTCGACCATGACGACGAAGTCGGTGATCGCCGGCGAGTACACGGCGCCGCCCGCGCACGGGCCCATGACCAGGGAGATCTGCGGGATCACGCCGGACGCGTGCACGTTGCGACGGAAGATCTCGGCGTACAGCCCGAGCGCGACCACGCCCTCCTGGATCCGCGCGCCGCCGGAGTCGTTGATGCCGATCACCGGGCAGCCGGTCTTGATCGCGTGGTCCATGACCTTGCAGATCTTCTCGCCGAAGACCTCGCCCAGGGAGCCGCCGGAGACGGTGAAGTCCTGGCTGAACACCGCGACGGGGCGGCCGTCCACCGTGCCGTGGCCGGTGACGACGCCGTCGCCGTAGGGACGGTTCTTCTCCATCCCGAAGTTCGTGGAGCGGTGCCGCGCCATCTCGTCGAACTCGACGAACGACCCGGGGTCCAGCAGCGCGTCGATCCGTTCCCGCGCCGTCATCTTGCCCTTGGCGTGCTGCTTCTCGACGGCGCGCGCCGAGCCGGCGTTCACCGCCTCGTACCTGCGCCGCTCCAGGTCCGCGATCTTTCCCGCCGTGGTGTGGATGTCGTATTCCACCGGGGGTTCAGGGGCTTCCGTCGCCATGCGGGCCAGGGTAACCGGCCGCTGATACCGCTCCTGCGGCCGGGGTGGCCCCGCCCACCGGGACGAACGCCGCGTCCGCGCTCTCGTTACGCTTGGGCGGGTGGCTACGAAGACGCGTGAAACCTTCCGGCAGGACCTGCCCGAACCGCTCCGCCGTGACGTGCGCCTGCTCGGCGCGATGCTCGGCGACGGCCTTGTGGAGTACGGCGGCCAAGGGCTGCTGGACGACGTCGAACGCCTCCGCCACGCGGTGATCGCGGCCCGCCGCGGCGAGACGACCGGCGCGGAGGTCGCCGCCATCGTCGACGGCTGGACGCTGGAACGCGCCGAGCAGGTCGCGCGCGCGTTCACCGTGTACTTCCACCTGACGAACCTGGCGGAGGAGCACCACCGCATCCGGACGCTGCGGGAACGCGACACCGGCGACACCGTCCCCGGCTCGGTCGCGGCGACCGTCCGGCACATCGCGGCCTCCGGCGACGGCCGCCTCGACGCGCTCGTCGACGGCCTGGAGTTCCGCCCGGTGTTCACCGCCCACCCGACCGAGGCCCGCCGCCGCGCCGTGGTCACCGCCATCCAGCGGATCAGCGACCTGATGGCCCGGCTGGACGACGGCCCCGGCGCGAGCGAGCGCGAGGAGATCGAGCGGGACCTGCGCGAGGAGATCGACCTGCTGTGGCGGACGGCGTTGCGCCGCCACACCCGGATGGACCCGCTGGACGAGGTCCGCACCGCGATGGCCGCGTTCGACGAGACGATCTTCCGCGTCGTCCCGCACGTCTACCGGGCCCTGGACCGCGCTCTCGACCACGGGGCCCCCGACGGCGCCGGAACGCGTCCGCCGAAGGCCCGTCCGTACCTGCGGTTCGGCAGCTGGATCGGCGGCGACCGCGACGGCAACCCCTACGTCACCGCGCAGGTCACCCGGGACGCCGTCATGATCCAGGCCGACCACGTCCTGCGCGCCCTGGAGAACGCCTGCGCCCGGACCGGCCGGGAGCTGACCGTCCACGAGGAGACCACGCCCTCGTCCACGGAACTGCGGGACGCCTTGGCCACCGCCCGTACCGCGCACCCGCAGCCGCTCGCCGAGATCGCGAAGCGTTCGCCCGGCGAGCCGCACCGCCAGTTCCTGCTGCACGCCGCCGCCCGCATCGCCGCGACCCGGGAGCGCAACGCCGACCTCGCCTACGGCTCTCCGGACGAGCTGCTCGCCGACCTTCGCGTCGTCCAGGACTCGCTCGCCGCAGGCGGCGCCGCGCGCCAGGCGTACGGACGCGTTCAGCAGCTCGTCTGGCAGGTCGAGACGTTCGGTTTCCATCTGGCCGAGGTGGAGATCCGCCAGCACTCGGAACTGCACGAGAAGGCCCTCGAAGAGCTCGGCGGCGCTCGTTCGGAGATGACCGAGGAGATCCTCGAAACACTCCGCGTGGTCGCCTGGATCCAGCAGCGTTTCGGGGTCCGGGCCTGCCACCGCTACATCGTGTCGTTCACCCGGTCGGCCCAGGACATCGCCAACGTCCACGAGCTGGCGGCGTCCCTCGGCGATGCGGCGCCGGTCCTGGACGTGATCCCCCTGTTCGAGACCGGCGAGGACCTGGAGCGCGCCCCGTCCGTCCTGGACGGGATGCTGGAGATCCCCGCCGTCCGCCGCCGCCTGGACGACACCGGGCGCCGCCTGGAGGTCATGCTCGGCTACAGCGACTCCGCCAAGCAGCTCGGCCCCACCAGCGCCACCCTCCGCCTGTACGACACGCAGGAGGCGCTGGCCGCCTGGGCGGCACGACACGACATCAAGCTGACCCTGTTCCACGGGCGCGGCGGCTCCCTCGGCCGCGGCGGCGGCCCCGCCAACCGGGCGATCCTCGCGCAGGCGCCGGGCTCGGTCGCGGGCCGCTTCAAGGTCACCGAGCAGGGCGAGGTCATCTTCGCCCGCTACGGCCAGCGCGAGATCGCCAAGCGCCACGTCGAGCAGGTCACCAGCGCCGTCCTCCTGGCCTCCACCGACGCCGTCCAGGACCGCGCCCGCGAGGCCGCCGCCCGCTTCCGCCCCCTCGCCGACAAGATGAGCGACGCGGCGAAGGCGGCGTTCCGCGGCCTCATCGAGACCGAGGAGTTCGCCGCCTGGTTCGCGCAGGTGAGCCCCCTGGAGGAGATCTCCGAACTGCGCATCGGCTCCCGCCCGGCCCGCCGCAAGGCCGCCCGCGGCCTGGAGGACCTGCGCGCCATCCCGTGGGTGTTCGCCTGGACCCAGACCCGCGTCAACCTCCCCGGCTGGTACGGCCTGGGCAGCGGCCTGGCCGCCGTCTCCGGCGACGGCGAGGACCTGACCGAACTCCGCGACGCCTACGAGTCCTGGCCGCTGTTCAACACGCTCCTCGACAACGCCGAGATGAGCCTGGCCAAGTCCGACCGCGCGATCGCGGAACGCTACCTGGCCCTGGGCGACCGCCCCGACCTCTCCGAGACCGTCCTGGCCGAGTACGACCGCACCCGGCGCCTCGTCCTGGCGGTGACGGACCACGACCGCCTCTTGGAGAACCGCAGGGTCCTCTCCAGGGCGGTCGAACTGCGCAACCCCTACGTGGACGCCCTCTCCCACCTCCAACTACGAGCCCTGACCGCCCTCCGCGCAGGCGTCGACAACGAAGAAGAACGCACCCACCTGGAGGCCCTGCTACTCCTCTCGGTCAACGGCGTGGCCGCCGGCCTCCAGAACACCGGCTGACACTTCTCCCGTGGCGGCCGGCCGGCATCGGGCAGAATCGAGCGCATGAGGTACGTGCTGCTGGTCTGGGCATGACCGGGTCCGACCGGATCCGGGCGGCGGTCGACGCGGCGTACCGCGACGAGTGGGGCCAGGTCGTCGCCACCCTCATCGGAGTGACCGGGGACTGGGACCTGGCCGAGGACTGCGCCCAGGACGCGTTCGCCGCCGCGCTCGCGAAATGGCCGCGTGACGGCGTCCCGAGGCGTCCGGGTGCCTGGCTGACGACGGCGGCCCGCAACCGCGCGATCGACCGGCTGCGCCGCGACGCCACCGGGGCCGCCAAGCTGAGGCAGCTCGCCGTGCTGGCCCGCGACCCGGACGAGCCGCCCGCGGAGGACATCCAGGACGATCGGCTGCGTCTCATCTTCACCTGCTGCCATCCGGCGTTGCCGCTCCCGGCTCGGGTCGCGCTCACCCTGCGCACGCTGGCGGGCATGAGCACCGCCGAGATCGCCAGGGCGCTGCTGACCGGCGAGCCCGCCATGGCGCAACGCCTGGTCCGCGCGAAGCGCAAGATCCACGAGGCCGGTATCCCGTACCGGGTCCCGCCCGCCGAACTGCTGCCGCAGCGGCTGGCCGCCGTCCTCGCGGTGCTCTACCTGATCTTCAACCAGGGCTACGAGGAGGAGGACGAGGGGCGAGCCCTGACGGTGGAGGCCATCCGCCTGAGCCGGGTCCTCGTCCGGCTGATGCCGGGCGAACCCGAGCCGCGCGGGCTGCTCGCGCTGATGCTGCTGCACGAGGCCCGGCGCGCGACGCGCACGCGGGACGGTGTGCTGGTCACGCTGGAGAACCAGGACCGTTCCCGTTGGGACCGCGCACTGATCGCCGAGGGAGTGGCGACACTGGACGAGGCGCTGGCCCTGCGGCGCGCCGGCCCCTACCAGGTGCAGGCCGCCATCGCCGCCTGCCACGCCACCGCGCCCGCGGCCGCGAGCACGGACTGGCCGCAGATCGCCGCCCTGTACGCGGAGCTGGACCGCCTGGCGCCGTCCCCGGTCGTGGAACTCAACCGCGCCGTGGCGGTGGCGATGGCGGACGGGGTCCCGGAGGGGCTGGCCCTGGTCGACGAGATCGCGGCGTCCGGACGCCTCGACGGATACCACCTCCTGCCCGCGACCCGCGCCGACCTGCTCCGCCGCGACGGCCGCGTCGCCGAGGCCAGGGCGGCGTACGAGGAGGCGCTGAAACTGGCGCCGACCGAGCCGGAGCGCCGCTACTTGACCGGCCGCCTCCGCGAACTCTGATTTTTTGCCCGGTGATGTCGATCCCGGGCGGGTGCCCTTCGTCGGTGTGGTGAAAGTCCATCAGGAGGAAGGGAAGATCCCATGAACACCGACAAGACCCACCCGATGCCCGACGTGGTCGACCGGGCCACCTTCCAGGCCCGGCTGGACGACCTGCGCGTCCGGGAGAAGGCGCACACGCACGAGGGCGACGCGATCGCCGCCGCCCGCCGGCGGCTGCCGATGGTCGAGGTGGACGCCGCCACACCGCTGATCGGCCCGGACGGGCCCGTGACGCTGCTGGAGACGTTCGAGGGCCGCCGCCGGCTGATCGCCTACTACATGATGTGGTACACCGGCCGTCCCGCCGCCGAGCAGTGCGAGGGCTGCACGTACTTCAACGGGCAGGTCCGCGAGCTGTCCGCCCTGCGCGCCGCGGACATCACCTACGCGACGTTCTGCCAGGGCCCGTACGAGGAGAGCGCCCGGTACCGCGACTTCATGGGCTGGGACATGCCCTGGTACTCCGCCCAGGATTCCCTCGAAACCCTGCTGACCGGCCGCACGGTGGGCATGTTCCACATCGTGTGCTACCTGCGGGACGGCGACCGGGTGTTCGAGACCTACTGGACGAGCGGCCGCGGCGACGAGGCGCTCGACATCGCCTACGCGCTGATGGACCTGACCGTGTACGGGCGTCAGGAGGACTGGGAGGACTCACCCGCCGGCTGGCCCCGGGAGGGGGAGGCCAGCTGGGTCTTCCGCACCGGCGGGCGTCCCACGGCCCAGTGGTCCCGCCTGGAGGCCGGCCACTCCGACGACCTGGGCAACGCCGGCTGACGGCTCAGGACGGCCAGTCGGGCTTGCGCTTCTCGTTGAAGGCGGCGATGCCCTCGCGGCGGTCGGGGGAGAACGCGGCGGTGCGCCAGGCGTTCTCCTCCAGGTCCAGGCCCGCCTGCAGGCCCACGCCGTCGCCCTGGCGGAGGGCGCGTTTGGCGGCGCGGACGGCGACCGGAGAGTTCTGCGCGATCACGCCGGCGATGGCCAGGGCCTCGTCGCGGGCGGCGCCGGCGGGGACCTTGCGGTCGGCGAGGCCGAAGTCGAGGGCCTCCTCGACGCCCAGCCGGCGGCCGGTGAGGACGAGGTCGGCGGCCTTGCCGGCGCCGAGGCGGCGCAGGGCGAGCTGGGTGCCGCCGCTTCCGGGGACGAGGCCGACGCTCACCTCGGGCAGGCCGAACACGGCCGTCTCGTCCGCCACGATCAGGTCGGCGGACAGCGCGAACTCGCAGCCGCCGCCGAGCGCGTAGCCGTGCACGGCGGCGACGACCGGCTGCGGCAGGTTCAGGACGCCGCCGAACGCGGCCCGGAAGACCGGGCGCTGCGCCATCAGCTCCTCGTCGGTCATCGCGTTGCGCTCCTTGAGGTCGGCGCCGACGCAGAACGCCTTCTCCCCGGCCGCGCTCAGCACCACCGACCGGACGCCCGCGTCCGCCGCCACCTCGGCGCAGACCTCCGCCAGGCGCCGGGCCATCGCCGTCGACAGGGCATTGAGCGCCTCTGGCCGATCCAGCACGATCTCCGTCACATGCCCGTCACGCCGCAACGTCACACCGTCCATGCGAAGACCCTAGCCCGCCCCTCTTCGTTCACTTGCGGCGAGTCGTTGTTATGAGGGCCCTGATGACAACGACTCGCCGCAAGTGAACGTGGGTGCTGCCCCCAAGATCGTCTGGGGTTTGGGGTTTGATGGGTGGGTGAGCGAGTCACCTTATGG
>NZ_SMKH01000244.1 GCF_004348515.1 Actinomadura sp. KC345 | reverse complement strand
CGCCGTCACCGCCTCCGCCGCCCCCGCCGGGGTCGCCGTCACCGCCTCCGCCGCCTCCACCGGGATCGGTCGGGATCTCGGTCGGGATCTCGGTCGGCGGCGTCGGGAGCTCCGGTTCGTCGGGTGCCTCGGTCGGCGGGTCCTCCGGCCTGGTCGTGCGCGGCGGCTCCGTCCCCACCGGGCCGTCGCCGTCCGGCGATCCGTTCCAGCCGCCGCCCAGCCTGATGGACGGCTCCCCGAACGACTTCGGCGCGTAGTTCTTGATGTCCACCGCGTCGGTCATGTAGGTGCGCCACATCTGCGCGGGCAGCACCCCGCCGTACGCGCCGTAGCCGGGGATGTTCAGCGGCTTGCCGTCGCTGCGGAACATCGCGACCGACGTGGACATCTGCGGGATGAAGCCGTTGAACCAGATCGCGCGGCCCTTGTCGGTCGTGCCGGTCTTGCCGGCGACGTCGCGGCCGTCGGGGAGCTGCGCGCCGCTCCCGGTGCCGCCCCGGACGACCTGCTCCATCGCGTACGTCGCGTCCCGCGCGTTCTGCTGGCTGAGCGCCCGCTCGCCCTTCTCGGTGAACGTCCGCTTGTGGTCCGCGTTGTCGGTGACGGCCTTGACGACGAACGGCTCCCGGTGCACGCCCTCGGCCGCGAACGTCCCGAACACCCCGGCCTGCTGCACCGGATGCATGGACACGATGCCGAGCGGGAGCGTGGCGGCGGAGCGCTGCTCCGGCTTGATCTGCGACTTCGGGATGCCCATCTTCTCGGCCATCTTGACGATCTTGTCGTTGCCGATGTCCTGGCCGAGGTTCACGTACGCGGTGTTGATCGAGTTCTGGGTGGCGGTGACGAGGTTCACCATCCCGTAGTTCGTGCCGCCGTCGTTCTTGATGTCCGAGCCGGCGAAGTACTGCGGGGAGCTCCCGTCGTAGCTGGATCCGAGCGTCTTCCCGTTCTCCAGCGCGGCGGCCAGCACGATCGGCTTGAACCCGGACCCGGCCTGCGCCCAGTCGCCGAAGGAGCTGCTCAGCGCCTCCTCCAGGTAGCCGCGGCCGCCGTAGAACGCGAGGACCTGCCCGGTGGACGGGTCGACCGACACCGCGCCCGTCCGGATCTTCTTGCTCATCCCGTCCGGCGCGTTCTGGTTCACCGCGCGCCGCAGCGAGTCCATCAGCCGCTTGTCGAACGTCGTGGTGATCTTCAGCCCGCTGCGGTTGATCTCGTCCTCGCTGTAGCCGCGGCGCTCGGTGAGCTCCTTCTTGGCCACGTTGACCATGTAGCCCTTCTGGCCCTTGAGGATGTCGGTGATCTCCTGCTCGACCGGCGTGGGGAACCTCATCGACGCCGCCTCGCCGGAGGTCACGTAGCCGTCCCTGACCATGTTGCCGAGGACGGCGCGCCACCGCTTCTCGGCGATGGGGCGGGCGGAGCCGGTCGGGTCGGAGAAGTAGCTGGGCTGCTGGATCGCGGCGGCGATGTAGGCGCCCTCCGCGGCGGTCAGCTCCGAGACGTCCTTGTCGTAGTACGCCTTCGCGGCGGCCTGCACGCCGTAGGCGTTGCGGCCGAAGTAGATGGTGTTGAGGTACTGCTCAAGGATCCAGTCCTTGTCCTTCTCCTGGTCGACCTTCAGGGCGACCATGACCTCCTTGAGCTTGCGGGTGACCGAGCGTTCCGTGCCGATGCCACCGTAGTAGTTGCGGACCATCTGCTGCGTGATCGTCGACCCGCCCTGCAGTTGCTTCCCCGTCACCGTGGACCAGAACGCGCGCGTGGTGCCCCGCACCGACACGCCCGGATCCTCGTAGAAGGTGCCGTTCTCCGCCGCGATCACCGCGTTGCGGGTGCTCTCCGGGATCCGGTCGAGCTCGACCGCGTCCCGGTTGACTCCGGTCTTGGCGATCTGCGTCTTGCCGTCGGAGTAGTAGAACGTCGGCCCTTGCGCGACCGCCTTCTCCAGCGGCGACGGTACCGGCGTGAACAGGTAGGCGACGGCGAACGCGGCGATGCAGAACCCGAGGAGGCCGAGCGTGATGAACAGCGTCCGGCGCAGGATCCGCGACCGGCGGCTCCGCGGCTTGCCCCGTCCGCTGCCGCCGCCTCCGCCGCGGCCCGGACCGTCCCCGGGCGGCCCTCCCTGCTTGGACGAGGCGGACGGCATGGTCTGGGTATCACCGCTCTCGGCGGTCTCCACACTCGCTGAGGCCACATCCGCCCCGGCCGGTGTTTCCGCAGGTGCGTCGAGGGGTGCTCCAGCAGGCCTTCCGTCCGGTGTATCGGCCGGTTTATCGACAGGCGGGTTATCGGCGGCGGGAGATCGGGGTTCGTCCGCGTCCGGGACGGCGTCTCCGGGATTCTCGCCGGCCTTATCGGCGCCGTCCTTATCGGACTTTTCGCCGCTGTCGCCGAATTCTGCGTCCGGAGGGGCTTCTCCGGCGTTCTCGGTCAGTGTGGCGGCCGCCGGACCGTCTCCGGCGGCCGGTGGCGCGGCCTCCGTGTCGTGCCGGTCCACTTCGCCCGGACCCGTGGGCTCCTCGCCCTCCGGGCCCTTTCTGCCGTCGCTCACAAGCCCCCCGTGATTATTGCGTTACCGACCATACCTGAGGGGAAACGTGCGCCGGGACGCCCAATGCGCACTCCCTGGGCCTCCCCGATAGAGGACGGGCAATGCCCGGCTCCGGTTGTCGTGACGGAAGGCACAACCTGGACTTCGCGCGAACGCCGAGCGGCGGGGCACCGACCGGGTGCCCCGCCGCTCTCGCCTCAGGCGCCGCCGTGCCGCGCCCGCCTCACTTCTCGACCTTGGCGAGGACGTCCACCACGAACACGAGGGTGTCGTCGCCCTTGATGTCCGGCGGCATGCCCTTCTTGCCGTACCCCTCCTCGGGCGGCAGGACGAGCAGCACCCTGCTGCCGACCTTCACGTTCGTGAGGCCCTTGTCGAAGCCGGGGACGGTCTTGCCGGTGCCGATCGGGAACTTGGCCGGCGAACCGGACTTCCAGCTGGAGTCGAAGATCTTGCCGCTGTCCCAGATCGTCCCCTGGTAGTTGACGATCGCCTCGTCGCCCTTGGCCACCGCCGGGCCGTTGCCCTGGACCAGGGTCTCGTTCTGGAACTTCGCCGGGGCGTCCCGGTCCGGGATCTTCACCTCGGGGGCCTTGCCGGCGCCCTTGTCCTTGACCGAGGGGAGCTTGGCGTCGTCGAGCTCCTTCTTCGCGCCCTGCGGCCCCTGGTTCTTGTGGACGACGGCCTGGACGTCCACCACGAACACCACCCAGTCGGACTTGGTCAGCCCCACCTGCTGGCCGTCGTTGCCGAAGCCCTCCGACGGGGGGATCTGCAGCACGACCCGGCTGCCGGCCGTCTGGCCGATCATGCCCGCGTCGAAGCCCTTGATGCCGCTCTCGCCGACGACGAGCGGCTGCGTCGGCTGGCCCTGCGACGCCTGCTCGTAGGACGAGGCGAGCTGCTTGCTCTTGCTCTTGACCGAGCCGTCCTCGTCGTCGCTGTCCTTGGACCACTGGTAGAAGACGTACTCGGCGTAGACGGTGTCGCCCTTTTGGATCTTGGGCCCGTCGCCCGTGATCGCGGTGGTCACCTTCCGCTTGCCCGCGGGCGCGAGATCGGTGGGGATCTCCACCTTGGGCTGGGACGCGAACTTGCCCGTCACCTCGATCTCGGGCGGGGGGCGGTTGATCCACCACCAGACGAAGCCCGCGACGAGTATCGCGACGACCACCAGCACGACGATCGTCAGGATCTTCCGCTTGCGCGCCTGCTTGGCCGTCAGCGCGGAGGGGCGGTTCAGCTTGCTGCCGCGCCCGGCGCTGATGCCGTGCGGGGTGAACTCCGGGCTGCGGATGTCCTTGGCGTTCGGGATCTTCGCCTTCGCCTTGATCGCCGGCTTGCCCCCGGGCTTGTCATCCTCGGACATGGTTCCTCACTTGCTCCGGGCTTGACGACATCGCGAACGTGACCACACTTCCAGGGCCGGGCTAAGCGCAGCGTGAAAACCGTGCAAAGCAGGCCGACCGCAATCTACCGGTCACACGGGCCTTCGTGCCGCCCATCCGGCGGGGAAAGGGCCGACCTGCAATGTACCGGCCAGGTGACCCCGTGTGGCGCCGCAATCTACCGGCCGCACGGCCCGCGGCGGCAATCCGCACGCCGGCCGGGTGGCAGGCTGGGAGAATGCGCCTCGCGACGTGGAACGTCAATTCGGTCAAGGCCCGGCTGCCGCGTCTCCTGTCCTGGCTGGAGGACACCGAGCCGGACGTCGTCTGCCTCCAGGAGACCAAATGCCGCGCCGACCGGTTCCCGGCCGCCGAGGTGGCCGACCTCGGCTACGCCGTCGCGGCGCACGGGGACGGCCGCTGGAACGGCGTCGCCGTCCTGTCCAGGGCCGGCATCGAGGACGTCTCCAACGGCTTCCCCGGGGAGCCGCTGTACGAGGGCGAGGCGGAGGCACAGGCGAAACTCACCGAGCCCGTCCTGCTGACGCCGGAGGCCCGCGCGATCGGCGCCACCTGCGGCAGCGTGCGGGTGTGGTCCCTGTACGCGCCGAACGGCCGGACGCCCGACTCCGCCCACTACGCCTACAAGCTCCGCTGGTTCGCGGCGCTCCGCGACGCGCTGGCGGCCGAACTGACGCAGGGCGCGCCGCTGGTGGCGTGCGGCGACTACAACGTGGCGCCCACGGACGAGGACGTCTGGGACCCGGCCGTCTTCGCCGGCTCCACCCACGTGACCCCGGCCGAACGCCAGGCCCTCGCCGAACTCCGGGACCTGGGCCTCCACGACGTGGTCCCGACCCCCATGAAGGGCCCGCACCCCTACACGTACTGGGACTAGAAGGTACCTTGATGCACCTTTAAGCCACAAGTCGAGAGCCCCCGGCCGTACCGCTCGGCTCGGGGGCTCTGACGTCGCGTCCGTCCCGGCGCTCAGGCCGCGTACGTGTCGAGTACCTCGCGTACCTCGGGGATGTCTCGGTACGGCTCTAGCTTGGTCAGGACGATGCGGCCTCGCCGGGCCGTCCGGTCGCTCGCGAAGTCGGCCGAGAGGTCGAGCATCCGTCGCGCCGCCATGGTGGCCTCCTCCGGCTCGTTCGCGTCCACGAGGGCGACGGCTAGCCACGAGAGGTACAGAGCCAGCTCGCGAGTGTGCGTCGAGTCGTACCGGCTGAGCACTTCTTGTAGGAGCGGGACGGCGCGCAACGGCCTACGAAGCTCCGTGTAGACGCGGGCGTCCATCACGTCGAGTTCCTCGGGCGAGACCCAGTAAGCCCAGTCGGGGGATTCATGCGAGTCCTCGTCGGCCATGGCTTCGTGGGCCTCGGCGAGAGCGCGCATCGCTGGTTGGGCGTCGCCTGCTTTGGTGTGCGCCCATGCGACTCGGTCAAGGTAGAGGGCACGGGCCTTGGCTGGTGCGTCCGGTCCTGCCTCGTCTAGTGCGGCATGGGCGAGGCTCAGCCCGTCGTCTTCGTGTCCGGTGTTGGAGAGCTGGTAAGCGAGGCTTCCGGCAAGATTGCCAACCAGGGCGAGGTCTCCGGCTTCCCGCGCGGCCGAGACTCCGAGCCGGTAGGCGCGTGCCGCCTGGTCGTGCTCGCCCGCGTCGCTGGCGATCCATCCCGCGATCTGGGCTATCTCTCCGATACTGCTGAGGAGGGAGCGGCCGGTCTCCTCGGAATGCGTCGTCTCCCGGTAGAGCCGGACGGCTCCGTCCAACTCCCTGAGTGCTGGGACGAGTAGATCGCCACCGGCGATAACGTCGTCTGCGAGCCGTAAGCCGTGCGCTCGGTCGGCAAGGGCGGCGGCGGTGGTGGCTCCGACTCGGCGCCCCGCACTGCTCGCCAGTGGGCCAAGTCCAACGTCGTGATCGGGCAGGAAGTAGGCGAGTGCTTCGGCCGGACTGCGCGGCCCGGGGCCGATGTCCTCGCCTCGTGCATGGGCTGCCCCGCGCTCAAGGGTGTCGAGTGGAACGCTCAGGGCCGTCGCAAGCGCGGGTAGCCATACATCGGGAACGCGGTCGCCTCGCTCCCATCGGCTGATCTCGTGGCGCGTCAACGAGGCGGTTCCGGAGATCCGGCACAACGTCTCCGCTAGCTGCCGCTGGCTCTTTCGTGCGTCCCGGCGCAACTGTGCGAGGTACGCCCCGAACCGCTTCCGCTTTGCATCGCTCACGCTGGCCCCTCCCTCCTCCAAGTCTGGCCCCTCCCTGGCCCCCTGGCTGGTGCCTCTGTGAGATCCGACGAGAAAGACAAGCTCAAAGCCATAGAACGTGCGGCGAACGTCGCCGTCAACCTAGATCGGCAGAGATCGATCTCGGCGGCGCTGCGGATGCTTCGTTCCGTCCCCGCACTCGACAGAAGGACGGCTCATGACAACGGAAACATCGGAGATTACGGAGGCGCGCCAGTTGCGCGTCTGGGCGTTGGCGCAGGCGCTGAAGTCGCACGGGTACGCGGTGGAGGTGGCCGGGTCTGACCCGTTGCTGTCGGTCCCGGCGGCGTTCGGGTCGGCGGTGGTGGTGCGGTGTGATCAGCGGGCGGTCTGCGGTGGTGAGCTGTGGTTCACCTTCCCCGGTGGCGGTGCGATCGCTGCGGCAGATGACGCGCACATGGCTGATGTGGTGGTGGCGGTCAAGGGCAAGCTCGCTGCGCAGGCCGATGGGTAGGCCTTCCTCGTCCGGAGTGGTGACCTGGTACGGGCATGCCACGGGCACATGGTGGGCCATGGTGCCCTGCTCGCAGGGGGCGCGGCTGCTGGAGGCGGCCAATCCTCGTGAGCTTCGGACAGCGATCGAGAACCCTGCGGCCTGGCCCTGGCCGCAACACAAGTTCCTGCCCGCTGCCGCCGTGGGTGCGTGCGCCGGAGAGGCGACCGATCATGGAAGGCAGGGAGATCGTGGGCCATGTGCGCCCTTGGAGTGTCCAGGTGGAGCGGCATGTCCTGCGGTGGCGGACGCTGCGGGGCGGTGCTGCGGCGGAACGGCATCTGAGCCTGCTGGCCGTGGCGTTGGAGCCTCGTGGCTGGCGCCTGGTCCGGCTCTACCGTTCCCAGGGGTTCCCGGCGCCGGTGCTGTGGGTCTACGCCAGCGGCCCTGATACTCACGTCGGCCTCGGTGTCCTGGCGTTGGCCGTTCCGGGCGGTGCGTGGGGGTATCACGCTGCCGAGCGCGGTTGGCGCGGTTATCTGGCTCCCTGCGGCGATGCCATAGCGGCGGCAGATCAGGTTGACGCCCTTCTCAAGCACCGCATGTTCCCCGGCACCTGGTAGGCCACAAGAGGGACGCCCCCGGTGGGGCAGGCGCTGGGGTTGTTCCTCATCCTGATGGTGACGCGCGTGGCTCTGGCTGGGGAGTTCGGGCCGCTGCCGGTCACCGTCGGTCCCGCCTGGCTGCTTCCTCCCCCGGAGCAGACAGGCGGGACCTCTGACGATCCGCTGAGCTGAGGACCGCGGCTTCTCCTACGCGCTGACAGGGTCGGGGCCGGTCGATAGCCGCTAGGCCACCCCGAAGGGGCGACCGCAGGGAGTCAGCCGGCGCCGTGTCGGCAATTCCGTCTCAAGCGTCGCCCGGCCTGGAAGCCGCTGCCCGCCCCCTGTGCGCCTGTCCTTCGCGGGGGCCTGCCTCGGGCTGCGCGGTGCGGTACGTGCGGGCCGTCCACGGCCGGGCGGGGCGGTGGTCGGGGCCGCGCCGCGAACGGCCCCCAGGCCGCACGCGCAAGGCGCGGCGGCCGTCCACGGTCCCGCCCTGCGGTGGACGGGCCCAACCACGCACCCGGCCCCCGCGCTCCCCATCGAGATCAAAGCCTCATGCGTCGGCTGTGCCGCGCGTTGAAGCTGGACGGTTCCGGACTTGCGCGGGGGCGGGGGCCGCTAGCCTCACGGCGAACGGGCTGGCACCTGGCCTGCCCGCAATGGCCCGAGGGCGGCCCCCGCGAGGGGTCCCCGCGCAAGTACGGAACCGGCCAGCGGCGCAGGACACACAAGCTGCTACTTAGAAAAAGACTCCCCCGGGGCGTTGTATACCCTGGGGGAGTCAAGTCCGTGCAGTGCCTGTAATCGCCTGAAGGGACTCAGCAGCTCCACAACTATCGCGGCCGGGACTTCGGAGTCCCGGTCGTACGCCCGAGGATCGAACTCGTCTCCGGAGAGGTCGACCTTGATGTTCCGGAACCACACGTAGTCGAAGGACAGACCCTCCTCCTCGATCAGGCTGCGCGCGTCCTCGACGGTCATGAGTTCCATGTTGGACGGGTGCAACCCGGACGGATTTTGGTAGTTGACGAGGGCCGCCAGGACCCTTGCCTTGTCCAGACCTTTGATATTGATCATGGCCATTTACCCTTCTTTGCTTTGACCAGCCGGTAACCCGACCGGGGAAACTTGCTCCTGTTGGGAGTAGACAGTCCGCTGCGCGTTAGGTCTGGCAACTCTGGAGGCAATGGGAACGGCCATGTACGAGCGACACGAGGTCCGGACGAGGAATCGAGACGCGGCCCGTAGGGCCGCCTTGACTATGTAGTGAAACTCCTCGACGTCGGGTGGTCCTGGCTAGCTCGCCTTCCGGTCTTCGTCACGCTCTGTGTGCTGGTTGCGGATGGCTCGGGCTTGCTGGATGCGGTTGCGGGCTTGTTCGGCCCAGAAGTGTTCGCCGTGCATGAGGCCGCTTCCGAGGTACTTCCATTGCCCGGTGGTCACGGTGGTGCGGTCCGGGTCGGGTTCGGGTCGTCCTTCGGCTTGCCGTGCTGCCTGGGCGGCGTGGTCGGCTCGGGCCTGGCGTAGCTGGGTGAGGGTGACCGAGTAGCGGCGGGACTTGGAGGAGAAGTGTCCGCCGTATCCGAGCATGTGTGCCCAGTGGCGTAGCCGTAGGTCGTGGTAGGCGGGCAGGTCGGCCAGGGTGAAGCAGGTCCAGATCATGCGGCGGGCGTGGTCGGACACCTTCAGCGAGTTGATCTGTGTGGCGTAGCGGATGGGGCGGTCTACGGTGCCGGAGTCCTCTGCGCCCTTGGTCGCGTACTTGGCGATGTAGCGGGCTACGTGCTTGTCGGCGATGCCGTCCAGCTCGGCGGCGACCTGGATGGGCTGGGTGTCGAGTTGGCGGCCCCATCGCAGGGTGATCGGCGGGCTGGTCTGGTCGGGATGCGGGGCCGGTACTTCGACGTGGGCGGCTGCGGTCCGAAGGGTGCGTTCCAGTAATTCGGTGGTGGCCCATGGGGGCGGGGGCTGGTCGGGGCCGTCCGGTCCGTCCAGGCGCACCACTGCGTGGAAGTGGATGAGGCCGCGTCGCTGGTACTCGATCACTCGGGCGTACGACACGCGGGCCTGCTCGCGTAGCGCTTTGTGGGTGATGTCCAGCTCGGCCGTGATCAGCCTCGGCACGGTGAGGGTGAGGCGGCGCCATAGCTCGGGGGCGTGGGCGTTCCATAGGACGGCGGCGGGGTAGTCGTAGCAGTCGGTACAGATCGGCTGGCCTAGGTTCGGGTCGTCGGGCTGGTGGCGGGCGCGGCATCCTTCGGGGCGGCCGTGCGGGCATAGCGGGTCGTCTCGTCGGGGTCGGCACGGCTGGGTCTTTCCGGCCTTGGCCCGGTGGGCGTGGACAGCACCGAACGAGGGCGCGGTCAGGGTGAGGAACACGCGCGGATGTCCGCTGACCTCGTCCGGTACGCCTTTCCCTCCGGTGAGGCCGGAGATGATCAGGTGGTAGGTGTCGTCCCGGTAGACCTCGGCGCAGGCTGCGCAGCGGGACGCCCGGCGGTTCCCGCACGCGGTGATCAGGTACCCGGTTGGCTCGTCGGCCGTCGAGTAGGACTCGATCAGCTCGCCGGTCTCGCCGTCCAGCGTGATCCGCTCACCGCGCAGCCTGACCGGCTGCTCGCACCCTCCGGCGGAGCGGATCATCTGGTGCCAGCGGTCGAAGTCCGGCATGGCGGCGCGCTGGACGGCGGCGTCTAGTTCGGGCGGTAGTTCGGGCATCTGCGGGGCGCTCATGCCGCGTCCCGCAACGTCTCGGCGTTGTCCTGGTCTTGCTGATCGGCCTCGTCCGGGACGATCATCTTCACGCCGAAGATGGCTTCGATCCTGTTCCACTTGGCGTCTGACCAGTGCGGCGATGTGCTGGCCTGACGCTTTCCCCATGCGATTGCTTCCGGGCTGGGCTTCAACCCGTGTCTCCTCTCCCTGGCTACAGCTAGGGAGCGCGCGACGATCTCCGGGACTTAAGGCACGCCGGTCTGCGGGCAGGCTGACGCCTACTCGTTCCGGTCGGTGCTTCGCGCGAGTGGCCTTCTTCATGTGCCGTGTTAGCCAGGGCTGTTCGATTTAGGTAGCTATTCGCGGGACGAGTCCCACCCGGGCGCGCACCCGGTCTTGCGTGCCAAGAGCCCACCTTGGCGATCTGTGTAATTAGTGTGTTTTGCGGCTCTCTGTTTGTTCGAGGTCACCTCACGGGACCCCCGCGACGGGAGCCGACCCCGTCCGCCACTCGCTTGTCTCGGAGTCGCTGGATGCGGCTCCGGTCTCAACTGTGCCACGCGCACACGAAGATCAAACCTGCGAAACCGCCTTGCCCGTAGGGGTTTCGGGTGTGTGTGGTTGTCCGTTGGTGACCGCTGGCGTCCGGTAGCGTCCGCTGGCGTCCGGCTGCCCCCGTCCGGTAGTGGCGCAGATCACATAGCAAAGGCCCCGGTTGGTCTTCGTGTCCGGGGCCTCGTGCTGGGGGCAGGTCAGTCTTCGCGCCAGACTGGATCAAGCAAGTCGGGGTTGAACGGGCGGCGTCCCTTGCCCGCTGGGTGGACGATCACGGCGTGAAGTGCCTCGCGGATGTAGGTGCGCTTCTGCGATATGTCCAAGCGATCGTCGTCCGTGTCGGAGTACCAGCGGCGGCGGATGTCGGTCACGTCCTGGGTGGCTCGTTGCGCGGCAAGGGAGTGCTGTTCGCGTTCGGCTCGTAGCCGGTGGATCTCGGGCTCCAGGCGCTCGACCTCGCCGAAGAACAGGCTGTTCGAGATCTTGTGCGCGGCGAACCGCTGGCGAAGCTCTTTCATCTGTTCGAGTTTCTGCTTCAGCTCGTATTCTCCGAGCCACGGGCCCATGCCTGTTGAATGGACGTTCCGCTCCTCCAACTTGGCGAGAACGGCTTCCGAGATGAACTCGTCAACGAGGTCTCCTCGGCGGGTGAGGCGTCCGCATCCTCCCAGGACTGGAGAGATGCACGCGTACCTGTGCCAGCCCGACGACTTGACGAACCCTGCGCGTAGGCCTGTGCCGCACATAGTGCCGTCCGCCAAGATCACCCCGCATCGCAAGATGCCGCTGAGGAGGTACGAGTGTTCGCGGTGGTCCTGGGGGAGTGCACCCAGGACCATGCCGTCCTGGTTCACCTGCTTGCCCTGCCTGTTGGTGAAGAGAGCGTGAATCGCCCGCCACTGCTCGGGCGTGATGATCGGCTCCCACTGACCCGCTACCGGTTCGCCTCGCTCGTCGGTGATCAGCTCGTCTCTGATCATGCGGAAGCCGCACAGGCGGGGGTTGACCAGCGCACGGGACAGCGACCGATAAGCCCAGGTGTTCCCGCGCGGGGTCTTGATGCCCCTGCGGTTCCACTCGGTACAGATTCCGCTGACCGATCCTCCTGCCAAGACTCGCTCGACGGCCTGACGCATCAAGGGCGCTTCGATCGGGTGGAGCGTCTTTCGGTCGTCCTGCCAACCGAACGGGCGGCCTCCTGCCGTGAGGGCTCCTTCGCTGGCGCGGGCGCGGTGCCAGTCGCGTACCCGGCGCCGAGTCTTCTTGACCTCCATGCGGGAGATCACCGCGCCCATAAGGCCCATGCTCTCGACGTCTTCGCTGTAGAGGTCCTTGAAGCCGCGCTTGTCGGCGTAGACCCTGCCCTCCTCGTAGGTAAGGGCGTCGACGAAGCGCTCGTAGTCTCCGGGCCTGCGGATGAGACGGTCGTCGGCGGTGACGATGCAGCCCATGACCGGCGTTCCGTCAGAAAGCCTGCCTTCGCGGATGACGCGAAGCATGCTCTCGAACTCCTCGCGCACGACTCCGTCCTTCATCGCCGACTTGTCGTTGTCCGAGAACCTGCTAACGATCTTGCAGCCGAGACGGGCGGCCGTCTGCTCGTTGGCCTTCTGCTGGTCCTTGACGGTGTGCTCGTCCTTCGTCTTGTCGGCGCTGGCACGGGCGTAGTCCACTACGGGAATCAGGTCACTCTCGGTCACTGCCATCCGGGCCTCCCTGGAGGTGCATCAAGATACCTTCTGGGACTACCGGGCCGGGATGTTCCACAAGAACATGGGCATGCGCATCGACCTGTTCTATGCCGGTGAGGCCGTCGCCCGGCGCGTCCGTTCCGCCTACGTCGACCGGGAGGCCCGCAAGGGCAAGGGCCCGTCCGACCACGCGCCCGTCGTCGTGGACCTCGATTAGGCCCCGCGCGGTCAGGCGGAGCGGCGTGCGAGCAGGGCGCGCTTCCCGGTGAGCCGAGTGGGAATCGTCCGTTGACAGGTGGTGGGTGGGGGCTGGAGGACGGTGAAGCCGCCCGGCAGGAGCGAGGCGGGTTCTCCGGGGCCGAGGCACCATTCGGC
>NZ_SMKH01000243.1 GCF_004348515.1 Actinomadura sp. KC345 | reverse complement strand
TCTCCGGCGTGTGCGCTCATGGGGCGAGCGTATGCCCGCATGATCGTCCGGGACCCATCACCCTGCCGGTACCGCTACGCTCCGCACGGGTGAACGAGTAGTCGACGGACGGGCACGGGGCGGAAGAGATGAACGCGGGTCGGCTGCTCGTGCGCGCCTCCGTGGTCCCGGCGCTCCTCGTCGTGGCGTGGCTGGCGGTCTCGCTGCCGCTGCTGATGGCGGGCGCCTTCCACCCGCTCCCGGCCCTCGCCCTGTTCGTCCCCGCGGCCGCCCTGACCCTCTGGCTGGGACTGCGCACGCGCCCCCTCCCCGGCGCCGGCAAGACCGACGATGCCGACAAGCCCGGTGGGCGGGAGGCGGACGCGGCGCCGTGGTGGACGGGCGCCGCGGTCTCCGGCATCGCGGTGGCGTTCCTGGTGCTCCAGGTCGTGATGTGCTCGGAGCAGATCATCGTCCGGCGCGACCCGGCCTCGTACGTGCAGTTCGCGACGTGGCTGGCCGAGCACGGGTCGCTGCCGATCCCGACGGCGGAACGGGCGTTCGGCGGCCCGGACGGCGCCCTCTTGTACGAGAGCCCCGCCTTCTACCAGTACGACGGCGCCATCGTCCCGCAGTTCATGGCGGGGTCGCCGCTGCTGCTGGCTCTCGGCGGCTGGGCCGGCGGGACCCACGGCATCCTGCTGATGGCGCCGCTGCTCGGCGCCTGCTGCGTGCTGGCGTTCGCCGGCCTGGTCGCCCGCCTCGTCGGGCCCCGCTGGGCGCCGGCCGGCGCGCTGCTCTTGGCGCTGTCGCTGCCGATGCTCTACGTGTCCCGCGGCACCTTCAGCGAACTGCCCGCGATCATCCTGCTGCTGGGCGGCCTGTCGCTGCTGCACGACTCGCGGCGCGAGGAGGGCCGGACCGCCGACCTGAAGGCGTTCCTCGGCGGCCTGGCGCTCGGCCTGATCGTGCTCGTCCGCATCGACGGGCTGCGGGACATCCTCCCCGTCCTCGTCTTCGCCGGGTTCTACGTGGCGCGCAGGCGGTGGATCGGCCACTGGACGGCCGGCGGCGTGCTGCTCGGCGCCGGCGCCGGGCTGGCCGAGGGCTTCACGCTGTCCCGGCCGTACCTGGCCTACCTGCGCTCGTCCGTCGAGCCGCTGCTGGCGATCACGGCGGCGGTCATCGTCGCGACGACGGCCATGGTGGTCCTGCTGCGCTGGGACCGGACGGGGGCGCGGCTGCGCCGTGCCGGGGACGCGGTCGCGCGGGGCAGGCTGCCGGGCGCCGCCGCCGTGCTGACCGTCCTGGTGATGCTGGGCTTCGCGCTCCGGCCCCTGGTGCAGACGGTCCGCCGCCCTCCGGCCACGCCCGACGACGAGATGAACGTCGGCTTCATCGAGACGGTCCAGCGGATCCAGAACCTTCCGGTGGACGGCACCCGCCAGTACTCGGAGCTGTCCCTCTCCTGGGTCTCCTGGTACATCGGCGTCCCGGCGCTGCTGTTCGCCACGCTCGGCGCGGCGCTGCTGGTGCGGCGGCTGCTGCGCGGGCGGTCCACCGAGTGGGCGCTGCCGTACGCCATGATCGTCTGGACGACGACGCAGGTGCTCATCCGGCCCGGGATCACCCCCGACCATCCGTGGGCGTCCCGGCGGCTGATCGGCCTCGTCATCCCCGGGCTGCTCCTGTTCACCGTGTTCGCGTCGGCCTGGACGGTGCGGCGCGTCCGCCGGCTCGGCTACTCGCCGCGGGCGGTGCGGGCGGGCGCGGTCACGGGCGTCGCGCTGCTGCTCGTGCCGGTCGTGCTGACGTCCGGCGGCTACATGGCGACCAGGACGGAGCAGGGGGAGGTCGCCGCCGTCGACGGCATGTGCGACGCGCTGCGGCCCGGCAGCGCCGTCGTGGTCGTCGAACGGTCGACCGCCGACCGGTTCCTTCAGGTCGTGCGCGGCATGTGCGGCAGGCCCGCCGCGCGCACGGCCGACGGCGCCACGCCCGCCGACGTGCGGCGCGTCGCCGGCGAGGTGCGCCGGGCCGGCCACCGTCCCGTGATCATGGCGGCGAAGGCGGACCAGGTCGCGCCGTACGGGCGGCCGACCCGGATCCTGCGGGTGGACACGCGGCAGGACGGGCGCACGCTCACCGAGCCGCCCGGCGGAACCTGGGGCCTGTCCATGGAGGTCTGGGTCGCCGAGCCCCCCGCGGAGTGACGCCGGCCTTGAGCGGTTCGGCGGCTCAGGTGCGCCGAGGCGAGTATCCTCGCGCTGCGTGAGCACCCAGTCCGCCGAGACCCAGTCCGCAGAGACGGCGTCCGCAGAGACGGCGTCCGCAGAGACGACGGCACAGCCCGCTCCCGAGGCCCCGCCCGCGCCCGAGCCCGCGGCGCCGCCCGCGCCGGGGCCGGCCGCCGCGCCCGCGCGGGAGCCGGTGCGGCCGCCCGAGCCCGAGGCCGCGCCGGAGCGGGCGGAACCGGATTCCCGTCCCGTCCACGTCACGATCGTCCTGCCCTGCTACAACGAGCAGGACCACGTGATCGAGGAGGTCGAGC
Organism: Actinomadura sp. KC345; assembly: GCF_004348515.1. GTDB lineage: Bacteria > Actinomycetota > Actinomycetes > Streptosporangiales > Streptosporangiaceae > Spirillospora. The sequence continues at coordinate 10,178 of NZ_SMKH01000243.1, read as the reverse complement.
GCATCACCCGGGCGATGGACGGGAGCGGCAAGACCTACGAGCTGCTGGCCGTCGACGACTGCTCGACCGACGCGACCCTCGCCCGGCTGCGCGAGGCGGCCCCCCGGTTCCCGCAGATGCGGGTCATCGCGTTCCAGCACAACAGCGGCTCGGGGACGGTCCGGCGCATCGGCTCCCAGCAGGCCCGCGGTGACATCGTGGTGTGGACCGACGCCGACATGTCCTATCCCAACGAGCGGATCCCCGAGTTCGTGGACCTCCTGGACACCGACCCGTCCATCGACCAGGTCGTCGGGGCGCGCACGAGCGAGGAGGGGTCGCACAAGGCACTGCGCGTCCCCGCCAAGTGGTTCATCCGCAAGGTCGCCGAGCGGCTCACCAACTCCAGGATCCCCGACCTGAACTCGGGGCTGCGCGCGTTCCGCCGCGAGGTGTCGCTGCCGTACCTGCGGCTGCTGCCGCCCGGGTTCTCCTGCGTCACGACGATCACGATCGCGTTCCTGTCGAACCAGCACCCGGTCCACTACATGCCGATCGACTACGCCAAGCGGGCCGGCAAGTCGAAGTTCCACTTCACCAAGGACGCCTACCGCTACATCCTGCAGGTGCTGCGGATGGTCATGTACTTCAACCCGCTCAAGGTGCTGATGCCGCCCGCGCTGTGGCTGATCCTGATCGGCCTGGGCAAGGGCGTGTTCGACATGATCGTGCACTTCGGCTACTTCGCCAACAACACCATCATGATCTTCGTGACGGGGTTGATCATCGCTTCGCTGGCCCTGCTCGCGGACCTGATCGTCCGATCACGTGGCGACGTCTAGCGGGATGCCGGAGAAACGTCGGATCACCATCGTCGGGCCCGCGTTCCCCTACAAGGGCGGCGGCGCGCACCACACCACGGAACTCGCGCACCGCCTGGCCGCGGCGGGTCACGACGTGGTCATCGAGTCGTGGCGCGCCCAGTACCCGGGGTTCCTGTACCCGGGGCAGCAGACGATCTCCGATCCGGAGGGCGAGCCGTTCTCCGGCACCCGGCGCCGGCTCGACTGGCGCCGCCCGGACGGCTGGTGGCGCACCGGCCGTGCCCTGCGTGCCCGCGACCTGGTCGTCCTGGCCGTGCTGAGTCCGGTTCAGGTGCCGTCCTACCTGGGGATCCTCGCGGGCCTGCGGCGCGGCGCCCCGGTCGTGGCGCTGTGCCACAACGTCCTGCCGCACGAGCGCAAGCCGTACGACGAGCCGCTGATGAAGCGCCTGCTGCGCAAGGTCGACGGCGTTCTCGTGCACTCCGAGGCGCAGGCCGGGCTGGCGCGGGGCCTCACCGCGCGCCCCGTGCGCGTCGCGGAGATGCCCGCCCACCTGCCCGTCGCCCCCGCCCCCGCGCGGGACGACAGGAAGGTGCGGCGCCGGCTCCTGTTCTTCGGGATCGTCCGGCCGTACAAGGGGCTGGACGTCCTGCTGCGCGCCCTCGCGAAAGGCCCGGACGACGTGGCGCTGACCGTCGCGGGCGAGTTCTGGGGCGGGCTGGACGAGACGCGCGAGCTGATCGGCTCGCTCGGACTCACGTCGCGGGTGGAACTGCGTCCGGGCTACGTCCCGGCGGCGGACGTGCCGGGGCTGTTCGCCGCCGCCGACGCGCTCGTCCTGCCGTACCGGACGGCGACCGCCTCGCAGAACGTGTGGATGGCCCACGAGCACGGCCTGCCGGTGATCGCCACCGACGTCGGCGGATTCGCCGATCAGGTCCGCGACGGCGTCGACGGCCTGATCTGCGCGCCGGACGACGTCGCGTCCCTGGCCGGGGCCCTGAACGGCTTCTACACGCCGGGGGAGCCGGAGCGCCTGCGCTCCGGCGTCCGCCCGGTCGACCACGCTCCGGTCTGGGCCGCCTACCTCGACGCGCTCACCGAGGGAGCGACCACGGGCGGCGCGCTCAGAGGTGGGGCTCGATGACCTTGAGCAGGGCGCGCTTGGGCTTGGCGCCGACGATCTGCTCGACGACCTCGCCGTTCTTGTAGAGCAGGAGCGTCGGCAGCCCCATCACGCCGTACTTGTTCGGCGTCTCGGGGTTGGCGTCGTAGTCCAGCTTCGCGATCTTGATCTTGCCGTCCTGCTCCTCGGCGATCTGGTCGAGGATCGGGGCGACCATGCGGCAGGGCCCGCACCAGTCGGCCCAGAAGTCGACCAGTACCGGGGTGTCGCTGCCGAGGACCTCGTCCGAGAACGTCGCGTCGGTCACGGTGATCGGGGCCGTCACGGTCCCTCCTTCGTCGGGTGCGTACCCCTCACAAGCTCTTTGGACGGCGGTTCATTCCCCGTGTCCGGCCCCGTGAGCCCGAGCTGCGTACGCCCGAGCAGGAGCGCGATCCCGGCGTTGACCAGGTCGGCGGCGGTCAGCAGCACCCGGGACGCGATCGCGACCACGACCGGCGCGCCCGCGGGCAGCACCGGCGTCAGCACGACCGTCAGCGCCGCCTCCCGCGCCCCGATACCGCCGGGCGCGATGAAGACGAGGAACCCGGCGACGAACGCCAGCGCGTACGCGCCCGTCGCGAGGAACGGCAGGCCCTTCCCGTCGCCGCCCACGGCGTTGCACAGCAGCCAGGTGTGCACGCCGAACAGGATCCACCCGAGGACCGTCCAGGCGATGGCCCGCAGCGTGACGCCCAGGCTCACCGGACGCTCCAGCGGGGGCCGGCGGATGACCCGGAGCATCAGCCCCAGGCACCAGGTCACGATCCTCGGGTGCAGGAGGCCCAGCAGGACCGGCGCCAGCAGGAACAGGAACCAGTACGTCTCGCGCGCCGCCGCCGACGTCAGCGGCAGCGTCACCGCCGCCACCGCGAGACCGCACGCCGTGGACGTCGCCACCGCCAGCAGCGTCGACCCGAAGCTGCGCTCGGGCGGCACCCTGTGCTCGCGCGTCATCTCGATCTGCGTCACCAGCGCCCACACCTTGCCGGGGACGTACTTGCCGAGCTGCGAGATCCCGGAGATCCGGAAGATGGCGCGCACGGGCAGCGGCGATCCGAGGCCGCCGAGGAACTCCCGCCACCCCAGCATCCAGACGAAGAGGCCCGCAAGGCCCGAGGCGAACGCCGCCGCCAGCGCCACCCAGGACATCTGCTGGAACGCGTCCACCGCCGCGTCCCGCTGGGAGGCCACGCTGTAGGCGCAGAACGCCAGCGCGAGCACCACGAGGAACACGCGCAACGCCCGCACGGCGACGACCTTCATCTTCACGCGCCCAGCGTAGGCGAACGTGACGTTCCAGCCGTCCGATCGTCCTAGAGTTGGAGGCGATGAAGATCTCGGATGTGGTCGCCTTCATGGGCCACCAGGTACATGTGTGCCGGTACCGCGAGGCGGGGACGCTCCTCGCCTGGATGGGCCGGGACCTGCGCGGCCGCCGCGTCCTCGATGTCGCCGGCGGCGACGGCTACTGGGCGGGCCGGGCGCGCAGGCGCGGCGCCGACGCGGTCTCGATCGACCTCGCCCGCGGCAAGATGGAGTACGGGCGCACGCTCGCCCACGCGCCCGCCCTGATCGAAGGCGACGCGCTCCGCCTCCCGTTCGGGGACGCCGCGTTCGACGCGGTCCTGTCCGTCTGCGCGATCGAGCACTTCGACGACGGCGGGAGATCCCTGGACGAGATGGCGCGAGTTCTCAAGCCCGGCGGTGAGATCTTCATGTCCGCCGACGTGCTGAGCCGCGCCGACACCTGGCCGAAGCTGCGCGACGCGCACAAGGCCAAGTACCACGTCCAGCACACCTACACGCACGACGGCCTCCGCAAGCTGATGGACGAGCGCGGCCTGGACCTGGTCAGGCACAGCTACCAGTTCCGCACGGCCGCCACCGAGCGCCTCTACCTGTCGCTTTCCACCTATGGCGGCAAGGTCGGCTTCAACGCGGCCGCGCCCCTGACGCCGCTCGTCGCCATGGCCGACCGCAAGGCCCCGAACGAGCGGGGCAGCATCGTGCTCGTCCAGGCGCGCAAAAGGTAGTTCTCGGGGGCGTAGGGTCGGGAGAGTAAAAAGTGATCTACGCCACCACGGAGGGGGAGCGGACCGTGGCGCCTCGGATTCTGCTCGACGCGACCGCCGTGCCGGCCGACCGCGGCGGACTCGGCCGGTACGTCGACGGGCTGCTGTGCGCCCTGCACGCGCAGGGCGCCGACCTGGCCGTCGTCTGCCAGCGGGCGGACGAGGAGCGCTACGGGGGCCTGGTCCCCGGAGCGCGCGTCGTCGCGGGCCCGGCGGCGCTGTCGCACCGCGCCACCCGGCTCGCCTGGGAGCAGTCGGGCCTGCCGCACGTCGCCGAACGCGTCGCCGCCGACGTCATCCACCTGCCGACCTACACGATGCCGGTGAGCGCGGCCCTGCCGACCGTGGTGACGATCCACGACGTGACGCCGTTCACCGAGCCCGAACTCCACGACCCGGTCCGCACCAGCTACGTCAAGTCGGCGACCCGCACCGCCGCCCGCCGCGCCACCCGGCTGATCGCCCCGTCCCGCGCGACCCGTGACGAGCTGGTCCGGATCCTCGGCGCCGACCCCGCCCTCATCGACGTCGCCTACCACGGCGTCGACCACGAGGTCTTCCACCGGCCGTCCGAGGCGGAGACCAAGCACGTCTCGGACCGGCTGGGCCTGCACGGCCACCCCTACGTCGCCTACCTGGGCGCGCTGGAGCCGCGCAAGAACGTCCCGAACCTGATCCGCGGCTGGGTCAGGGCGTGCGAGCACCGCCCGGACGCCCCGGCCCTGGTCCTGGCGGGAGGCGGCGGCTGGGACGACGAGGTCGACGCCGCGCTCGCCACCGTCCCGCTGGATCTGCGCGTCCTGCGGCCCGGCTACCTGCCCTGGCCGTCGCTCCCCGGCTTCTTCGGCGGCGCGCTCGTCGTCGCCCTGCCCAGCCGCGGCGAGGGCTTCGGCCTCCCCGTCCTTGAGGCGATGTCGTGCGGCGCGCCCGTCCTCACCACGCGGCGTGGTCCGCTGCCCGAGGTGGGCGGCGACGCGGTCGCCTACACCGAACCGGACCCGTCCGGCATCGGCACGGCCCTCGGCGACCTCTTCGACGACCCGTCCCGCCGCACCGCACTCGCCGACGCCGCCCACGCCCGCTCCCAGCAGTTCTCCTGGGCGGCGTCCGCGGAGGCGCACATGACCTCCTACCAGCGCGCCGTCGACCAGCACGAGAAGTCCGGAGGCACACGCACCCGCTAGGCTCTGCCACCACGCCCGCGGTGGAGAAAGGAACCGAGTGGAAGCGATCCTCCTGGTCGGAGGCCAGGGCACGCGCCTGCGTCCCCTGACCGTCTCCACCCCGAAGCCGCTGCTTCCCACGGCGGGCGTGGCGTTCCTCGCGCACCAGCTGGCCCGCGCCCATGCCGAGGGCGTGACCCGCATCGTGTTCGCCACGTCGTACCGCGCCGAGATGTTCGAGGCGGCCTTCGGCACCCACGCGCACGGCGTCGACCTGGCCTATGTCAGCGAGGACGAGCCGCTCGGCACCGGCGGCGCCATCCGCAACGCCGCGCGTGCCCTCACCTGTGGCCCGGACGACCCGGTCCTGATCCTCAACGGCGACATCCTGTCCGGCCATGATGTGCGCGCCCAGGTCAAACTGCACGAGCAGGCCGATGCCGCCGTCACCCTGCACCTGACCAGGGTCGACGATCCCTCCCGGTTCGGCTGCGTCCCCACCGACGACCAGGGCCGCGTCACCGCCTTCCTGGAGAAGACCCCCCATCCGGTGACGAACCAGATCAACGCGGGCTGCTACGTGTTCCGCCGCTCGGCCATCGACACGATCCCCGAGGACGAGGTCGTCTCCGTCGAGCGCGAGACGTTCCCGTCCCTGATCGCGTCCGGCGCCGTCGTCATGGGCCACGTCGAGTCGGAGTACTGGCTGGACGTCGGCACCCCGGAGGCGTTCGTCCAGGGCTCCCGCGACCTGGTCCTCGGCACGCTCTCGTCCCCGGCGATGCCCGGCGCACCCGGCGAGCGCCTCACCCTCGCCGGAGCGAGCGTCGCCCCGGGCGCGGTCGTCCGCGGCGGCACGACCGTCGGCCGCAACGCCGTCATCGAGGCCGGCGCCACGGTCATCGGCAGCGTCCTCCTGGACGACGCGCACGTCGCCGAAGGAGCCACGGTCCGCGACTCGGTGCTCGGCCGAGGCGCCCGCGCGGGCCACGGCGCCGTCCTGGAAGGCGCGATCCTCGGCGACGGCGCCATAGTCGGCCCCGGCAACGAACTCCGCCACGGCCTGCGCGTATGGCCCGGCATCGAACTCCCCCCAACCGCGATCCGCTTCACCCCCGACTCCTGATGGCCGCTGTCGCCGGTAAGGCCGGGCCCGCCGGGCACCTCCCCGGAAGCGTCCGGACATGGCGGCCCGGGTGGGCGCTGGACCTGCTCGGGACGCTTTCGCCGCATCAGCGGGGGCCTCATGATCCGGCCTTTCGGGTCGAGCGGGACGGGTCCGTGTGGCGTGCGTCCTTCACGCCCGAGGGACCGGGGACGCTGCGGCTCCGGCGCGCCGGGGACGTCGTCGACGCCGCGGCCTGGGGGCCGGGCGCCGAGTGGCTGCTGGACGGGGTGCCCGAGCTGCTGGGAGCCGCCGACGTCCCGGAGGAGTTCGAGGCGCGGGACGAGGTCGTCCGGGAGCAGGTCCGCAGGCGGCCGGGGTTGCGGCTCGGGAGGTCGCGGCGGGTGTTCGAGGCGCTCGTGCCCGCGGTGATGGAGCAGAAGGTGCTCGCGCAGGAGGCGTGGCGGGGGTGGGGGTACCTGCTGCGGAAGTTCGGGGAGCCCGCGCCGGGGGCGCCGCATATGCGGGTCCCGCCGCCGCCCCAGGTCTGGGTGCGGATTCCCTCGTGGGAGTGGCACCGGTCGGGGCTGGAGGCCGTGCGGGCTCGGACGATCATCGGTGCGGCCCGGGTCGCGAAGCGGCTGGAGGAGGACGCGGGGGAGGCCCGGCTGCGGTCGCTGCCGGGCATAGGGGTCTGGACGGCCGCCGAGATCCGTCAGCGGGCCGTGGGGGACCCCGACGCCGTCTCCGTCGGGGACTACAACCTGCCGGGGATGGTGGGGTGGGCGCTGGTGGGCCGCAAGGTCGACGACGCCGGGATGTTGGAGCTGCTGGAGCCCTACGCCGGTCACCGCTACCGGGTCACCCGGCTGCTGGAGTCGTCCGGGAGGCGCCCGCCGAGGCGCGGGCCCCGGCTGCCCGTCCGGGACTACCGGGCGTTCTGACCGGCCCGGGGCCGGGCGGCGCCAGAAGTCGTGCGGGGTCCAGACCAGGCCGTCGCGGCTGTCAGCGCAGAAAAGGGCGCCCGAGCAGTTCTCGCCCCCCGAGGATGCGGAATCCAGCTAAGCCGCATCTTCATTTTCAACGCTTTGAAGAGCGCTCGTAAAACTGGTCAGCAAATGTTCCTCGGCCTCCGGGTTGAAGCGGTCGGCCACGTCGCTCAGCGCGGGCGCGACGCCGCCGCCACACGGCCGGCCGCCTCCCCAGGTTCACCCGTCGGTCATACAGCCGAATCTCAGGTGCCGACCAGCGGCAGATTGAGTTTTCCTCCGTTGCCGAAGTGGCCGATGCCGTCGGTGCGGCGGGACGCTTCCAGGCGTTCTTCGGGCACTTCCCCGTAGAGGGTGGTTCGCTGCTTGGCGGGACGGCCCGCGCGTGCCGCTATCTCCTCCAGTTCGCTGATGGGCTTGAAGGAGCCGTTCTCCGACCCGGCCATGCGGCTGATGGTCTCTTCCATGAGCGTGCCGCCGAGGTCGTTCACGCCGCCTTGCAAGACGCGCGTGCAGAGTTCGTCCCCCAACTTCACCCAGGACGTCTGGATGTTGTGGATCGCGCCGTGCAGCAGGATCCGCGCCAAAGCGTGGACGGCGATGTTCTCCCGGACGGTCGGTCCCGGACGTGCCAGCCCGGCGAGATAGATAGGCGAGTTGTGGTGCACGAAGGGCAGCAGGACGAATTCGCTGAACCCGCCCGTCCGTTCCTGGATGGAGCGGAGCAGCTTGATGTGCGCGACCCAGTGCGAGGGGGTGTCCACGTGCCCGTACATCATCGTCGACGTCGTCGGTAGGCCGATCTCATGCGCGTTGGTGACGACCTCCACCCACTGGTCGGTGGGCAGCTTGCCCTTGGTCAGCACCCAGCGGACGTCGTCGTCCAGGATCTCGGCGGCCGTGCCTGGCAGCGAGTCGACACCGGCCTCCTTGGCGCCCTCCAGCCACTCCCGGATCGACATGTCCGTGCGGGACGCGCCGTTCACGACCTCCATCGGGCTGTAGGAGTGCAGATGGATGTCGGGTGCGCGGCGCTTCACCTCCCGGGCGAGGTCGAAGTAGGCGGTGCCGGGCATGTCCGGGTGGATGCCGCCCTGCATGCAGACTTCGGTGGCGCCCGCCGCCCACGCCTCGTCCACCCGGTCCCCGACCTGCTGGAGGGACAGCGTGTAGGCGTCGGCGTCCGTGCGGCGCTGCGCGAACGCGCAGAACCGGCAGCCGGTGTAGCAGACGTTGGTGAAGTTGATGTTCCGGGTGACGACGTAGGTGACGTCGTCGCCGGACACTTCGCGGCGCAGGTCGTCGGCGAGCTTGGCGAGGGCGTCCAGTTCCGGGCCTTCGGCGTGCAGGAGAGCCAGGGCTTCATCGTCCGACAGGCCCGCGGGGTTCTGCTCCGCACGCGCGAGAGCGGCCTTGACGTCGGCGTCGAAGCGCTGTGGGGCGGCCATGCGGTCGCGGAGCGCGTCCCAGTCGCCGTACACCTCGTCGAAGTCGTCCCGCCGGTCGCTGGTGCGGCCGGTCGTGTCGATCTCGGTGTGCAGGTCGGTCCGCCCGGACGCCTCGAACCCGCCGTCGGGTTCCTGCCAGGGGCGCCCCTCAAGGACGGCGTCCTCCCGCGCGAGGCCGGTCGCCGGGTCGGCCAGTGCCGCCACGTGGCCCATGAGCCGCGGGTCCAGCCACGGCTCGCCGCGCCGGACGTACTCGGGGTAGATCGTGAGCCGCTCGCGCAGCTCGAACCCCGAGGCCGCCGTCATCTCCGACAGCTCGTCGATCTGCGGCCACGGCCGCTCGGGGTTCACATGGTCCGGCGTCAGCGGCGACACGCCGCCCCAGTCGTCGATGCCCGCGCGCAGCATCAGCGCGTACTGGTCGGCGACCAGGTTCGGCGGCGCCTGAACGCGGGCCTTCGGGCCGAGGACGAGCCGCGTCACCGCGATCGTCGCGGCCAGCTCGTCCAGCTCGGCGTCGGGGGTGTCGCGCATCTTGGTGTCGGGCTTGGCGCGGAAGTTCTGGACGATGACCTCCTGGATCGCCCCGTACTCGCGCATCGTCCGCCGGATCTCGAAGATCGCGTCCGCGCGCTCCTCGACCGTCTCGCCGATGCCGATCAGGATGCCGGTCGTGAACGGCACGTTCGTCCGCCCCGCGTCCTCCAGGACCCGCAGCCGGACCGCCGGGTCCTTGTCCGGCGACCCGAAGTGCGGGCCGCCGCGCTCGCTGAACAGCCGCGTCGCGGTGGTCTCCAGCATCATGCCCATGGACGGCGCGACCGGCTTGAGCCGCTGGAAGTCGCGCCAGGTCAGCACCCCGGGGTTCAGGTGGGGCAGCAAGCCGGTCTCCTCCAGCACCCGGATCGCCATCGCCCGGACGTAGGAGAGCGTGTCGTCGTAGCCGTGGGCGTCCAGCCACTCGCGGGCCTGCTTCCAGCGGTCCTCGGGACGGTCCCCGAGGGTGAACAGGGCCTCCTTGCAGCCCATCTCCGCGCCCCGACGCGCGATCTCCAGGACCTCGTCGGGGCTCAGGTAGGGCGCGTCCAGCCTGTGCGGGACGGTCGCGAACGTGCAGTACCCGCAGCGGTCCCGGCACAGGCGGGTCAGCGGGATGAAGACCTTGCGGCTGTAGGTGATGATGCCCGGACGGCCCGCGGCCTCCAGGCCGGCGTCCCGGGTGCGGGCGGCGTAGGCGAGCAGATCGTCGAGCTGCGCCCCGCGGGCCTGCAGCAGTGTGGTGGCCTCGGATGGGTCGAGTGTCTTGCCGTCACGCGCGCGGGCCAGTGCCCGGCGAACCGCGGAGCTCGTGGCGTCCATGCGGGCACTCTATGCCAATCGTCATAATTCGCACCGCCCCGGGGCCACCGAAATGACCTGCGTGAGTACCC
>NZ_SMKH01000242.1 GCF_004348515.1 Actinomadura sp. KC345 | reverse complement strand
CTTGGTCAGGGAGACGTTGCCGCCCTTGGACAGGCTGACACCCATGGAGTTCTCCTCTCGCGGTTCTGTTACTACAGTTGTAACAGCTCGAAGCCCCTCGCCAGGCGGCCTCGCGCATACCGGCGTCCATCCCGCCGCGCGGCCGCCGTTACCGACCGCGCCCCCATGACGATCTCCATGAGGCGCACTCCGTGGCCGGCACCCCACCGGTACCCGCGCCGATCAACCAATCAGGCTTGGACATGGTCTGCGATGTTTCAGCCTGCCGCCTCGAAGGTCGCCGTGATCCGGCCTCGTGCCACCGTGCGCTCGGCGATGGCCGCCAGCGCCTTCCTCAAGGGAGCGCCCCGGCCCAACCGCACCTGCTCACTGAGCGCGTAGACCGTGAAGCGGTAGCGGTTCCGGTCTCCCCTTCGCGGGCACGGCGCGGCATAAGCCGTGCCACCACTGGTGTTCGCCGCTTCCACCGCCGTGGCCGGACGCGCGTCTTCCACCAGTTCACGGGTGTGCCCGTCGATGTTGACGATCACCCAGTTCACCTGGGCTCCCGCCGAGGCGTCCGGGGTATCGACCACGATCGCGAACGCCGCGGTCGAACCGGGCGCCACTCCCGACCACCGCAGCGGCGGCGTCCTGCCCAGTCCGCCGTGGGCCGCGCAGACGTAGCGGGCGGGGAGCGCATGCGTGTCCATGAAACTGGGGCTGGTGACGGTCATATCGGTGACCTCCACGCTCTCGGGCGCGATGAACCTACTCAGACCGCAGCCGCTGGCCATCCCGAGCACAAGGGTCAGACACGCCACCCCGGCCGCGCCAGGCGAGCGCTTCCGCACGATGATCACAATCTCCCCTTGCCCTCGACGCCCCGGCCCGAGCGCCGACGCGAGCGGCCATGAGCCCGTGCGCCGGCGGCGACCTGCGTCCGAGCCGGGTGGTGTGATGCAGGACTCCTTCATCGGCGTTCGCCTGCTGCCCCGTGACCGAAGTGCTACAAGTGTAGTAGCTAAGCCGAAGTGATGGTCCGTCCTGTCGCGGCGCGGCGACGGCGGTTCGTCGCGCCGGAGCACGGAGCGAGTCGGGGTGAAAAGGTGCTGTAGCAGCTCTCAACCGAACCTGCTCACCAGGGGGCACCGTCTGAATTATCGAGAGTGCGCGCCCACAAGGAGAATCGCCTGACCGGGAAACGACTTCGGTCGGCCGCTGCAAAGAGAAACTGCTACTACACTCGTAGAAGATCGCCGGTGAATCTGATACGGCGGCTGACAAAAGGGGAGATCGCCGATGGCCTTCTGGGACAAGCTACGCGAGTCGAGTCAGACCATGCAGACCCAGCTCATGGCGAAGAAGAACGACCTCAAGAGCGGCGCCTTCCGGGACGCGAGCATGGCGATGTGCGCGCTGGTCGCCGCCGCCGACGGCTCCGTCGACGCGTCCGAACGGCAGCGGACCGCATCACTGATCACCTCCAACGAGGTCCTCCAGAACTTCCCGGCCGCCGACCTGCAGCAGCGCTTCAACGGCTACATCGACAAGCTCACCGCCGACTTCGACTTCGGCAAGGTCGGCGTCCTGCAGGACATCGCCAAGGTGAAGAAGAAGCCTAACGAGGCCCGTGCCGTCATCCAGATCGGCATCGTCATCGGCGGCGCCGACGGGAACTTCGACGACAACGAGAAGGCCGTCGTCCGCGAGGCCTGCCACGCTGTGGGCCTGGCCCCCACCGAATTCGAACTCTGACCACACCCGCTCGCTTGCCTGGCTGACCGGGGTACCACGTGCTGCCGCTGGGCCCCGAGCCCGGCCCGCCATCACTCCCGTAGTAGCCGTGCAGGCCACGGCCGCGCTGGAACCACCGTCGTGCCGCTCAGCCGCGGCGCGGCGAGCCCGAGATCTCCGCTGCACAGTCCAGATGCACGCAGGTGCACCACGCCGACGACGTCGTCCAGTTCCCCGCCCGCGATCACCGGGCAGCGGGAATGGCCCGCGTCGGCCAGGACGGTGCGGGCGCGTCCGACCGGCTGGTCGTCGGACAGGGTGAACACCTCCCGGCGGGGGACGAGCACCTCCCGCAGCGTGCGCTCCTGGACATTCAGCGCACCCGAGATGATCAGCCGCTGCTCGGCGTTCAATCCCCGGTGCGCGGACACCATGTCCCGCAACTCCTCGGGGCTGAGCTGCTCTTTGTCGGCGCGGGGATCACCGCCGAGCACCCGCACCACCACGTCGGTAGACGCGCCCAGCGCCCAGATCGCCGGACGCGACACCATCGACAGCACGTCCAGTGGACGGGCGACCAGCAGCGCCCACCGCTCAGCGAACTGCATGGCCAGCCGCTTGGGCGCCAACTCCCCCAGCACGAGGGTGATGAAGGTCAGCACGACCGTCACCAGCGCGATGGCCACCGCGTCGGCGGCGCCGCCCAGAAAGTCCAGCGGAGACACCAGCGGCTCGGCCAGCGAAACGGCGGCGGTCGCCGAAGCCAGAAATCCCGCCAGGGTGATCCCGACCTGGATGGTGGCAAGAAACCGGTTGGGGTCCCGCGCCAGCCGGACGAGCTTGCGCGCGGCCGCGCCTCCCCGCCGGTCCAACCGCCGCACCTGCCCCTCCCGCAGCGAGATCAGTGCGATCTCACTTCCCGCGAACACCGCGTTCAACAGGACCAGCACCGCGACGAGTGCAATGTTCAGCCAGTAGTCCCCCATGACAGGCCCTCCGCCATACAACTCTCACGAGATCGTCCCGCACGACAAACTACACTTGTAGATGATGGCGGCCGAACGGATGGCCGTCGACGGACGGTATGCACCACACCCCGGCCACCGGGAAATGCCCAGATCGTTCGTCAGTGCAGGGCCAGCAGTTGCAGCAGGCAGGCTGCGGCGGCGTGGTCCAGGTGGAGGGTCGCACCGGTCAGTGAACTGGTGACGAAGCCGTTGCCCATGAACAGCAGCGGACCCGTGACCGTGTTCCGGCCGGGCGGTGCGTCCAGCAGCGCCTCGACGCGCTGCACGACCCCGGACTCGGCGAACGCGGCGGCGGGCCCGGTGGTGCGCGGGTGCGCGAGGGCGGCCTTGGCGATCGTGTGGGCGACGAAGGCGCGATCACCCACCGCTTCGGCCGCGTCTTCGTCCGCCCACCGCTCGACCGACAGCCGCAGCCGGTCGTCCAACGGCCGCAATGGCGGCAGGAGCGCGGACGCCAGGGCGCCGGACGCCGTATAGCGGTGGTGGTGGTGGCGCAGGTGAGACGATTCATGCTGGAACACCACGTGGAGTTCGTCGGCCGTGAACCCGCGGAGCAATCCCCGTGACAGCAGCACTCCGCCGTGCCGCCCCGGGACCGCGACGGCGATCGGAACGTCGGTCTCCAGCGGTTCCCTCGCCTGTACCCGCGCGGTCCGCAGTTCGGCCATCCATCCGGCGGCGGTCCGGCCAGTGATCAGCAACGCGGCGCCGGTCAGCAGCACCGCCGGGACCCCCACCATGTCCGGGACCGGCCTGTCGTCCCCGAACAGCGCCCATTCGGGGACGTGCGCGGCGGCGGCAGGCGCCAGCGTCGCCGCATAGTTGACCGACACGAAGAACCCGGTGCCGAGCGCGGCCACCACGGTCATCGCGCAGGTGGTGGCCAGCAGCCGCGCAGACCAGGACGGATGCAGCGGTAACGGCACCAGGCCGAATACCGCGCTCAAGGCCAGCATGACCGCCAGCGGCACAACGGTGAACCAGTTCACCCGCCGCCCCCCGAGCCCTTGAGCATCTCGCGCAGGTGGCGTGCCTCCTCACTGCTGAGTGTCCGGACGAACCGGTTCAGCACATTGACCGGATCGTTCGCGTGGCGCAGATGCTCATGCATCCGGTCCGCCACCAGCTCCGACTCGTCCACGGCGAGCCGGTAAAGGTAGTGTCGGCCGACCCGGGCCCGCGAGACGAAACCCTTCTCGTGCAACCGGTGCAGGACGGTGTTCACCGTCGTGTACGCCGGTTCGCCATCCAACCGTGCCACCAGCTCCGCCGTCCTGGCCGCCCCGCCCAGCGCCGCCAGCGCGGCGAGCACCTCAGCCTCCAGCTGTCCCAGCGGCCTGCGCGATGGGCTGCGCGACACCGGCCTCACCCCTCTGTGCGGAGGACGTCGGGCTCCAGGTAGATCAGCCGCGCGATGGGCACGGCCTCCCGGATCCGGGCTTCGGCATCATTGATGGCCTCGGCGACCTCCCGGGCGTCATCCTGCAGATCCACGGCGACCTTCGCGGCCACCAAGAGTTCGTCGGGACCCAGATGCATGGTGCGCATATGAATCACTGAGGGAACATCCCGCCCCTGCACGATCGCGTCCCGGATCAGGCGCACCTGCTCGGCGGTGGCGGACTCGCCGATCAGCAGGCTCTTGACCTCGGTGGCCAGCACGACCGCGATGGCCGTGAGCAGGACGCCGATCGCTGCCGTACCGATTCCGTCCCAGACACCGTCGCCGGTGATCAGGGTCAGGCTGACACCGACCAGCGCGAACACCAGGCCGGCCAGCGCACCGGCGTCCTCCAGGAGAATCACCGGGAGTTCAGGGGACTTGGACCGCCGTACGAACTGCACCCAGCCCGCCTTGCCCCGGACCCGGTTGGACTCCTTGACCGCCGTGCGCAGCGCCATCGACTCCAACGCGATCGCCACCAGCAGCACCACGATCGGCACCCAGTGCCACTCGGTGATCCCATGCGGGTCACTGATCTTGTGCCACGCCTCGTAGAGCGCGAACAGCCCGCCCAGGCTGAACAGCACGATCGCCACGATGAACGCGTAGATATAGCGTTCTCGCCCATACCCGAACGGATGCTCCTCGGTGGCGCGCCGCCGCGCACGTTTCCCGCCGATCAGCAGCAGCGCCTGGTTGCTGGAATCGGCCACCGAGTGGATCCCCTCGGCCAGCATCGAAGACGAGCCCGTCAGCGCGAACGCCACGAACTTGGTGACCGCGATCCCCAGGTTCGCCACCAGCGCGGTGACCACGGCCTTCGTACTTCCTTCGGCGCTCACATACCCCCCTGGTGCATCGGTCCGTCCCGGCGCCTTCTCCAACGAAACTGCTGCGCCGTGACTCGAAACCAACCATCCAACTCGTCTCGGTCGGCGCGAGATCGTTCTAACTACACTTGTAGCAGAACAGCGGAACGTATGCCGCGTTTCCGCCCGTGCCCAGCACGGCCCTCATCGGCGCCTTGAAGTACCCTGCGGACGGGGCCAACCTTGGCGTCCACGCGCGGCTCGGACCAGCAGGCGTGACCGTCCAGCCCCTTCTGCGCAACGCCTGCGCTCCCACGGCCTCTCCCTGTCTGAATATTCGATGTGAGACTCCCCGACCGTCACGGAGCACCAACATCCGAAGCGTTCAGAGACCACCTCACCGGCCGGAGCGATCTCCGGCAACGAGTCGCCCAAGGTGGGAAGCTCAGGCCTGGGGAGGTTCACCGAGCAGCATCACCTTCTATGAGGCGACAGCGTCGAGTCGCCCTGCACGGCCGGCTTGCTTGACCAAGCGACCCCAGCGCTCGCTGCGCCCGAACTGGCCGCCGATCACCTTCCCTGGCGGCAGATCTCCCTCCGGCGTACGATTGGCCACCGCCCAGCACCACGCGCGTTGCTGGATGTCAACATCGCCCGTTCCTTCCACAAGAGACGAGTGCCGTGCTCGCGCCCTGTCATCACCATTTGGTTCCTGGGACGGTTCCGATGAGCGCATGAGCTCAATCGAACGGTTTCTGCGTGACTTCCCTGAGGACCTGGGCCGGGAGGCTGACTTCCTTACACGTTCACCCGAGAACGCCATGTTCAGGCGCAGATCCTGATGAGAATTCTCAGGAGAACTACCAGTCGGCGCGGAGACCCCAGGAACGGGTTCATGAACCCTATGCGCCCTCTCTGAGGTAGCTCTTGGGTCAGTGCTATCGTGCTCGACAAGTCCCTCCACAGCGGTATGTCTAATTTGCCGCATCAGCAACTCATATGCACCGATGAGCGCGCAACTCGGCCAAGCGGCGATGAGCCGGCCGACCACCGATGGCTCGGCGACGGCGACATTGGCGGCCAGGCTGGCGGTACTGCCCAGCACCAGCAACGTCCACGGCAATATGCCGCTGCGGCGACCCTGCCGGGAGTCGACCAGCAGCGACATCGAGACCACCGCGATCATCCCGTCCACGCTCACCGGCAGCAGCGCCGCCGTCCAGGACGTTTCCCCGTACCGCAGCACCAGTTGATACATGTGCTTGTAGCTGATCACTGCGGCGATTCCGGCCAACACGATGACGCTGACCGTGGAGGCCCACCGGATCACCCGGTCTCCCCTAGAAGACGCTGTGCTGGCCACGGGCGATCAGTCCTCAGCCTCGTCGACCAGGGCTGCGGTGTTTAGAGAGCCTCAATAGTTAGAGTTACCGAACGTGTCTTGTCGGTTACTGGTCTGTCGGGTTGGGGTGGGTTACCTGTGATGGATGCGGTATGGCGAGGGCGGCGGGTTGACCGCCGAGGGGCGGGCGCGGCGGGAGTCGCTGCGGCTGGAGGCGGCCGGGTTGTTCGAGCAGGGCTTGCTGTCGGATGCGCAGATCGGGCGTCGGTTCCGGGTGACGCGGATGTCGGTGAACCGGTGGCGGCGGGCCTGGCAGGCGGGCGGGACGGCCGCGCTGGTGTCCAAGGGCGCCGGCGGCGCCAGGTGCAAACTGACCGATGAGCAGCTCACATGCCTGCAGGAGGCGCTGGAGCTGGGTCCGGCCGCGCACGGCTGGACCGAGGATCAGCGGTGGACGCTCGAGCGGATCGGCGAGGTGATCTGGGAGCTGTTCGCGGTCTCCTACACCCCGGCCGGTGTGGACGTGCTGCTGCACCGGATCGGGTGGAGCGTGCAGGCCCCGTCCCGCCGTGCCACCGAACGCGACGAGCAGCAGGTCCAGAACTGGCGGGCGGAGGTGTGGCCGACGGTGGGCAGACCGCGGCGGACCTGGGCGCCTGGATCTGCTTCGAAGACGAAGCCGGCCAGGGGCTGAGGCCGCCCAAAGCCACCACCTGGGGACGGCGTGGACGCACACCGGTGGTGCGCGTCACCTCCCGCGGCACGCACCGTGTCTCCCTCGCCGCCCTCGTGGCCGTCAAACCCGGCCGGCGTCCCCGCCTGATCTACCGGACGCACGCCTACCACGGCCGCAAGCACGAGAAGAAGGGCCTGGACGAAGGCGACTACATCCGCCTGCTGGATGCCGCTCACCAGCAACTCGGCGCACCGATCGTCCTGGTGTGGGACAACCTCAACGCCCACCGCTCGGCCCGGATGCGCCGCTACATCGCCGCCCGGGACTGGCTGACCGTCTTCCACCTGCCGCCGTACGCACCAGAACTCAACCCCGTCGAGGGCATCTGGTCACACCTGAAGAGATCCCTGGCCAACCTCGCCAAACACACCATCGACCAGCTCATGCGGCTCATCAAGACCCGCCTGAAACGTATCCAGCACCGGCCCAACCTGCTCAACGGCCTTCTCGCCCACACCCACCTACCACTCTGGTAACACCAACAATTGAAGCTCTCTAGTGGCACTTCGCCCAGGGGAAGTGCGATATAGGCAGAAGGTTCGTGTTCGACCTCGGACACACAGTTTGGATATAACCGGCTGTTTTCGGGCATTCCAGAGTGCCCCTCGGTGCCTGGTTTGCGCCCGAGAGGGTCGGGTCGTTGGACGGATCGATCAGATCACGCTCGGAAGGCTGACGGTTCCGCACCTGCCGCCTGGTGTAGCGCGGGTTGGCCAGGATCGTCCGTACTGTGGGGCGTGGAGCCGGGCGACGGGTACGCGGCCGGAGTGCTTCCGGGCATGCTCATCACCAGCCTCGGGTGCGGCTTGAGCCTGCGCGCCGCGACGGAGGGCTCCTCGTTCGCGCTCGCCATCGCAGCGGGGCGGCGGTGCGCGCGGACGGGGGCGTCACGCGAGTCAGGCCTTGGCGCGCTGCCGCTTGAGGCGGAGTTCCTCCTTGCGGACTTCGGCTTGGACGGCTTGCTCGCGTTCCAGCCAGTCGGGCCTTTCGGCCTTCAGGTTCTCGATCTCGGCCGTGGTGAGGGTGCCCGTGATGCCGGCGCGGGCCAGACCCGAGATGGAGATGCGGAGCCTGGCGGCGACGACCTGGCGGGGGTGGGGGCCCTCACGGCGCAGGGTCGCCAGCCATGAGGGCGGGTCGGCTTGGAGCGCGTTCAATTCTTCCCGGGAGACGGGACCTTCCTGGAACTCGGCAGGTGCTGCCGACAGCAGGATCTCCAGCTTCTTGGCCGCGGTCGCGGACTTCATGGTCTGCGAGGTCTTGGCTTTGGACGTGCCCATGCCCCAAGGGTAGCCAGCGGAAGGGAATCGTCTGGACGTGACTAGGGTGGCCGAGTGACCGATAGTGAGTTCCGGCTGGCCTACGTGCCGGGCGTGACGCCCGGGAAATGGGCCGGGGTGTGGGCCGAGCGGGTCCGGGATGTGCCGCTTCGCCTGCTGCAGATGCCGGCGGCCGAGGTCGTCCCCCTGCTGCGGAGCGGTGGCGTGGACGCGGGGTTCGTACGCCTGCCCGTCGACCGCGAGGCCCTCCATGTGATCCCGCTGTACCGGGAGACGACCGTGGTCGTGGTGCCGAAGGATCACGCGGTGGCAGCAGCGGAGGAGGTTCAGCTCGCCGATCTCGCCGACGACGACGTGTTCGAGCCGCTCGACGAGGTCTTGACCTGGGACGACCGCCCCGGGCAACCTGCCTTCACCCGTCCTGAGAGCACCGTCGGCGCGATCGAGTTGGTGGCGTCGGGAACCGGCGTCCTGCTGCTCCCGCAGTCTCTGGCACGCCTCCACCACCGCAAGGACCTCACCTACCGAACCGTGACCGACGCTCCTCAGTCCCAGATCGGCCTGGCCTGGCTCGAGGCCGTGACGACCGACCTCATGGAGGAACTGATCGGCATCGTCCGCGGCCGCACCCCCAACAGCTCCCGTGGCCGCAATCCCCGGCAACAGCCCGCCCGTAGGAAGCCACCGCAACAGCACCCCGACTCCAAGCGCCGCCGCCAGAAGCGCCGCCGGAGCTGACGAGAGTTCACGCTCACCGACAACACCCCGCCAATATGGTGAAGCCCTCCGCCATTTGACTCGCACACGACCGGAAACCGGGAGAACATCCGGGTGTACGCGCATGGGGGGAAGCTCAAGGCACCGTCAAGGGGCCTCGCGATGACGCGCTCTTAGAGCCCGACATTGTCATTTGCTCGGCTGGGGAACATTGCAGGCGGCGGTGGGATTGAGACCGATGTAGTTGAGCGGTCCAGAGGCCAAGGTGATTCCGATCGTGGCGATTCTGGCGCAGCTGCCGTCGAATTGGGTGTAGTAGTGGCGCTGTCCCGCGGCGAGCGCTCCTATGATCAGCCAGGCGATGAGCATCCACCGTCCGGACCTCATCGCTACCTCCGGTGACCGCTTCGCCGACGCTGGCATACGACAGTAGCGACAAGATCGTCCATAGTTAAGCAAGTCGGGCCGGGTGTGTCATGTCACCGACGTCCCGCGCGGCCGCCGGCGAGATCAACTCCTACGACGTCGGCGGACCGCTGCGCCCGGACCGGCTCCGATGGCGGGAACGTGCGGGGGCGTGCAGCCTGGCTGCACGCCCCTGGACTCGCCGGTTCTCGATGGTGCGGCCGACGTCAGTGCCGCTTTGCCCGGGCCAGTTCGGCGCGGGTGTGGATCCGGTTGCGCCGCTTGGCGACACGCAGGAACAAAACGGTGGGCACGATGCACACCAGGATGGCGAAGATGCTGGCCTCGGGGCCGAAGGCACCGCCGGTCAATGCCGGGGGGCCGCCGACGGAAGCGTCCAGCAGGCCGCCGGCGCCGGTTCCCGAGCCGGAGACGCTGGTGCCGAAGATGCCCTGCTCGGCCACGTTCCAAGCCAGGTGCACGCCGATCGGCAACCACAGCGAGCGGGTGGCGGCATAGATCGCGCCGAGCATGAGCCCGGCCTCGATGGCGATGGCCAGGGCTCCCCAGATCGTCGCGTCCTCGTTGACCAGGTGCAGGCCGCCGAAGAAGAACGCTGAGACGGCCAGGGCGCCCCACGTCCCGGTCTTTTCCTCCAGCACCCGGAACAGCACGCCGCGGAAGGCCAGTTCCTCGACGACCGCGACACCGGCCATGACCCCCAGCGTGGTCAGCGCGCCGCCGATCGAGCCCCAGCCGTGGACGCTGTAGCCGCCGAACAACGCGACGAGCGCGATGGTGACCGTGAACAGGCCCAGGCCGAGGAGGGCGCCCCGGAGCAGTCCATGCCGGGCCTGTGCGGGGGCCAGCTCCCCGAGCGGGCGGCGGCCCTCCAGGTAACGCACCGCCCAGACATAACCGGCCAGGGCGAGCCCGCCACAGGCCACCCCGGCGATCAGGGCGGTCAGCGGAGTGGCGTCGGCGGCGCCGTTGATGGCACTGATGATCGAGGTCACGACCAGCATCAGCACGAACAGCACCGGCAGGCGAACCCACGCTGACGCCGCCCACCGCGGGGGGCGCCCGGCGTCCTTCTCGGTAGAGCCGGTCGGGTGGACACCGGCACCGGCCGGTCGCGGTGACTGCTGGTCGCTGGATGTCATAGCTTCCTCCTCAAGGGCCCCCGCTCGCTGCGGGTGGCCGCCGCTCTCGACACCGAGAAGCTACGGCCGGCGAACACGGTGGGTAGTCACCAGCGAGTAAGCACTTGCCGCGTCCGCGGGTCCCCCGAGCGAGCTACCCGCCGCCCTCTTCTGGGAGGACGCCGAAGCCGGCACGGGACGCTACGTTCACTGTGCGAGTCCGTTCGGCAGTGCGGTGCCGCGTGGTGCGGATGCCGGACGGGCGTACCGAATGGGAGTGAGCCGCCGACCACATCCCGTTTCTCGTACCACTCGGCGCTCGTACCTACCGGATCGTGAATGATGATGGAAGACCAGGCAGGTCATGAACCATCGGGCCCGGCATCGCCTGCACCGACGGATCACGTCCTCCGCACTGAACGGCCGGGAGCCGTCCGTCCCGGGACGCAGCCCTCCCGGGCCAGGGCGGAATCGAACATGCGAGACGGCGGTGCCTTCGCACGTGCGCGGCTGGTAGCCGCCGCAACCGTTCGGCTCCGTTCGCTGTGGTGCTGGTGGAGCTCACGCTCTACCGCCACCAGGGACGGTGAACTCGCGCTCGTTTTCACGCTGCTGTCGTTCGCGGCGCCGCTGTCGCAGGTCGCGCCGCAGTTCGGAGACCTTCCCACCCGCCCCGCCTCCGTCGCGAGCGTGCTGCTGACGCTGGGGATGACCCTGCCGATGGCGGTGCGTACCCGTTGGCCGGCCGCCTGCCTGGCGTTGGCGGGGACCTCTTTCGCGGTGTACGCGTGCCTGGGCTGCCCGCCGAGCTTCGGCAGCCTGGGGCTGTACATCGCGCTGTACTCCGCGGGCGCCCATCAAAACCGCCTCCGGCGGGTCGTGGCGGCAGTGGCGACGGCCGGTTACCTGGTCTTCGCCATCGCATTGCACGAGCTGGGCTCACCTGCCGGCTTGACCGACTACCTGCTCTTCTACATCGTCCTGGGGGTGGCGTTCGGGCTGGGTGCCATGGTCCGCGGGCGAAAGGCGCGCGAGGCCGAGCGACGGTACCTGTTCGCTCAGGCCGCGATCGCCGCGGAACGCAGCCGCCTGGCCCGGGAGTTGCACGACGTGGTGACCCACCATGTGACCGCGATGGTGGTGCAGTCCGGAGCAGCGCAGTACCTCACCGAGTCGCCGGAGAGCGTCACCGAGGCCCTCGGCGCGATCAACGGCACCGGCCGCCGCGCGCTGGCCGAACTCCGATTCCTGCTCGGCGTGCTTGAGGCGACCGGCGAGTCGGCGCCCTCGGACCTGACACCGATGCCGGGCCGGGTGCCTGATCTGGTGGAGCAGATAAGAACGGCCGGCCAGCCGATCGAGCTGGTCGAGGACGGGGAGCAGGAGGACATGGCCATAGGCGCCCAGCTCACGGCGTACCGCGTCGTGCAGGAATCGCTGACCAACGCCGTGAAGTACGCCGCCGGGCGGAGGACACTGGTGCGGCTCGCGCACACTCCCGACTGGACCGACGTCGAGGTCACCACCGCTGGGACGCCCGGCGGGGCGCCCGCGTCCTCCGCCCTCCGCGACGGCGGCCCGGACGTCTCGGGAGGCCGCGGCTTGGCCGGGCTGCGAGAACGGGTGGAGATGCTGGGCGGCGAGTTCACGGCGGGGCCCGGTCCGGACGGCGGGTTCCACGTGCACGCACGCATCCCCGCGGGAGGTACCGCGTGAGCGTCCCCCCTGCTCCGATCAAGGTACTGGTCTGCGAGGACCAGGCCCTGGTGCGCGCCGGCTTCGTCACGATCCTGTCCTCCCAGCCCGACATGGAGGTCGTGGGCGAGGCCGGGGACGGCCGAGCGGCGGTCCGGAGAACGGAGGAACTGAACCCGGACGTCGTCGTCATGGACATCCGCATGCCCCTGCTCGACGGAATCGAGGCCACCCGCCGCCTGGCGGGCCCCGAATCCTCCAGCCCGGTGAAGATCCTTGTCGTCACGACCTTCAACGTCGACGGGTACGTGTACGAGGCTCTGCGCGCAGGCGCCAGCGGCTTCATGCTGAAGGACGCCTCACCCCCCGAACTGATCAACGCGGTACGCACCGTCGCGCGCGGCGAATCCCTTCTGGCGCCCGTCGTCACCCGCGCGCTGATCGGCCGCTTCGCCGGGCATCTACGCCCCTCCACCG